>NZ_JBGNUT010000005.1:0-435722 GCF_041951385.1 Actinomadura sp. NTSP31 | reverse complement strand
GCTCCAGTATTCGGAGGATTGAGACGTGGCAACCCTGAAGGTCGGGCTGGTCTCGCCGGAGCGCGAGATCTGGTCCGGCGAGGCCAGGACGGTGGTCGCGCAGACCATCGAGGGCTCGCTCGGCATCCTGCCGGGCCACGCCCCGGTGCTGGGCGTGCTGCTGGACGGCAGCGTGGTGACCATCGAGCCGGCCGACGGCGGCGAGCGGGTCAGCGCGATGGTCGGCAGCGGGTTCTTCTCCGTCGCCGGCGACGAGGTCGCGATCCTGGCCGAGCAGGCCGAGGTCGGCGACGAGATCGACGTCCAGGAGGCCCGGCAGGCGCTGGAGAGCGCGCTGGCCGGCGACGGCGAGGACGCGACGCCGGAGCGGCGGGCCCGGGCGCGGCTGCGCGCGGCGGGCATCGAGGTCTAGTTTTCGCATCGAGCGAACGGCGGGGGGACGTGGGCGGGCACCTGGCACTTGACGCGGGCGGGGTGCTCGCCGGGTTCGTCCTGGTGGTGGCGCTCGTGTTCGTGACGATGGCCGTGCGCCGCTGGCTGTTCGTCCGCGGCGGCGGCACCGTGGAGTGCAGCCTGCGCACGATGCCCGGCGACGGCGCGGGCCCGGACGCCGCGCCGGGAGTGTGGCGCCTCGGTATCGGCCGGTACCGGGGCGACGAGCTGCACTGGCACCGCGTGTTCGGTTTCCGCAGAAGGCCCCGGCAGGTGATCCACCGCCGGGGCCTCGTCGTGTCCAACCGGCGGACGCCGGGACCGGACGAGGCGGACGGGCTGCTGCCGGACGTGAGCGTGATCGAGGTGCGCGACGGCGCGCGGGTGGTGGAGCTGGCGATGGGCGCGGCGGCGCTGACCGGGTTCCTGGCCTGGCTGGAGGCGGCGCCGCCCGGTTTCCCGGTGGACGTGCACCCGCCGGAGTGACCCGTCCGGTGCGGCGCCGGGCGCGCGGGCGCTGGGCGCGTGTGCCGGGCGCGCGGGCGCCGGCGGGGGTGGGCGGCGGATCGGCCGCGGGTTGGCGTGCGGACGGTAAGGCGGCGGTATCGAAACGGCCGGGTCGCTCCGGCGATCCTTGCGGCGGGCGGGCCCCGGGATCATGATCGGCCCTGGTCACAGCTCCGTTCCCGTCTCCGCAGGAGTGCACGTGCGCAAGCTCTTCACCGGCGCCGCCGTGGCGCTGTCGGCCGCCGCCGTCCCGGGGGCGCAGGCCGCCGCCGTGTCCGGCGCGCCGGCGGGCCCCGACCTGGCGGCGCTGGTCACGCTGAAGGACGTCCAGCGGCACCTGAACGCCTTCCAGGAGATCGCCGACTACAACGGCGGGAACCGCGCGGTCGGCGGGCAGGGATTCAAGGTGTCCGTCCGGTACGTCGCGGGCCGGTTGAAGCAGGCCGGGTTCACGCCGAAGGTGCAGCGGTTCACGTTCCCGTACTGGCGGGAGCGCTCGGCACCGGCGCTGGCGCGGACGGCGCCGACCCAGGCGTCCTACAAGGTGGGCACGGACTTCGTGACGTTCGCGTACTCGGGCGCGGGTGATGTGACCGCGCCGGTCGCGGCGGTGGACCTCCCCGCGTCCGGCGAGGGGACGAGCGGCTGCGAGAGCGGCGACTTCGCGGGCTTCCGCAAGGGGTCGATCGCGCTGATGCAGCGCGGGACGTGCGGGTTCTCCACGAAGGTCGCCAAGGCGCGGGCGGCGGGCGCCGCCGCCGCGGTGATCTTCAACCGGCCGGGCGAGAAGGGCCCGGTGAACGGGACGGTGGAGAAGGTCGCGCCGATCCCGGTGGTGGGCCCGTCCTTCAAGGCGGGGTCGGAGCTGGCGAGGGCCGCGAAGAAGGGCGGCCTGAAGCTGCGGGTGCGGACCGACACCGTGCACGGGACGCGGTCGGCGAGCAACGTCATCGCCGACACGAAGCGGGGCCGGGCCGGCAACGTGGTGGTGGCCGGCGCGCACCTGGACAGCGTCCCCGACGGGCCGGGGATCAACGACAACGCGACGGGCGCGGCGGCGCTGCTGGCGGTCGCGGAGAAGATCGGCAAGCTGCCCGCCGCGGACCTGCGCAACCGGGTGCGTTTCGCCTGGTGGGGGGCCGAGGAGGAGGGCCTCGTGGGGTCCGCGCACTACGTGCGGACGCTGAGCGCCGCCGACCGCGGCAAGATCGCGCTGGACCTGAACTTCGACATGCTCGGCTCGCCGAACGGCACCCGCGCCGTCTACGACGGCGACCACTCCTCGCACGCCGGCACCGTCCCGCCGGCCGGGTCCGGGGCGATCGAGAAGATCTTCCGGGACTACTTCGCCGGGCGGCACCTGCCGGTGACCCAGTCGCCGTTCGACGGCCGCTCGGACTACGGGCCGTTCGTCGAGAAGGGCATCCCGTCCGGCGGCATCGAGACCGGCGCGGAGGGCGTCAAGACGGCGGCGGAGGCCAAGGCGTACGGCGGGACGGCCGGCAAGGCGTACGACCCGTGCTACCACGCCAAGTGCGACCGGATGAAGAACGTCGACCTCAAGCTGCTCGACACCAACGTCGACGGTGTCGCCCACGCGACGCAGCGGCTGGCCGCCAGCACGCTCCCGGTGAACGGGGCGGCGCGCGTCGCGGCCGTTCCCGCGGGCCCGTACCGTCCCGAACGGCAGGGCCCGTACCTGCTCCGCTGAGGCCGCGAGGCCGGCTCAGGCGGGCTTGATCGAGATCGCGCCGCTGCCGGTCGTGACCGTGATGCGCCGGGGCGACGCCGGGTCCCGGTGGATGCCGGGGTCGACCCGCTTGCCGCCGGTGTCGGTGGACAGTGCGATCGCGTAGGGCTGGGCGGCGGGCAGCCGCAGCCGGACATCGCCGTTGTCGGTGGTGGCCCGGACGGTGCTCGGCGGCGCGGCCAGGCCGACCGTGATCGAACCGGCGCCGGAGCGGGCCGTCAGCCGGCCGGACGCCAGGCCGGTCGCGGTGATCGACCCGGCGTCGGTGCGCAGGTCGGCACTGTCGGCGCGGCCCGACACCCGCACGTTCCCCGAGTCCGCGCTGAGCGTCGCCGAGGACGTGCGCAGGTCGGTCGCGGTGACCGAGCCGTTGTCGGCGTGCAGCCGCACCGTCCCGGCCAGGCCGCTGACCCTGATCGGCCCGGCGTCGCCGCGCACCTCGACGGCCGCGGCGCGCGGCACCTGGATCCGGTAGGAGATCCGGCACGGGTTGGAGCCGATCACGCTGTTCCCGCACTTCGCCGACAGCGACAGCGTCCGCCCGTCGACCCGGTGCCGCGGCCGGGGCTTGTTGCGGTCGTTGGACCAGCGCAGGTGCTCGGTGACCTTGATGCCGGGGGAGTCGGAGGCGGTGATCTGCACCGACCCGTCGCCCGGCGCCACCTTCAGCGCGCCGACGCCGGCCGGCGCGGTGTAGGAGCGCTCCTCGGTGTGGCGGCTGAAGCTGAGCCCGCAGCCCGTCACGGCCGCTCCCGCCAGCACCGCCGAGCCGGCCAGCGCCGCCGCTCCTGCCAGAGTCCTCACGTCGCGTCTCTCCCCGCCGCTCGCCTCGCACCCCCGTCACCGGACAGCCTGCCGTGCGGCGGGCCGCGCCGACAGGAGGCGGACCGGCGTTCCCGGGGTGGGGCTAACCCCACCCCGCCCCGGTTCAGCGTTCGCCGCCCGGCTTCCAGAGCACGTCGCCGTGGCCGGCGTTCGCGACGCGGCACAGGATGAACAGCAGGTCCGACAGCCGGTTGAGGTAGGCGGCGGTGAGCGGGTTGACGCCCCGCTCGGGGGCCTCCGGGCCGCCGCCCGATGCGCCGACGGGGGCGGCGCCGTGCGCCTCGATCGCCGCCCACGCGGATCGCTCGGCGCGCCGCGTCACCGTCCGCGCGACGTGCAGCAGCGCCGCGCCGGGAGTGCCGCCGGGCAGGATGAAGCTGCGCAGCGGCTCCAGGGCGGCGTTGTGCTCGTCGCAGGCCGCCTCGAGGCGCTCGATGTAGGACGGGTCGACGCGCAGCGGCGGGTACTCCGGGTCGGGCACCACCGGCGCGCACAGGTCGGCCCCCACGTCGAACATCTCGTTCTGGACGCGGGTCAGCAGCGCCCTCAGCTCGTCGGGCAGATCGCCCAGCGTCAGGGCCACCCCGATCGCGGCGTTGGCCTCCTCCACGTCGGCGTAGGCGGCCAGGCGCGGGTCGGTCTTGCTCGTCCGGGACGCGTCGCCGAGCGCGGTGCTGCCGTCGTCGCCGGTCCGGGTGTAGATCCGCGAGAGGACGACGGGGGTCTCCCTGTTCTTCGCCATGGCCGTCACACTAGCGCCGGGCCGCGCGGGCGGCGCCGCCCGCCGGGGCCGGACGGCCCGGTGACGTTGGAAAACCGTTCGGTAGTGTTCGTTCCGTGTACGACTACGTGATCGTCGGTGCGGGCAGTGCCGGCTGCGTGCTGGCCGCCCGGCTGTCGCAGGACCCGGCGGCGAAGGTGCTGCTGCTGGAGGCCGGACCGCCCGACGGCGCGCCGGAGATCCACATCCCGGCGGCGGTCGCGAGCCTGATCAAGGGCCCGTACGACTGGGACTACACGACCGTCCCGCAGGAGCACGCCGCCGGGCGCGCGGTGTACTGGCCGCGCGGCCGCACCCTCGGCGGCAGCTCGTCGACCAACGCGATGATCTACATTCGCGGCAACCGGTACGACTACGACACCTGGCGGGACGCCTACGGCTGCGACGGCTGGGGCTACGAGGACCTGCTGCCCTACTTCCGCCGCGCCGAGGACCAGCAGCGCATCGCGACCCCCTACCACGGCACCGGCGGCCCGCTGCGCGTCGAGGACCTGCGCTACAAGCACCCGCTGACGCAGGCGTGGGTGCAGTCGGCGAAGGCGTCCGGGCTGGCCGCGAACCCCGACTTCAACGGCGCCGACCAGGACGGCGTCGGCTTCTACCAGGTCACCCAGCGGCGCGGGAGGCGCTGGTCGGCCGCCGCCGGCTACCTGCGTCCGGCGCTGCGGCGGCCCAACCTGACCGTCGTCACCGACGCCCTGGTCACCCGCGTCCTGATCGAGGACGGCCGCGCGGCGGGCGTCCGGTACGAGGCGCGCGGCGAGACCGTCGAGGCGCGCGCCGGCTCCGAGGTGATCCTGTCCGGCGGCGCGGTGAACAGCCCGCAGCTGCTGATGCTGTCGGGCGTCGGCCCCGCGGACCACCTGCGCGCGCACGGCATCGACGTGGTCGCCGACTCCCCGGTCGGGCAGGGTCTGCAGGACCACCCGTTCGTCAACGTCATGTTCGCGACCCCGCACACCAAGGGGCTGTGGGAGCTGGCGAACGCCCGCGCGTTCGCGCTCTACACCGCGCTCGCGCGCGGCCCGTACGCGTCCAACCTCGCCGAGGCGGGCGGGTTCGTCCGGACGGTCGACGGGCTGCCCGCGCCCGACCTGCAGTTCCACGTGCTGCCGACCCCGTTCGTCGACCAGGGGCTGGTCGAGCCGTCGCGGCGGCTGCTGTCGGTCCTGGTCACCGCGATCGCCGTGGCGAGCCGGGGGTCGCTGACGCTGCGGTCCGCCAGCCCGCATGCCAAGCCGCTGATCGACCCCGCGTACCTCGCGGACAAGGCCGACCTGGACGTGCTGGTCGCGGGCGTCCGGCGGGCCCGCGCGATCGCCGCCGACGGCCCGCTCGGCCTGCTGGTCGGCGGCGAGTACGCGCCCGGCGAGCAGGTCCAGGACGACGAGGACGTCGCCGCGTTCGTCCGCCGTGAGTGCGCCACGCTGTTCCACCCCACGAGCACCTGCGCGATGGGCGGCTCGGACGACGCCGTCTGCGACCCCGAGCTGCGCGTCCGCGGCGTCGAGGGCCTGCGCGTCGTGGACGCCTCCGTCATGCCGGCGGTGCCGCGCGGCAACACCAACGCCCCCACCATCGCGATCGCCGAGCGCGCCGCCGACCTCATCCGAGGCCGCACCCCCCTCCGCCCCGCAGGCCGCTGAGGTCTCCTCGGTCGGTGGGACCGACCCGGAGAAAGGAGAACGCCCCCGTCGTGTGACGGGGGCGTCGGCCGTGGGGGACAGGGTGAGGGGCTCACCGCTTGAGGGCCTTGACGAGGCGGGCGGCGCGGCGCGTCTCGCGGGCCTCGGCCCGCAGCCTGCGCGCCCGGTCCTCTCCGGCTACCTTGGCGAACTCGTAGTTAATCATGGCTGGCTCCTTCGTTCCGGATGGTTCTGGACGGTTCTGGATGGTTCGCGTGTCAGCGCTTGAGCGCCTTGACGAACCGGGCGCGGCGCGCGTTGCGGGCCTCGGCCTGCCGCTCGCGTACGCGGTCGGCGATGAGTCCCCTGCTGATCTCCATGCTGAACATGTCCTGCTCCTCGTGTCCGCCGGGCCTTCCTGGCCCGACATCTAAAGGTTCGCGCTAAGGCGTGGGGGGCCACATCGGGACGACGCCCTATTCGCAGGGCTTAGGACGCCTTAGTTCGGCGCGCCTGCGGCTCAGCCGCCTTAGGGCGCGCGGTGAAGGGCCTCAGCCGCCTTAGGGGAGCGGGTCCCCGCCTCAGGAAACGGTGCGGACGAGCAGGTCGGTGAGCTGCCGGCCGGCCGCCTCGTCCAGCGGCGCGTGGTCGAGCATGAGGCGGTACCACAGCACGCCGTAGACGACGTCGATCAGCAGCTCGGGGTCGATGCCGGCGGCGATCTCGCCGCGCTCGGCGGCGCGGTCGAGGACCTGCCGGAGCGCGGCGCGGCGGGCGAACAGGAACCGGTCGCGGAACGCCCTGGCGAACGCCGGGTCGAGCAGCGCCTCGGCCATCAGCCCGATGAGGACGGGCCGCTGGCCGCGCTGCCGGAACGTCGCGGCGAGGAACTCGGTCAGGTCGCCGGGGAGGGAGCCGGTGTCGGGGACGGCGATGCGCTCGTCGGCCAGCTCCACCAGGCCGTCGAGGACGACGTCGGCCTTGGACGGCCACCAGCGGTAGATCGTCTGCTTGCCGACGCCGGCGGCCGCGGCGATGCCCTGCATGGTGAGGGCGGCGTAGCCGTGCTCCTGGAGCCCGCTCATCGCGGCGTCGAGGATCGCGCGCCGTGCCGTCTCGCTGCGTGGCCGTCCCATCCGGGCAGTTTACAAGACGCGGAGTCTCGAATTAGTATCGAGACGTCACGTCTTGAAATTCGGAAGCGGAGGCGCGGGATGCGCGTTGTGATCATGGGCGGCACGTCCGGGATCGGGCTGGCGACCGCCGGGCTGCTGGCGGAGCGGGGCGCCGAGGTGACCGTCACCGGCCGGGACCCGGAGAAGTTCGCCGCGGTGAAGTCCGCGACCGCGGAACGGGTCGACGGGACCGACGAGCGCGCGGTCGCCGCGTTCTTCGAGCGCACCGGCGCGTTCGACCACCTGGTGCTCGCCTTCAGCCCCGGCGCCGTGGGCATGGGGCCGATCGGGCAGACGGAGCTGGCCGACGTCCGGGCCGCGTTCGACGGGAAGCTGTTCCCGTACCTGTCGGCGATCCGGCATGCGAAGGCGACCGGTTCGATCACCTTCGTGTCGGCGGCGTCCGCCCGCGCGGGCCTGCCGGGGACGACCGCGCTCGCCGCGGTGAACGGGGCGATCGAGCGGATCGTGTCGCCGCTGGCCGCCGAGCTGTCGCCGGTCCGGGTGAACGCGGTGGCGCCCGGCGTGGTCGACACCCCGTGGTGGTCGTTCCTGCCGGACGGGCGGCGGGAGGCGCAGTTCGCCGAGGCCGCCGGGGGCCTGGCGGTCAAGCGGGTCGGGACCGCCGAGGACGTCGCCGAGGCGATCGCCTACCTCGTCGGCGCGTCCTACGTGACCGGCACGATCCTGCCCGTGGACGGCGGCTTCACCGTCGCCTGACCCGGCGGCGTATGAGCGGCGCCCGCACGCGGCGGGCGCCGCACCTACGCGACGCCCCCGCGAGGCGGGCGCCTTACTCATGCGGCGCCCCCGCGAGGCGGGCGCCGCCGCGGCCTTAGCGCTTGTAGCGGCGGCCGTGGATCATGTTGATCAGGCCGAGGACCCGGGCCATCTCCTTCTCGGTGCGGCCGAACGAGGTCAGGTTCATCGTGGCGAACCGCTGCCGGGTGATGGCCTTCGGCCGGGCGAACTCGCGCAGCCCGTCCGCGCCGTGGATGCGGCCGAACCCCGACTCGCCGACCCCGCCGAACGGCAGCGCCGCGACCTGCGCGAACGCGGCGAACGCGTTGATGGACGTCATGCCCGAGCGCATCCGGCGGGCGGCGTCCATCGCGCGGGACCGGCTGCCGGAGAAGATCGTCCCGGCGAGGCCGTAGGTGCTCGCGTTGGCCTTCTCGACGGCCTCGTCCAGGTCCCGGACGCGGTGCACGGTGATCGTCGGGCCGAAGGTCTCCTCGGAGACGGCGGACGAGTCGTCCGGCACGTCGGTGAGCACCACCGGCTCGACGTAGGGCTTGCGGACCGACTCGGCGCCGCCGACGACGGCCTTGCCGCCCTTGTCCAGGGCGTCCTTGATGTGCCGCTCGATGATGTCGAGCTGGCCCGGCATGGTGATCGGGCCGTAGGCGGCCTCGCGGTCGAAGCCGGGCCGCAGGTCCTTGGCCTTCTCGGTGAGCTTGCCGAGGAAGCGGTCGTAGGCGTCGTCCACCACGTAGATCCGCTCGACGCCGATGCAGGTCTGGCCGGCGTTGGACATCGCGCCCCACAGCGCGGCGTCGGCGGCGGCGTCGAGGTCGGCGTCGGAGTCGACGATGCAGGCGTCCTTGCCGCCGCACTCGGCGACGATCGGGGTGAGGTTCTCGGCGCAGGCGGCCATCACCCGCTTGGCGGTGCGGCCGGACCCGGTGAAGGCGATCTTGTCGACGTCCGGGGACGCGGCGAGCGCGGCGCCGGTCGCGCCGAGGCCGGTGACGACCTGCAGGACCGGGTGCTCGGGGACGACGCCCTCGACCAGCTCGGCGAGCAGCAGCCCGACGCCGGGGGTGAACTCCGACGGCTTGAACACCACGGCGTTGCCGGCGGCGAGCGCGTAGGCGATGGAGCCCATCGGGGTGAAGATCGGGTAGTTCCACGGGCCGATGACGCCGACCACGCCGAGCGGCTGGTACTCCAGCTCGCAGCGCTGGTTGATCGCCATCAGGCCGGGGTAGACGGTGCGCGGCCCGAGCACCTTGCGGGCGTTGCGGGCGGCCCAGTCCAGGTGCGAGATCGCCATGATCGTCTCGAGCTGGGCGTCCTGGACCGGCTTGCCGGTCTCCTGGTGGATGAGCTCGGCCATCCGGTTGAGGTTGCGGGTGAGCGCGCCCTTGACGTTCAGCAGCCGCAGGCGGCGCTCCTTCCAGCCGAGGGCGCGCCACCAGCCGGCGGCCTCGCGGGCCCGGCCGAGGGCCGCGGCGACGGCGGCGTCGTCGTGCACGGGGTGCTCGGCGACGACCTCGCCGGTGGCCGGGTTCAGGGACGCGAACGTCTCGGTGCTCTCCGTGGCCACGGACATGCGGAACCTCCCGGGAGGAGCCTGGTAAGTGTTCACTTGCAGATGGGTACTCGCTAGTAAATCACTCTAGGCGGCCGGGTGTCCCCGTCACGCGTCCGGAATCCAGCTCCCGTGGAAACCCGCAGGTACCCGCCGGGGGAGCCGCACGCTCGCCGTCCGTGACAGGTCCGCCGCGTCCAGGACGAGCAGCTCGGCCGAGGACGCGCCGGAGACGATCGACAGCAGCCAGCCCTCGTCCTCCGCGCGGGCGCCCTCCGCCGGGACGAACACCGCCTCGCCCACGGACGCGCCGTCCCCGAACTCCCGCGCCGACGACGAGCCGTCGCGCAGGTCGTACTTCACGACCGCGTTCCCTGCCACCGTGTACAGGTACCGGTGCCGCAGGCCCGTCCGGGCGTCGTCGTGGGTCGGGAACTCCACGGCGCGGTCGTCGAGTTGCTCTTCGGTGACCCGTCCGGTCGCGGGATCCAGCGTCCACTGGTACAGGTGCGCGGTGTCGGAGTCGGCCGCGTCCTGCGCCGGGTTCGCCGAACCGCCGATCTCCTTCCAGCTGGCGGCGAACTCCTCGGGCCGGTAGCGGACGCCGTCCAGCACGATCCGGCCCGCGTCGTCCTCGTGCGCGTTGCCGACGTGGAAGACGTAGCACGGGTCGATCTCGAACCAGCGGACCTCGCCCGCCGCGTCGCGCGGCATGACGCCGAGCCGGGCGCCGTAGGCGTCGTCCCAGCGGAACGGCATGCCGCGGCCCTTCACCGCCAGGTCCAGGTCGAACACGACGGGCAGGTCGAGCCAGATCACGTGGTGCTCGGTGATCGCGAAGTCGTGCATCATCGTCGGGCCGGGCACCTCGATCTCCCGGCTCTCCACGACCCGCGACCCGTCCGCCGACAGCCGGTGGTAGGTCAGGTACGGCGGGAACACGCCGTAGCCGAAGAACAGCAACTCGCCGGTCAGCGGGTCCCGCTTGGGGTGCGCGGTCATCGCGGTGGTCAGCGTCCCGCCGAAGTCGCACGGGCCGACCGTGCCGATCTCGGGCGTCATCTCGTAGGGGAGGCCGATCTCGACCAGCGCGAGGATCCGGTCGCCGTGCGGGACCACATGGGTGTTGGCGGGGACGGCGGTGAAGTCGAGCGTCCCGTCGTCCCCCACGAACCGGGCGCCCTCGTCGGTGAACGTCCTGGTGCGCACCCAGCGGTTGCGGTACCACTCGGCGCGGCCGCCGCGCAGCCGCACGCCGTGGATCATCCCGGGGCCGGTGAACCAGTGGCCGCTCGGACGGCCGGGCCGCGGGTTCGGGCCGTTGCGGAAGTAGCGGCCGGTCAGCTCGGGCGGCAGCGCGCCGGTGACCTCCAGGCCGGTGGCGTCGATCTCGTCCGGGACGGGGGCGAGGCGCCCCTCCAGCCAGGCGGTCTCGGTCGGCGCGGTCATCGGGCGATCTCGCGGTCGATGCCGTGGCGGGCGAAGTACCGCTTCTGCGCGATCTCGGGGTAGCGGGCGGTGAAGACGGCCGGGATGGTGAAGCCGGCGATCTTGACGCCGACGAGCAGCGCGGTGTCGTGCGGGGCGGTGTGCTGGACGTCGGCGAGCACGAGCGCCATGACGGTGAAGCTGACGGCCCAGACGGCGGCGATGACCGTGGTGATCCGCTTGAACAGGTCGGTCGCGGCGATCTCCGCGTCGACGTCGCGGCGGGCGACGCCCCGGGTGAAGGGCCGTCCGATGAGGAGGGTGCCCCAGGCGGTGAGGCCGAGCCAGCCGATCGACATGGACGCGCCGTAGTCCATCACGGCGGCGTGGGGGGCGGCGAAGGCGAGCGCGGTCAGCAGCGCCATGAAGACGATGGTGGACAGTTCGAGGACCAGCGACTCGAGCCGGTTGCCCTTGCGCAGGTCGCCGGCGAGCAGCACGAGTGCCGCGGCGAGGCCGGCCAGCGCGCCCGCCTGGTCGCTCCAGCCGCTGATGACGGCGAGCAGGATCCACGGGAGGAAGGTCCGGACGTAGTACACCAGCATGGCGCGAGCCTCTCATCGGGAGCGACATTCCAATTTCGACAGGTCAGAATCTAGACGTGCATATTCGACATGTCAACATCGACATGTCACAATCAAGGTATGAGCCTGCGACACGCGCTGCTGGGACTGATCGCCGAGCTGGACGGCGCCAGCGGATACGACCTGCTGAAGGTGTTCGAGATATCCCTCGGGACGGTCTGGCAGGCGACCCAGAGCCAGCTCTACGGCGAGCTCGGCAAGCTCACCGACACCGGGCTGATCGAGGTCTCCGCCGCGGGGCCGCGCGGCCGCAAGGAGTACGCGATCACCGATGCGGGGCAGGCGGAGCTGCGCCACTGGCTGGTGGAGACCGAGCCGAAGCCGCACCGCCGCGACGAGGTCATGCTGCGGGTCTTCTTCCTCGACCAGCTCGACCGCGAGGAGGCCCTCGGCTACCTGGACCGGATGATCGACGCCCTTTCCGGGCGGCTCGACGAGCTGGCCCGGCTGGAGGAGGTCGTCCCGTGGGAGGAGGAGGGCGGGCTCACCGGCAACGGCCGGCTGACCATGGAGTACGGCAAGCGCTTCATGGCCATGCGCCGCGACTGGTTCGTCTGGGCCCGCAAGCAGTACGAGGAGCGCCGCCCCGGGGCGGGTGCTGGGGCGGGCGCCGGCGGCTGACGCGCGTACGGCCGGGCAGAGCGGGGGCCTGCCCGGCCGTACGTCGCGGAGCCTCCGGGTAAGGGGGCGGCCGCGGAGCCGCCGTCAGAAGTGGTCCGCGGCCCACTCGGCGAACGTGCGGGCCGGACGGCCGGTGATGCGCTCGACCTCCGGGGAGATCTCGACGTCGCGCTCCACCGCCTCGGCGCGCATGCGCAGGAGCGCGTCGACCAGGCCCTCGCGCATGTACGGGCGGCCGAGCATCTCCGCCCGCGCCTGCTCGGGCGGGATCTCCTCGAACCGGGCCGGGATCCCGGCGGCGGCGCCGATGATCTCGACCATCCGCGGGTGGGTGAGGGCCTCGGGCCCGCTGAGCACCGGCTTCGCGCCGGCGAGGCCGTCCGACAGCAGGGCGCGGGCGGCGACCGCGGCGATGTCGCGCTCGTGGATCGGCGCGGTGCGGGCGGCGGCGTACGGCTCGCGCACCGGCTCGCCCGCGCGGATCGTCTCCGCCCAGGCCAGCGCGTTGGTCGCGAACTCGCCCGGGCGCACGAACGTCCACTCCAGGCCGGTCTCCTCGATCGCCCGCTCGATCTCCAGGTGGTGGGCGCCGACCACGTTGCGGGGGTCGTCGTCCAGCGCGGCGGCCGACGACAGCAGGACCACGCGCCGGACGCCGTGGTCGCGGGCGCGCTCCAGCAGGTCGCCGAGGCCGTTCCAGAACACGGCCGGGTTGAGGAAGAGCGACGTGACGCCGTCCAGGGGCATCTCGTCGGTGCGGGCGACCTCGGCCTCGCGGGGCAGCCGCGCGGTGGCCGGGTCGCGGGTCAGCGCGCGGACCTTGGCGTCCGCGCAGAGCAGCTCGCCGACGAGATGGCGGCCGACGTTCCCGGTGGCTCCGGTGACAAGGATCATCGTTCGTTCTCTTTCGGGTGGGTTCCGGATGGTGGTGCGCGGGGTGGTGGCGCGCACCCATCTTCAACCAAATGGATGAAGGCGTCAACCAGCCGGGTGTATGACGACGTCAGCCGGGCGGTAGCATGAGCCGGGTGACGGAGGAGACGAGGCGGCCGCGGCGCGCGCCCGCCCCCGGCGAACGCAAGCTCGACGCCGAGCGTTCGCGGCGGCTGCTGCTCGACGCGGCCATGGAGGAGTTCGCGGCCAAGGGCTACGCGGGCGCCCGGGTGCAGGACATCGCCGACCGCGCCGGGGTGAACAAGCAGCTGATCAACTACTACTTCGGCGGCAAGCAGGGCCTGTACCGCGAGCTCGGCCGCAGCTGGCAGGAGCTCGAGGCCGCGATCAACGACCCCGCCGTCGGCCTCGACGAGGTCGTGGCCCGCTACCTGCGGCACGCCTTCGACGACCCGCGCGGCACCCGGCTGTCCGCCTGGCGCGGGCTCACCGAGGACCCGCCCGCCGACCGGCCGCCGACGGAACGCGAGGACCTCTCGGAACTGGAACGCCGGCAGGCCGAGGGGGAACTGGCGGACGACCTCGACCCCGCCGCGGTGATGATGGTGATGATGGCGTCGGTGGCCGCGCCCGTCGTGCTGCCCCAGATGGTCCACCGGGTGTACGGGCTCAGCCCCGACTCACCGGAGTTCCGGGAGCGCTACACCGAGCAGCTCCGGCGGATCGTCCGCCACCTCGCGGGCTGCCGCCACACCGGCCGCGCGGAGCCCGACGAGGAGCCGTAGGCGGCCGTGGGCGAGGCGGCCTCAGCTCTGCCAGAACATGAAGAGCGAGTGGCCCGCCTCGATGGGAAGGGCGCCGATCCCGAGCGCGTCGGTGATGTGGTAGATCAGGTGGAAGAAGCCCCGGTTGACCGGCTCGATCCACAGCAGCGCGATCAGCACCAGGAACACGTAGCCGCCGTAACCGCTGACCTGGTCGACGAAACGGCGCGGCAGGTACGGCTCGACGATGCCGAACCCGTCCAGCCCGGGGATCGGCAGCAGGTTCAGCAGCGCCGCGGTGACCTGCAGGAACGCCAGGAACGCCAGGCCCAGCCAGAACACCCCGTGGCCCTGCGCGGCGAAGTTCTTGTAGATCACCGCGAGCATGATCGCGAAGATGGCGTTCGACAGCGGGCCCGCCGCCGACACCAGGCTGTGCCGCAGCCGCCCCGGGATCCGGTGCCGCTCGATCCACACCGCACCGCCCGGCAGGCCGATCCCGCCGAGCAGGATGAACACCACCGGGATCAGGAAGCTGAGCAGCACGTCGGAGTACTTCGCCGGGTTCAGCGTCAGGTACCCCTTGGCGACCACGCTGCGGTCCCCGGACCGGTACGCGATGTAGGCGTGCCCGAACTCGTGCACGCACAGCGACACCATCCACGCCGCGATCACGAACCCGAACAGCGCGATCCGCGCCTGCTTGGCGGGGTTGTCCCCGTACCGCCAGGCGATCAGCCCGCAGACGACGGCGGCCGCCACGATCACGAGGAACACCGGGCTCGGCCGCACCGCCGACCGACTCCGCCTCGTGAAGTCCGCAACCATCGCCCCGACCCCTTCCGGTCAGCCGCCCCGTCCGATCCTTGAAAGCTACCGTCTCGTCAGTCCGGACGCGTCACGGTCCCACGATGCCCGGCACCACGTAGGTGCGCAGGAAGCGGCGCAACTCGTCGGGCTCGCGCCGCCGGTCCATCACGATCAGGGACGTGATGATCCGGAACAGGAACTCCACCGTCCCCTCCACCTCGATGTCGGGACGCAGCGTCCGCTGCCGCTGCGCCTGCTCGAAGTAGGGCCGCACGTAGTCGCAGCACAGCGCCAGCACGTGCTCCGCCGCGCCCGCCACCGCCGCCTGCATGTGCCCCGCCGCCTCCGGCACCAGGAAATGCGCGATCGCCGGCTCGTCGCGGACGTACTCCACCGCGTCCATCGTGCCCTCGACGATCGCCTCCGGCACCGACCGCTCGCTGCGCAGCCGCACCGCGAGCCGGTCCAGGAACCGGTGCAGGTCGCGCACCACGACCGCGAGGATCAGCTCGTCCCGCCCGCCGCTGACCGCCCGGTACACCGTCGCCCGCGACAGCTTCGCCGCCGCCGCGATGTCCTCCACCGTGGTCTTGGCCACGCCGAACCGGGAGAAGCACGCCTCGGCGGCGTCGATGATCCGCTCACGGGTGGCGTCGGTACTGACCGGGGGCATGGCCGAAAGATTACCGGCCGGGCCCGCGCGGTCAGCCGAGCGTGTACTCCAGCGTCCAGGTGTGGCGCCCTTCGCCGGACACCGTGATCTGCCCGACGCCGCGGATCCCCGCCAGCTCCCCGGTCCCGGACGTCGGCACGATCAGCCAGCGCAGCCACTGCGTGCCGGGCGTCCCGTCCTCGGTGCCCGCGCTGTGCTGCAGCACGAACGTCCCCTCCCGGCCGTGCAGGATGCCCTGGACGTGCTCGATCCCCACGTACGCCACCGGCCCGGCCGCCGACTCCACCGTGATCAGCTCGCTGCTGCTCGTCCCGACGAGATCGCCGTGGAACGTCTTGCGGACGTGCACCCGGGTCAGCTTGTTGCCGGCCTGCTCGTCGTACGGCTTCTCGGCTTCCCACGCGTCGATGTCGAAGGCGCCGCTCGCTTGGAAGGTCATGCCCGCCATGATGCCCGCCCCGTCCGACATCCGGCGCGGTCACGCGCTCTCGCGGCCCTCCGGCACGGGCGCGTCCCCCGTCGGGAACTCCTCGATGCCGAGCACCCGCAGCAGATCCAGCCGCTCGCGGGTCTCGGCGTCCGCCGGGCTGAGCACCAGCAGCTGCTGGCGCTGGTCGGGCGTCACCAGCGTCTCGCAGTTCAACAGCAGAGGGCCGACGCGCGGGTGCAGCATGGTCTTGCGGTCGGCGCGGCGGACCGCGACCTCGTGCTCGGCCCACAGGCCCCGGAACTCGGCGCTGGCGGACCGCAGGCGGCCGACCAGCCCGGTGACGGCGCCGTCACCGGCGCGGCGCCCGGCGACCGCGCGCAGGTCGGCCACCAGCTGCCGGGAGTAGTGGTCGTGCTCGTCGGGCAGGGAGACGGCGCGGGCGGCGGGTTCGGTGAACCAGCGATAGGCGACGTAGCGGCGGTCGCCGGTGAAACGGGTGTGGTCGCCGGTCAACAGCACGGCCGCCCGGTTCTGCGCCAGGACCTCGCCCAGATCGGACATCACCAGCGCCGGGGTATCGCTGAGCAGGTCGAGCATGTGCACCAGCCCGGCGCGGGCCAGGCCGGCCACCGCGTCCGACGGCGGCGGCCGATGGCCGGACAGGTGGAACAGATGGTCGCGCTCGTCGTCGGACAGGCGCAACGCGCGGGCCAGCGCGCCGAGCAGCTGCGGCGAGGGCCGGCTGCTGCGGCCCTGCTCAAGGCGGACGACGTAATCCACCGAAACGCCGGCCAGCATCGCCACCTCCTCCCGGCGCAGGCCGGCGATGCGGCGGCGAGGACCATCGGCCAGGCCCACCTCGCCCGGCCGGATCGCCTCGCGGCGGCGACGCAGGAAATCGGCGAGCTGCTCACGTTCCATGCCTCCATCGTCCCTCGCGGCCGGCCGCCCATCCAGGGAGCGGCTCTCCCACGACGAACGCTCCTCTCCCGCCCGTCCCGGCCCCGCCGCAGAGTTGGGCGAGAACGCGACGACAAGGGGGAACACGATGCAGAAGCGAACCCTGGGCCGCACCGGACCGTCCGTCTCCGCACTGGGCCTGGGAGCGATGAGCATGTCAGGTGCCTACGGCGCCGCCGACCGCACGGAGAGCATCGCCACCGTGCACGCCGCGCTGGAGGCCGGCGTCACGCTGATCGACACCGGCGACTTCTACGCCATGGGCCACAACGAGCTGCTGCTCGCCGAAGCGCTGCGCGGCCGGGACCGCGACGGCTACATGCTGAGCGTCAAGTTCGGCCTGCTGTCCGGCCCGGGCCCCGGATTCGGCGGATACGACGGCCGTCCCGAGGCGGTGAAGAACTTCCTCGGCCACTCCCTGACCCGCCTCGGCACCGACCACATCGACATCTACCGCCCCGCCCGGCTGGACCCGGCCGTACCGATCGAGGACACGGTAGGCGCGATCAAGGAAATGATCGAGGCAGGATACGTCCGGCACCTCGGGCTCTCCGAGGTCGACGCGGCCACCATCCGCCGGGCCCACGCCGTCCACCCGGTCTCCGACCTGCAGATCGAGTACTCGCCGATCTCCCGCGCGGTCGAGGCCGACGTCCTGCCCACGCTGCGGGAACTCGGCATCGGCCTGACCGCCTACGGCGTCCTCGGCCGCGGCCTCCTCTCCGGCCACTGGACCGCCCCCGGCCCCGGCGACAGCCGCGCCTCCAGCCCCCGCTTCGCCCCTGGCAACATCGAACACAACCTCGCCCTCACCGACTCCCTGCGCCGCGTCGCCGAGCCCAAGGGATGCACCGCCGCGCAACTGGCCATCGCCTGGGTGGCATCGCAGGGCCACGACATCGTCCCCCTCGTCGGCGCCCGCACCCGCGGCCGCCTGGCCGAAGCACTGCCCGCAGCGGACCTGGCCCTCACCGCGGACGACCTTGCCGAGATCGAGAAGGCGGTCCCGGCGGGCGCGGCCCGCGGCGACCGGTATCCGTCCGCATACATGGACAACCTCGGCGCGGGAAACTGACCGCGCCGTCCTTACCTGCCCCGGCCCGGATTGGGTGTTCGGGGCGGCAGGTGAGGCATCCGCGGTGGGCGTGGGGCGACGTCAGGCACTCGGGACGGGGTCCAAGGGTGTTGGCGGAGGGGTCGGCCGTGCGGTGGGGTGGCGCTGGCGTACGGGGCCGCCCCTCCAAAGTCAAGGGCGCCTTCGGCGTCGCTTCGCGATGGACTTCGTCCACCCTTGACTTTGGAGCCTCTGCGGCCCCTGAGGCAGCGCTTAGGGGCAGGCTCCGCCTGCCCCGCCTGGTCGCGCCACCCCACCGCCCCCGAACCAGCGGACCAAGGAGCGGGCGAGCAGAACGCCGAGCGGCTGACGATGGCACGAGTTAGCTGCCGCTGCGCGTGTCGACCTCGCCGAGGGGACGGCTGGGGCCGGTGTCGGTGCAGGGAGCGGCTGCCGGGGTGATGTGGGCATGCCGGTTCGCCCGAGATCCGGGTGGGATTCGGGCGAACCGGTGGCGTGGGGGTGGGGGGCCGGTTACGCGGCCCAGTTGGCGGTGGTGTCGGGTGGGCCGAACGCCCCCGGTGGCCCGCTACCCGTCCGGAATCTGGATCTTGATCGGGCGCCCGGCGGTGGCAGCAACCGGTAGACGTACCGCCCGTCGGGATCTTTACTGATCCCGATCTGGTTCGGGCTGGCGTGTTTGAAGCGGTTGTGCCATCCGCAGGTCAGTGCGAGCTGGTCGATGTCGGTGGGTGAGTTGCCGAGGGCCCAGCCGTTGACGTGGTCGACCTCGCACAACGTCCCGGGGATCTCGCACTCCCGTACCGCGCAGCTCGGATACAGCGTCTCCAGCACCTGTCGTTGGGCGGCGCTGGCGAACCGCTCCCGGTAGCCGAGATACAGCGGTGTGTGCCCGCGTCCGAGCAGGAGGGGTGAGACTCCGGCTGATAGGGCGATGCGGCGGGCTTGGGCGGCAGGGATCGGTGTCCCGTCGGTCAGGCGGGCGGGGGCGTTGCCGCCGGTCAAGGTCTCGAGGTCGCAGATGACGGTGACCTTGGTGGCCTTGTGCCCACCCGACAGCACACTGGACAACGCCGCCGCCGTCCGCTCACCCACGTCACGGTGGTCCTCGGGCCCGGCCGGCTTGGCCAGCGGGGCAAGCGTGCCGTCCCAGATCGCGGCGTCCTCGGCGTTCAACCATCCCTTGATGTAGCGGCCACCATCCAGCGAACCGGTGCTGGTGATCCACGACTTGGCGTAGCCGCGCTTGGCGTCCTCGCCGGGTGCGGCCTCGGTGCCGTCGCGTTCGGCGATGACGTCGCAGATGCGGCGGCCGAACACTCCCATCTTCGCCGCTGAGAAGCCTTGGTCGACGAACCCCAGCAGGGTCGTCTCGGCTTCGGCGCAGTCGGTGTCCTCCAAGCGGGCCACACTCTGCGCGACCGTGGCCGCATAGCCGTAGGACAGCTCCCCAGAGGCGAGGCGTTCGGCGACTTTCGGGAGGCGGTGCCGCTGGCGGGCCAGGATGAGGCGCTCGGTGGTGCGGTTCTCCCGCATGCCCAACCGAGACCGTAGCCATGCCCGGGTGGAGGGATATCCCCAGCGCTTCTGTTCGCCGGTGGTGTCGACGCGGCGGATGAAACCGGCGAGTGCGCTTTCCTGCATATCGGCTGCAGCGGCCAGAGTCTCGGTGAGTTCCAGGCACGCCGCCGCCGACTCCGGGGCTTCTCGCTGGGCGAGTTCAGCAGCGATCACCGAGACCGCGTCCACCAATTGCATGGTAGACGCGCCCTCCAGGTCGACCGTCACTGATTGCATAGATAAAGCATACCCTACGTGGCCGACAAATGTCGGCTCGACGGGCCTTTATTTCGATGCTTCGGAGAAAGGTATGGCTAGGTATACCTTCTCGATTCTGATCACCTTCGACCGGATCTGGGGAATGCCGTTTTGTGGGGATTTGCGAGCACGCGTGCGGAAGGGGGTGGTGGGGTGGCGCGTCCGGGCGGGGCAGGCGGAGCCTGCCCGTTTGCGCTGCCTTAGGGGCCGCAGAGGCTCGAAAGTCAAGGGTGGACGAAGTCCATCGCGAAGCGACGCCGAAGGCGCCCTTGACTTTTGAGAGGCGGCCCCGTACGCAGCGCCACCCCACCACCCGAACACCCTTCTTGACCTCGAACCCAAGTCGAATATTGCCTTAAAGAATGTCGAATCCGAGCCGACCAGTTCACCCCGCAGTCCAGCCAAGGCCAAGGTCAAGGTCAAGAACAAAGCCTCGGCTCTGCGGATATGGAGCCACAGAAGAATCGCCGCGCTAGCCCGGAGAACCAACGCCTCGCCGGGCTTTCGCCGCGATGTGGCGACGGGCTCAGAAAAGGGTGCCCTCGTGTTCGATGCCGCGGAGGGCGTCGTAGTCGAGGGTGACGCAGCCGATGCCGCGGTCGAGGGCGAGGACCCGCGCCTGGGGCTTGATCTCCTGCGCGGCGAAGATGCCGCGGACCGGCGCCAGGTGGGGGTCGCGGTTCAGCAGTTCCAGGTACCGGGTGAGCTGCTCGACGCCGTCGATCTCGCCGCGCCGCTTGATCTCGACGGCGACGGTGGCGCTGTCGGAGTCGCGGCACAGGATGTCGACGGGGCCGATCGCGGTCGGGTACTCGCGGCGGATCAGCGACCAGCCCTCGCCGAGCGTGGTGATGTGCTCGGCGAGCAGTTCCTGCAGGTGCGCCTCGACACCGTCCTTCCGCAGGCCCGGGTCCAGGCCCAGCTCATGGCTGGTGTCGTGGATGATCTCCTCGATGGTGAGGATCAGCCGCTCGCCCGACTTGCCGTGCGTGACCGTCCAGCGGGCGATGGCGCCGTTCTCCTCGAACGGCTCCTCACGCAGGGAGCACGGCGGGTTCATCCAGTTCAGCGGCTTGTAGGCGCGGTCGTCGGCATGGATGCTCACGCTGCCGTCCGCCTTGATCAGGACGAGCCTGGGGGCCATGGGCAGGTGGGCGGTGAGCTTGCCGGCGTAGTCGACGCTGCAGCGGGCGATAACGAGACGCACGCTGCCCAACCTTAGTTCCGCCGTGAACCCCGCGTGACCGTCATGCGAGACCCGCATACGTGCGGCAGGCGTCGCGGTCGGTGGGCAGGCCCCACTCTCGCAGGATCTCCCAGAGGTTCACCCAGTCCCACGTCCCGGGTGCGAGCTCGGCGATGGTGCGGACGGTCCGCTGCTGGACGGGCGTGAGCTCGGCGAACGGCGGCAGCGGCAAGGACGGGCCGGGCGGGGCGCCGAACGCCAGCTTGAGCGCGGCGGCGGCCATCGGGAAGGACGCGTCGTCGGACGTGCGGGACAGTCCGTCGAGGACGGCGTCGGCGGCTTCGGGTGGGGCGTCGTCCATCGCGGCGAGGCAGGTAGCGGAGTAGAGGCGGAGATCCCCGTTGAGGAAGGCGACCGGCGTACCGGGCGTTCCGGGCGGGGTGATGCTCGTGGCGGCGAGTTCGGCGAGTTCGGCGAGTTCGGCGATGACCGGTGGTTCCGCGACGCCGAGGCGCAGCAGGGCGACGGCGGCGGCCCAGCGGGGGAGCGGCTCGGCGCCCGCCAGGTGCTCGCGGAGCCGGGGGATCAGGTCCCGGTCGTCCAGCAGGCCGGCGGAGACGAGCGCGTTGGCGGTGACGGCGGGGTCGGTCTCGGCGCCGAGCAGCGTCCGCAGCGCCGGAACCGAGGCGGCGGCCTCCTCGGGGAACCAGCCGAGCGTGTAGGCGGCCGCCGCCCGGACGGACGCGTCGCCGTCGGTGAGCAGGCCGCGGACGGCGGGCAGCCCGGCTCGGACGGCGTCGTAGGCGGCCAGTTCGGCTTCGGCGTTGCTCAGGACGGCGCCGGCGTCGAGGAGTTCGCGCTGCCGCTTCCTGGAGGCGCGTTCGCCGGGGCCGGCGGCCTCCTCGACCCAGGCGTCCAGCCGGCGTTCCTCGTCGGCGGGGTCGGCGGCGCGCATCCGGGCCACCTCGCGCCGCCAGTCCTCGATGCCGACGCCGGACGGCAGGTGCGCTTCGTCGTGGCCGATGGCCATCCCGGTGGCCAGGTACATCAGGTCGTCGCGGCCGGGAGTCACCGGGTCGGCGGCGAGGGCCAGCAGGAACGGCACCGCGTGCGCGGACGCCTCGTAGCGGTTGCCCTGGTGGTAGATGCTCGCGTGCAACTCGTACAAGGCGGTGAGGCGCTCCTCCTCGTCCGGGACGCGGAGGGCAAGCAGGTTCGCCGGCACATCGTCCGCCGGCCCGTAGGCGTGGCTGAGCCCGGCCCAGTCGACGTCGCCCAACCCCGCCAGCGGATCGTCCATGGCGCCGCATTCTGCCAGCGGCCTAGGACGTCCGCGCGACCCGCATAAGCACGCCTAACGCGGCTAAGGCGCCGAAGTGGCCCTATATAGGGAGTCGTCCCGATGCAGGGGCGGGGGTCTTAGGACGAGTCTCTTGGATGTCGGGTCGTCGCAACGGCCCGAGACGGAGGAGGGGCCGTGTTCCACAACGAGATCATGTACTCGGTCATGCAGGAGCGGGTCCGCGAGCGGCAGGCGGAGGCGCGCGCGGCGCGGAACGCCGTGCGGGTGCGGCGGGCGCGCGCGTTCTGGGACGAGCGGCTGCAGCAGGTCTCGCGCCCGGTGCGGCGGCCGTCCCGGCGGCGCGGAGCGGCCCCGGCCGGCTGACCGTTCCGCGCGCCGCATGGCGCAAGTAAGGGTCGCTGTCAAGCCTGGAATTGTCGGGACGCCGTGATTAGCGTCGCGGGTGGTGGGTGTCATCCGTCTGCGAAAGGACCCCCGCAATGTCTCTCGACGTGACCCCGGAACTCCTGGAGACGGCCCGGCAGGGCGAGGTCGGCGACAAGGAGTTCGTCGAGTGCGTCAGGACGTCCCTCCCGTACGCCTGGGAAATGATCAGCGGCCTGGTGGCGCGGCTGCAGGTGGACGGCGGCGAGTTCGCCGACAACCTGACGCCGCCGCCGGACGAGCGGGCCCGCGGCCAGTTGCTGCGCGTGCTGGCGAGCGACGCCATGCGCGGGGCGCTGGAACGCTACTTCGGAATGAAACTGGCGTTCCAGAACTGCCATCGCGTCGCGGTCTTCCCGTCCGCCGATTCGGCGGCGTACCGCACGTTCGTCACGGCGCGCGAGCAGATCCTCAATCAGTCCCCCGAACTCCGCGACTGCTGAATCGCACTGCGGCGCGGACTTTCGGGAGTACCTGTTCGCCCAGCCGGGTGATGTTGTCGAGGGTCGCTCGGTGCGATCCGGCGGCCTCGACCAGCAGGATCAGATGACGGATCCCGGTGCGTTCGGCGGTCGCGGCGAGCGACGCGGCGCAGTCGTCGGGGGAGCCGACGGGATGCAGGTCGCACAGGTGGCGGGTGTAGGCGACGGGGTCGCGGGACGGGCGGGGACGGCCGTCCACGGGCACGTATCCGTCGAGGCCGGGGCCGAGCCAGCGCGGCATCTCGGCCAGCAGGGTCCGGACGGCCTGCTCGCGGGTGTCGGCGACCTGCGCGAGGTGCGTGGAGATGTGCGGCAGATCCGGGAGGCCGTGGCGTTCGACGGCGGCGGCCTTCTCCGCGTCGCCGACGTGCATTCCCAGAAGCATCGGCAGCCCGCGTTCCGCGGCGATGGCCTCGGTGGCCGGAGAGGTGCAGGCCACCGAAACCGGTGGCGGCACGACCGGCCGCGGCACGACCGGAACTTCGCGGAACGAGAAATGCTCGCCCCGCCAGCCGAGCCGTTCCGATCCCAGCCATGCGAGCAGCAGGTCGAGTGATTCGGCGAAGCCCTCCTCGTAACGGCGGAGCCCCGTTCCGAACACCTCCAGATCCCGCCAGGGGCCGCCGCGTCCGACGCCCAGGCGGAAACGTCCGCCGGAAAGCAGTGACAGCATCGCCGCCTGTTCCGCGAGTGCGACGGGGTGCTGGTTGGAAAGGACGCTGACGGCCGTCCCGACATGGATCCGGCGGGTCGAGGCCAGAAGGTGACCGGCCATCAGCGGCGCGGAAGGGATGACGCCGTACGACATGAAATGGTGCTCGGCCAGCCACACGTCGTCGAATCCGGCCTTCTCGGCGGCGACGGCGGCCTCGACCGTGCGAGTCAGGGCGGCGGCGTCGCCCTGACCGGGATAGCGGGCGGCGAGCAGGAAGATTCCGAAGCGCACCTTCCGGTCGTACCCGGCACCGGACCCGGCCGTACCCCGGCACCGGACCCGGCCGTACCCCGGCACCGGACCCGGCCGTACCCCGGCACCGGGCCCGGCCCTACCCGGCACCAGACCCGGCCGTACCCCGGCACCGGGCCCGGCCCTACCCGGCACCAGACCCGGCCGTACCCGGCATCCGGCGGTCCCCGGCGCTCTGGGAGACTGCCGTGCATGACTGGTGGTTCGTTCAGCAGGGTCGGGGTCGTCGGACTGGGCACCATGGGCGCGGGCATCGCCGAGGTGCTGGCGCGCGGCGGCCTGGCGGTCGTCGGCGTCGAGGTGAACCAGGACGCGCTGGAGCGCGGCCGCGGCCATCTGGAGAAGTCCACGGGACGCGCGGTGAAGCGCGGCAGGCTCACCGAGGACGCGCAGCGCGAGATCCTCGGCCGCGTCGCGCTGTCCACCGACTTCGCGGACCTCGGCGACTGCGACCTGGTCATCGAGGCGGTGCCGGAGCGCCTCGACCTCAAGCGCAAGGTGTTCGCGACGCTGGACGAGGTGTGCCGCGCCGACGCGGTGCTGGCCACCAACACCTCGTCGCTGTCGGTGACCGACATCGCGGTCACCACGAACCGCCCCACCAAGATCGTCGGGGTGCACTTCTTCAATCCGGCGCCGGTCATGAAGCTGGTCGAGGTCATCCGCACGGTGCTCACCGAGCCGGCGGCCGTGGACCGGGTCGCGGCGCTGGTGAAGGACCTCGGCAAGACGCCCGTCACCATCGGCGACCGCGCCGGGTTCGTCGCGAACCGGCTGCTGTTCGGCTACCTCAACCAGGCCGCCGGGATGCTGGAGTCCGGGCATGCGACCCGCGACGACATCGACACCGCGATGACCAAGGGCGCCGGGCTGCCGATGGGCCCGTTCACCCTGATGGACCTGATCGGCCTCGACACCTGCCTGGAGGTGCTGGAGGCGATCCACGCCGAGACGCGCGACCGGCGGCACGCCCCGTCCCCGCTGCTCCGCGAGCTGGTCACCGCGGGCCTGCTCGGCCGCAAGACCGGCCGCGGCTTCTACGACCACGGCGCACCCGAGAAGGAAACGCCGACGGCGCCGGACGGTCCCGCGCCCGTCGTCGGGATCCTCGGCGTCGGCGCCCTCGCGGACGCGTTCGCCGCGCTGTGCGACCGCGCGGGCGCGCAGGTCCGCGACAGCGCCGCCGGCCTCGCCGGCTGCGACCTGGTCGTCGAAGCGTCCGGCGACGCCGCCGCCGGGCGCGAGCTGCTCGCGCTCGCCGCGCAGGCCGCCGGGCCGGACGCGGTCCTCGCCGTCACGTCCGCGACCGTCCCGGTGGTCGAGCAGGCCGTGGCGAGCGGGCGGCCCGCCGACGTCGTCGGCCTGCACCTGCCGGACCTGCCGTCGACGGACGGGGCGGGCGCCCTCGCCGAGATCGCGGAGACCGTCGCGACCGGCCCCGGCGTCGCCGACCGCGCCGCCGACCTGGCCGGGCGGCTCGGCCTGACCGCCGTCCGCTGCCGCGCCCGCGCCGGGTTCATCGTGGACGCGCTGCGCTTCCCCTACCTCAACGACGCCGCCGCGATGCTCGGCGCCGGATACGCCGACCCCGATTCGATCGACGCCGCGATGACGCTCGGCTGCGGCTACCCGACCGGCCCGATCGCCGACCTGGACCGCCTCGGCATCGACCGCGCCGACGCCGTCCTGCGCGCCCTGTACGCCGAGACGCGCGAACCGGCCCTGGCGCCCGTCCCGCTGCTGACCGAGCATGTCACCGCCGGCCGCCCGCTCCGCTGAACATCCGCGGCTGAATATCCTGGGCGCATGAGCCCCCGCAAGAACCGCCGTGCCGTATCCGGAAAGCCCGCACAGGGCGGCGGAGGCGGCGGGACCGGCGGGGGCGGCGGCTGGGCGCAGCGGACGGAGGACGGACCGGACGGCGAATGGATCGTCCGGTCGGTCACCGGGGCCGCGGCGGTGAAGGCGTACCGCTGCCCGGGGTGCGACCACGAGATCCCGCCGGGCGTCCCGCACGTCGTCGCGTGGCCGGCGGGCGAGCGCGGCGGCACCGACGACCGGCGGCACTGGCACAGCCCGTGCTGGAACGCGCGCGCCCGGCGGGGACCGCGCGTCCAGCGGAGCCGGAACGCGCCCCGCTACTAGCCCCGCATGAGCGAGTGAGGGAGTCCGATGGCGGAGATCAGGGCGGCGACGGTGCTGCCGGCGCGGCGCGAGGAGATCACCCTGCACACCTCCGACGGGCTGCGGCTCGTCGGGGAGCTGGCGCTGCCGCCGGACCGGCCGCCGGCCGCGACCCTGGTCTGCCTGCATCCGCTGCCGACCGCCGAGGGCATGATGGACAGCCACGTGCTGCGCAAGGCGTCCTTCCGGCTGCCCGCGCTCGCCGGCCTGGCCGTCCTGCGGTTCAACACGCGCGGGACGACGTCGGCGCGCGGCACCAGCGAGGGCGAGTTCGGCGAGGGCGAGACCGAGCGCTTCGACGTGGCGGCGGCGCTGGAGTATACCGAGTACCACGACCTGCCGCGGCCGTGGCTGCTCGGCTGGTCGTTCGGCACCGAGCTCGCGCTGCGCTGGGGGCTGGACCCGCTGGTCGAGGGCGCGATCCTGCTGTCGCCGCCGCTGAAGCGGGCCGGGGACGCCGACCTGGACGCCTGGGGCGCCGACGGGCGGCCGCTCGTCGCGCTCGTCCCGGAGTTCGACGACTACCTGCGCCCGGCGGAGGCCCGCGAGCGGTTCAAGCGCGCGCCGCAGGCGGAGGTGATCGGGGTGGACAAGGCCAAGCACCTGTGGGTGGGCGAGCCCTACGTCCGGACGGTGCTGAACGAGATCGTCCGGCACGTCGCCCCGGACGCGTATCCACTCCCCACGGAATGGGACGAACCGGACAGGTAAACTCGCGCGGCCGATCGCGGCCACTCCGCCCCGCCGCCTCCGATACGGGGTAACGATGACCTAGCCGTCGCGTTGCCGCGGCGGCGTTTCGGGGACGCGGACGTGAGGAAACCTGTATGACCGTGCAGCTGTACGCCAGGGACGTCGGTTCGGGGACACCCCTCGTCCTGCTGCACGCCTTCCCGCTGTCCTCGGCGATGTGGCTGGAGCAGCGGCAGGGCCTGGCGACCCGGTTCCGCGTCGTCACCCCCGACCTGCGCGGGTTCGGCGGCTCGCGGCTCGGCACCGACGAACCCTCGATCGACGCGATGGCCGACGACGTCGCGCACCTGTTCCGCCGCCTCGGCCTGCAGCGCGCCGTCGTCGGCGGCCTGTCGATGGGCGGGTACGTCGCGATGGCGCTGTGCCGCCGCCACCCCGACCTGGTCCTCGGCGTCGTCCTCGCCTCCACCCGCGCCGCCGCCGACACCGACGCGGTGCGGGAGAACCGGCTGCGGCAGGCCGACGCGATCGACCGCGACGGCACCGTCCAGGTCCTGCTGGACGAGCTGCTGCCCGGTCTCGTCGGGCCGACCACCTACCGGCAGCGCGCCCTCGTCTACGGGCGCGTCCGCGGGCTCGTCCAGGCGACGCCTCCGCCGGCCGCCGCGTGGGCGCAGCGCGCGATGGCCGGGCGCCCGGAGGCGTTCGAGACGCTGCGGGGCCTGAAGGTGCCCGCGCTGGTGATGGTCGGCGACGAGGACGCCATCGCCACCGAGGACGAGGCGCGCGCCATGGCCGACGCCCTGCCGAACGCCGAGCTGCTCGTCATCCCGCGCGCCGGGCACCTGTGCGCCGTCGAGCAGCCCGACCTGTTCAACCAGGCCGTCGCCGAGTTCGCCGCCGCGCTGGCCCGCACCACCCGCTGACCCGCGCCGCCGCTCCCCACCCGGCCGCGCCGCCGTCCGCTACAGCGTCTCCTGCCTCGGCAGGACCACCTCGCGGATCAGCAGCGAGATCGCCGCCGCGGTCGGGATCGCCAGCAGCGCGCCGACCACGCCGAGCAGCGCCGCGCCGACCAGCGCCGCGACGATCGTCACCGCGGGCTGGACGTCGACCGTCCGCTTCATCACCCGCGGGTACACCAGGTAGTTCTCGACCTGCTGGTAGATGACGTAGAACACCACGCAGGCGATGAGGTCGGCGGTGGTGCCGGTCAGGAACGCGACCAGGCAGACGATCACCGCGCCGATCGTCGCGCCGATGAGCGGGACGAGGTCGGTCACCGCGACGATCAGCGCGAGCGCCAGCGCGTACTTCACCCCGAGGATCGACAGGAAGATGTAGGAGGACAGCCCCGCGATGAACGCGATCGTGAACTGGCCGGCGACGTACCCGCCGATCCGGTCCAGGATCTCGTCGCCGAGCAGCGCGACGCGGGCCCGGCGCGTGCGCGGCGCGAGCTGGTAGAAGAACGTCTTGATCTGCGGCAGCGAGCTCATGAAGTAGAGCGTCAGGATCAGGATCGTGAGGGTCTGGAAGACCCCGTTGATCGCGACCTTGCCGATGCCGGTGGCGGTGTCGGTGAGCCCGTTCTGGAAGCCCGGGCTGTTGACGGCCTTCTCCGCGCGGTCGAGCAGCCCGTAGCGCTTGTCCCAGTCGGCCAGCGTCTTGTTGTTCTGCAGCTGGTCGACGAATTCGGGGATGTTGTGCCGCAGCTCGGTCACCTGCTCGGTGACGGGCTGGACGAGCGAGGCGACGAACCCCGCGAAGAACAGGATCACGATCAGGAACACCGTGCCGACCGCGGCGCCGCGCGGCAGCCCGAGCCGGCGCAGCCGCTCGACCGCCGGGTTGAGGCCGACCGCGAGGAACATCGCCACCACGATCATCACGAGCACCGACTTGGCGTTCGTGGCGGCCTTCACCAGCATCCACGCGGTGATCACGCCGAGCGCGGCGGTGAACCCGAACACGAACGGGTGGGCGCGGCCGAGCGGCTGGCCGGGCCGGCCGAACGGGAACAGCGGGTTCACGCCGGCCTCCCGGCGGCGCTGCTCCACGTCGTGCGCCGGGTCCGGCGCCTCCGGGTCCGGCGCCGCCGCGCCCGGTGCCGTCGGGGCGGGCGCTGATGACCCCGCCGCCTTCGTGCCGGTCGCCTCGCCCGCGGGGGGCGCCGGTGACCAGCCGTCCGGCGGCGCCGGGCGCGTCCGCGGCCCGCCGGTCGCCGGGTCGAGCTCGCCGGCGGGTTCGGTCTCGGCCGCTTCCGGATCGAGCGCGCCGCTGGGCGCCGCGGCCTCCGCGGCCTCCGCGTCGTTCTCCGTCCGGTCGGCGGGCGGCGCGGGCTCGGGAACCTTGCCGGCGGTGCCGGTGCGCCCCTTCCCGGGCGCCGCCGCCGGCCGGTCCTCGTCGGGGGTGTCGTCGGCCACGCCGCTCTCCTTCGCCGTCCTGCCGTTGGTCGGTCACGGGTCCGGACGGAGGGCCGCCGACCACGCGCTACCGGTGTAGACGCCGGAAAGCCCGGAGACGTTTCCGCCTCCAGGCTCTCCGTCGCACGCCGCCGGGCCGTCAGCCGGCCCGGCGGGTCACTCCTGCCACCAGTCCTCGTCGTCCTCGTCGGACTTCTTGGCCTGGGCCTGCTTGGCGGGCGCCGCCTTGCCGGCAGGCTGGGCGGGCTGCTGCGGCTTCGGCTGGGCCTGCTGCGCCGGGGCCGGCTTCGGCTCGGCGGCCGGGATGGCGGCCTTCTCCGGCGGCGCGGCCAGCTCGGGCTCGCCGCCCATCGCCGGGGCGACGCCGCCGATGAGCTGGCGCAGCTGGTTGAGGTGGCTGGTGATGCTGTCGCGCTGCCGGGTCAGCTCGTCGACCTGGCGCTGCGCGGCGGTCCGGACGCGGTCGGCCTCGGCCTTGGTCTCGGCGAGCAGCTGCTCGGCCTGCGACTTGGCCTCGGCGATGACGTTGTCGGAGTTCTTGCGCGCGTTGGCCATGAGCTGCTTGGCGTGCGAGTCGGCCTCGCGCCGGGTCTGCTCGGCCTGCTGGGTCGCCTTGGCGGCCCGCTGCTCGGCGGACGCGGCGCGCTGCTCGGCCTCGGCGACCAGCTTCTGGGTGGCGGCCTGCGCGGCGGCGTGCCGCTCGGCGTCCTGCCGGTCGGCCTCCTCGCGGCGGGCGGCCAGCTGGATCTCGAACTCGGCCTCGGCCTGCGCCCGCTGCGCCTCGCTCTCCTCCAGGATGCGCTGGGCCTGCGCGCGCATCTCGTCGGCCTGCCGCTTGGCCGTCGTGAGGATCTCGTCGCGCTCGCGCTTGGTGGACGCGCGCAGCTGCGCGACCTCGCGCTCGGTGGTGGTGCGCAGCTTGGCGATCTCGCGCTCGGCGCTGGCCCGCTTCTCGGCGACCTCGTGGTCGGCGGTGGCGCGCAGCTTGGCGACCTCGCGCTCGGTCGTGGAGGTCAGCTCGTCGGCCTCGCGGCGGGCGGAGGTGCGCACCTCCTCGGCCTCGCGCTCGGCCGCGTTGCGCATGTCGTCGCCCTCGCGCTGGGCGTTGGCGCGCAGTTCGGCGGCGTCGTTCTCGGCGGTGGCGCGCTGCTCGGCGGCGTCGACCTTCGCCGCGGCCTTGATCTCGTTGGCCTCGGACCGGGCGGCCTGGACGAGCTCGGTGGCCTGCTCCTCGGCGAGCCGCAGCAGCTGCTCGATGCGGGCGCCGAGACCGGAGTAGGTGGGACGTTCCTGCTCCTGCAGCTGACGGTGGGCGTCCGACAGCTCCCGCTGCAGGGCCTGGGTCTGCTCGCGTGCCTGCCGGCCCTCGTTCTCGAGCTGTTTGATGTGCTCGTCGACCTGGTGCCGGTCGTAGCCACGGAGCACCACGTCGAAATCGCGCGGGGGCGTGTCCTCGAAGAAGTTGCTGAGCTGGGCGTCGATGTCGGACTGCATAGGGCTCAATCCTGATGTGACGGGGCTACGGGTGGTTCCGGGGACCGGTTGATCGCCTGGCATGAACGGGCGCCATGAACGTGCGCAGTGCCCCAGACCTCTTCCGGCGAATGAAGCGTACTCCGGACACTGCCGTGTTGGGGGCTCATCTTGACGCGCTGCGTGGTTTGTCCCGGTTTGCGGTTACGGCCTCCGGTGCCCCAGGTGCCCAGGTACGGGGGCCGCAAATGCACCAGATGTGTCCGAATGCTCACAGAGCGGCGGTCTTGCACCCCGCCGTCCCCGAGGTGATATCGAACACGTCACGATCCGGTCGCGCCCGGGCCGCGCGCGCGCCGGACCGCGCCCGCGCACGCACAGTGCCCGCGCGGTGCCCGCACAGCGCGCCGGTCCCGCCGGACCGCGCGGCCCCCGGGCCGCCCGGCTACGCCTTCTGGACCAGCTCGGTCAGCACCCCGTGGCAGTCCTTCGGGTGCAAAAAGTTGATCAAGGAGCCCATGGAGCCGTTCCTCGGCGCGTCGTACAGCACCCGGACGCCCTTGCCGGCGATCTCCGCCGCCTCGTCCGCGACGGCCTGGTCGGTGCCGAAGGCGATGTGGTGCACGCCCTCGCCGTTCTTGGCCAGCCACTTGGCGACCGCCGAGTCGTCCCGGATCGGCTCGATGAGCTGCAGGTAGCTCGCGGCCCCGTCGCCCGTCTCGTTGATCTTGAGCATGCACTCCCGGACGCCCTGCTCCTCGTTCACCTCGAAGTGCGCGTCGGTGAAGCCGTAGGTCGCCCGGTAGAACGCGACGGTGGCCTCCAGGTCGTGACAGGCAATGCCGATGTGGTCGATACGGGTCAGCATGGACGTTTCTCCCTACGGACGGCCAGACAGGGGCGAACGGAAGCGTGCGCCGCTTCCCTGGGTATGGTGGCAAACGTCGCCGCAGCACCACCCTGGAGGCCCCCTCATGACCGCCACGTCCGTGATCGTCGCCGGAGCGCGCACCCCCGTCGGGCGCCTGCAGGGCGCGCTGAAGGACTTCTCCGCCGCCGACCTCGGCGCGCACGCGATCAAGGCGGCGCTGGAGCGCGCGGGCGTGGCCGGCGACCAGGTGCAGTACGTGATCCTCGGCCAGGTCCTGCAGGCGGGCGCGGGGCAGATCCCGTCCCGGCAGGCGGCGGTCAAGGCCGGGATCCCGATGAGCGTCCCGTCCATCACGATCAACAAGGTCTGCCTGTCCGGGCTGGACGCGATCGCGCTCGCCGACCAGCTGATCCGGGCCGGCGAGTTCGACATCGTGGTGGCCGGCGGCATGGAGTCGATGACCCAGGCCCCGCACCTGCTGCCGAAGTCCCGCGCCGGCTACAAGTACGGCTCGGTCGAGGTCCTCGACCACATGGCCTACGACGCGCTGACCGACGCGTTCGACGGCGTCTCCATGGGCGAGTCCACCGAGAAGTACAACGCCAAGCTCGGCATCACCCGCGAAGAGCAGGACGAGTTCTCCGCCCGCTCCCACCAGCGCGCCGCCGCGGCCATCAAGAACGGCGTGTTCGACGAGGAGATCGCGCCCGTCGAGATCCCGCAGCGCAAGGGCGACCCGATCGTGTTCGCCAAGGACGAGGGCGTGCGCGGCGACACCACCGCCGAGTCGCTCGCCCGGCTGCGCCCCGCGTTCAGCAAGGAGGGGACGATCACCGCCGGGTCGTCCTCGCAGATCTCCGACGGCGCCGCCGCCGTCGTGGTGATGTCCAAGGCCAAGGCCGAGGAGCTCGGCCTCAGCTGGCTCGCCGAGATCGGCGCGCACGGCAACGTCGCCGGCCCGGACAACTCGCTGCAGTCCCAGCCGTCCAACGCCATCAGGCACGCCCTCGGCAAGGAGGGCCTGAGCGTCGACGACCTCGACCTCATCGAGATCAACGAGGCGTTCGCCTCGGTCGGCATCCAGTCGATGCGCGACCTCGGCGTCGGCCCCGAGAAGGTCAACGTCAACGGCGGCGCCATCGCGCTCGGCCACCCGGTCGGCATGTCGGGCGCCCGCATCGCGCTGCACCTCGCCTACGAGCTGAAGCGGCGCGGCGGCGGCGTCGGCGCCGCCGGCCTGTGCGGCGGCGGCGGGCAGGGCGACGCGCTCGTCCTCCGCGTCGCGAAGGCGTAGCGCCGAGCGCGCTCACTGGGCGTTGGGCTGCTGGACGGTGACCGTCTTGAAGCCCAGCGCCCTCAGCATGTTCTCCAGCATCCGCTTGGTGTTGGCGTCGGCCTGCGCCGCCAGCCTGCTCTCCTGCGCCGCCGTCTGGATCTTCTGGCTCGCCAGGACGTAGAGCTGCTGCTGGTTGTCCGGGTTGCTGCTGAAGAAGTCGCCGAACCGGTCGAACAGGCCGCGCTCGGTCGCGTAGACGTAGCTGCGCTTGGTGTCGAGGTTCGTCGGCTCCAGCTGGGCGTGCGGCAGCGTGATGGTCGCGGACGTCCGGTCGGAGTTCACCTTGATCGCGCCGGAGGCGATCCTGGAGAAGTCCACGTAGGCGTCGACCGAGCCGTTGCCCACGAACAGGGTGCGCTTGCCGCGCAGCGAGGACGGCAGGAACTTCGCGTCCTTCTCCAGGTCCACGACGACCTGGAAGTTGCCGCTGGCGGCCTCGTAGCGGTTCAGGTCGCGGATCGACTGCAGCAGCACCGGGCCGCTGCGGTCCTTGGTCTCCTCGTGGAACGGGTTCAGCCAGTGCGGCAGGCCGTCCACCGCCCGCTGCACGACGATGACGACCGCGATGGTCGCCACGACGAGCACCAGGGCGGTGAGGAAACCGCGCCGGGGGACGGGTCGCACGCGCTGGGGGGCGGGCTCGCGGGCCGCGTCGTTTTTCGGCATGTCCCCCACATTCCCGTCCTTAGCGGCCGCTCACCTATCCCGGCGACCCGGCGGCCGGACGCGGCGCGTGGGAGAGGTCCGGATCGGCCGCCGCGTGCTCCACCTCCAGCAGCGACTCGCTGCGCAGATGCGCCTCATGGGCGGCCCGGCCGCCGCGCACCCCGAACAGCCGTTTGGTGACGATGATGTAGACGATCAGACCGATGTTGATGGCCAGCGCGCCGACCCGCAGCACGGTGACCTTCTCGGCCAGCTCGTAGATCTCGACCGGCAGCCCGAAGCAGGTCGCCACCACCGCGAAGTACTCGCCCCAGCGCTGCAGCAGCCACAGCCCGACCGCCTCGATGATCTCGATCGCCGCGTACACCAGCAGCCCGACCGCCAGCCAGCGCAGCGTCCGCTCCTCCAGCCCGAACACGTGCCGGATCGAAGTGATGACCTTGGAGTGGTCGAGGTCCCAGCCGAACTGGTCGGCGATCGGGCGCAGCAGCGGGATCTCCTTCTCGAAGACCTCCTGGACCGAGCCGCGGCTCTGCGCGAACCGCCACACCCCGTACGCCGCCACCGCCACGATCAGCCCGCGGATCAGCCGCTCCACCGCGAAGAACCGCATGATGAACGCGTCCCGCAGCTCCTTGCCCCGCTTCACCAGCGGCGCCCGGTCCGCCGGGCCCGAGCCGTGCGGTTCGCCGTGCACGTACGCGCCGCAGCGCAGGCACCGCCACGCGGCTCCGACGGGGGACGACACGAGCAGCCGCTCGCGCAGCGGCTCCTCGTCGGGCGCGTAAGTGATGTGCCCCTTGCGCGCACAAGTCAGCAAGCTCCAGTCCACCCGCACACCCTAATGTCTGCATTGCCCTTGGCGTCAGGCGCTGGAGCGCCCTCCTTCGGCGGGCAAAGCGGCGATCGCTGCATCGCTCCGACTCGCCCTGGGGGCTCGCTGCGCGATCGGATTCTCGCAAGCTCGAATCCGGCTCCGCTCGCGATCGCAACGGTCGGGGCCGTCGCGGGCCGGGGAGACCGGCCGGTGTGTGTGAGCCCGGTGTGTGAGCAGGGCCATAGGGGGGTGGGAAACCGGGGGGGGGGGCGGGGCGTTGAGGGGTCCGTGGACATCGTGCGTGCATTCCGCGTCGTCTCGATAGCCGAGGCGACCTCCTTCCTGGTCCTGCTGCTGATCGCCATGCCGCTGAAGTACGGCGCGGACCTGCCGGTGGCGGTCCAGGTGATGGGCCCGATCCACGGGATCCTGTTCCTCGGCTACGTCGGGCTGGCGTTCGTCGTCGGGGAGAAGCTCGGCTGGGGGCTCAAGCGCACCGTCCTCGCGCTCGTCGCGGCGGTGCTGCCCGTCGCGCCGTTCTTCGTCGAGCGGCACTGGGCCAGGCCCGCCGGCGCCGGCCGGACGGAGCCGCAGCCCGCCGGGCGCGCCTGAACTTCCGCGTGGCCGGGGCGGACAGGGGGTGCCGCCGCGGTCACGCGGGGGACTTCGCCGTCCCCAACTCCCGCCGCGGCGCCGGGACCTTGCGCACCGGCACGGGGCGGTGGACGTCGCGCGCCGTTCGCCCCGGACGCCGCTGGACGTGCCGGACGGCCGGGCGGAAGTCCGCCGGGCCCAGCGTGCAGGACCGGTAGCCGGCGAAGTGCCGGCGCAGCCAGTCGCGCCGCCGGTCGTCGTCCCACGAGCCGAACCGGCGCGCCGCCCACGCGTCGCCGATCGCCGGCGGCTGCTCGCCGAGCAGCCACGCGTCCACCAGCGAACCGTAGCCGCGCGGCCGTCCGGCGACCGTGCACGCGCTCGCGTTCAGCAGGCCGTCCTGGATCTGCCGGACGGCCCGCTCCTGGTAGCCGGGCGAGAGGTCCTCGTCCAGATGGATGCCGGCGACGCCGTCCGCCACCCCGGCCGGCGCCCAGCCCGGTAGCTGCTCGACGCGGGTGAACGCGCCGGGGGTGCCGTTGAGGCGGGCCGCGAGCGGTGTCACGGCCGTCATCAGCGAGGGCAGTGCCGCGCGCAGCGCCGGATGGACGCAGATGGTGAGCGGCCATTGCCGGCACACCCGGTCCGCCGTCACCGGCGTCACCGTCCCGTCGGCGCCGCGCAGCCCGAGCGTCGCGCCGGCGGTCGCCGCCAGCGCCAGCGCCAGCGGCACGACGAGCAGCAGCCGCCGCGTCGCCCACAGCACGTAGCCGAAGACCAGTGCCGCCGTCAGCCCCAACGCCCACAGCACCTGGTAGGCCAGCACCCCGGCGCGCAACGTGGTGAACAGGTGGATGCGGTTGAACGCGGCCGGGGGGAGCAGGCTCAGCCACGACGTCCCCGGTACGCGCAGGACCGCCCACAGGCCCGTCACCACGAGCACCACGGCCGCCGTGGCGCGGTGCGGGACGACCCGTCCGGCCAGGTAGCCGGCCGCGACGTGCAGGACGAGCGCGCCCGCTCCGGCGACGACGCCGAGCGGATGCGGATGCCCGGCCTCCTGCCGGAGCAGCGTGACCACCACCACCAGCGCGGTCACCGCCGCGTACGACGCGAGCGCCGCCGCCGACAGCAGCAGCAGGTCGAGCAGCGTGCCCGTGGCGGGCGAGCGCGCCGTCAGGTCGCGCAGGTAGTCGAGCGGACGCTCCCGGACGGCCGTCCACGCGGCCAGCCCCGCGGCGGCCGGGCCGAGGAACCGCACCGCGTTGACCAGCGCGACGACGGAGTTGTCCCAGTACGCGACCGAGGGCAGCAGCGGCGGGCCCGCCGCCGCCGTCCCGACCGCGGACAGGACCGGCACCGCGACCAGCAGTGCCGAGCGGCGGGCGTCCAGCCGGAGCACCCGACCGAGGTCAGACACCGGCGCCGCTCCCCGCGGCCGCCCGCCTCGCCCGCAGCCTGGACACCGGGAGCGACACCTGCCGCAGTGACACCTGCCGCAGCGCGGCGGGACGCAGGTTCACGTGGGGGAGCGCCAGGCGCGCCGGCCGCCGCTTCACCCCGGTGCGCCTGGGCACCCGGCGGAGGCCCGCCGGCGTGCGGTGCCCGGCTTCGGCGCGAAGGCCGGCGCCGGGCGAGCGGTCCGCGGTGGCGGGCCGGACGGTCTCGGTGCGGAGACCGGCTTCGGCAGGGCGTTCGGCGGGTTGGTCGGCGGGGACGCGGCGGTCGGCGGCGGTGCGGCCGCGGCGGGCCGCGGCGGAGTGCGTGGGCTGCTCGGTGAGCTTGCCGCGCGCCAGCGTGAGCAGGCGGTCGCACCAGCCGGTGAGCGTCTCGGTGTCGTCCGCGCTGACCAGGACGGTGGGCGCGAGCGAGCGCAGCAGCGGGACCAGCTCCGCCATGGCGGCGGAGTAGGCCGGGCCGCCGGGACCCGCCGCGCCGGTCGGCCACGGCTCGGCGGCGGCCCGCAGGTCGCCGAACGGGTCGTCCAGCACCAGCAGGTCCGGGCCGTGCACGCAGGCGGCGGCCAGCCCGGCGCGCAGCCGGACGTCCGGCGGCAGCAGCGACAGCGCCGTCCCGGCGGCCTCGGCGAGGTCCAGCCGCTTCATGATGGACCGTGCCACTGAGGCGCTCGTGCGCTTGTAGTACGCCGCGTACGCGACGAACTCGCCCGCCGTCATGTTCTCCGTGCGGGAGAACCGGGCCGGCAGATAGCCGATCCGGGCCCGCGCGGCGCGCAGGTCCGCGGCGTTCGCTATGTCGTGCCCGAGAATGTGCAGCACGCCGGAATTGGGCCGGCGCAAGGTCGCGAACGTGGCCAGCAGAGTGGATTTACCGACACCAGGTGGACCGGCGAAGCCGACCACGCCTTCGGGCACGCCGAAGGTCACCGGGCGCAGGAGCCACCGCCCCCCGCGGCGGACACCCATTCCTCGGGCCACGATCGCGGAATGCTCCGCGATCACTTGTTTCCCCCCGTTGCTCGTCATGCGAGCGCGACGGTCGTCCGAGCCGGGCCGGTGGCCGCTCCCCGCGCCACGCGGCGCCCGCCGGCCGGGCCGGCCGAATCGGCGGGGCCCGGGGCACCGGATCTCTTTTGCCGTCGCACGCTGCATCGACATCGCGACTATAACCGGGCTTGGTGATGGCTGTCAGCAATCTTTTTGCCTTTACGGCAGGACGCCTGGATTCTTTGCCTTCCGACCGAAGGTGAGAATTCAAAAAAGGCGGACAATTGTGTCGCCATGCCGTCGGACCGGGGCGTCGCGGGCGGGGCCGGCGGGCGGCGCGCTCCGCTCGCAGCGGACGGGGGCACGGACGGGGGCGGTCATGGGGCAGGATGGACCCATGCCTTCTCGGGACTTTTCGTTGCACGGGGCCATTGACCTGGGGGCCCGCCAGGCGGCCACCAGGAAGCAGCAGGAGCGCCGGGCGCAGGCCGGCGCCGCGCCCGCGGGCCCGCCGGCCGGCGGAGCCGACGCCGGCGCGGGCGGCCAGTACGTCATTGACGTCACCGACCAGACGTTCAACACCGAGGTCGTGGAGCGGTCGCAGACCGTCCCGGTGCTCGTGGACTTCTGGGCCGACTGGTGCGGGCCGTGCAAGCAGCTCGGCCCGATCCTGGAGAAGCTCGCCACCGAGGCGGCCGGCAAGTGGATCCTCGCCAAGGTCGACATCGACGCCAACCCGCAGCTCGGCGCGTACATGCAGCAGATGGGCGTGCGCGGCATCCCGTTCGTCGCGGCGGTCGTGGCCGGGCAGCTGCTGCCGTTCCTGAACGGCGCGGCGCCCGAGCCGCAGGTCCGGCAGGCGATCGACCAGCTCTTCGAGGCGCTGCGCCAGGAGGGCATCCTGCCGGAGGCCGCCGAGGGCGAGGCCGCGCCGGCGGGCGAGGCCCCCTCCCCGGCCGACTCGGTCTACGCCGCGGCCGAGGACGCGCTCCAGCGCGGCGACCTCGACGGCGCGAAGGCCGCGTTCGAGCAGATCCTGGCCCGCGACCCGCGGGACGGCCAGGCCAAGCAGGGCCTGTCGCTGGTGGAGCTCAGCCTGCGGGTGCGCGGGCTGGACCCCGAGCGCGCCGTCCAGGAGGCCGCGGACAAGCCCGGCGACGTGCAGGCGCAGATCCACGCCGCGGACGTGGAGATGGTGTCCGGCCGGATCGAGGACGCGTTCGGCCGGCTGCTCACCGCGGTGCGCGGCAGCGCCGGCGACGACCGCGACGCGGCCCGCACGCACCTGCTGTCGCTGTTCGAGTTGCTGCCGCCGGACGACCCCCGCGTCGGCAAGGCCCGCCGCTCCCTCCAGGCGGCGCTGTTCTAGCAACCCCGGCCCAAGAGCGCGGGATCGGCGTGCGGGGCGGGGATTGCGACGGGTTCGCGCCCTTGTCCCGCCGGGAATCGGGCATGTAGCGGGTGTGAGCGCTCGCGTCGTGACCATCTCGGCCGCGTTCGGCACGCGGGGCGACCTCGTCGGGCCCGCCGTCGCCGACCGGCTGTCGCTGCCGTTCCTCGACCGGGCCATCCCCGTGCAGGTCGCCGGTGAGATCGGCTGCACGCTGGAGGAGGCGCTCGCGCACGACGGTCGCGCCGAGAGCGGCATCGGCCGCATCCTCGCGGGCGCCGCGCGGCTGCCGAACGTCGCGCTCGGCGCGATGGACGTCTACCTGCCCGAGCAGGCGATCCTGCGGCCCGAGGAGTTCGTCGAGCACACCGAGCGCTTCATCCACCGCACGGCGGAGCAGGGCGGGGGAGTGCTGCTCGGCCGCGCCGCCGCCATCGTGCTCGCCGACCACCCGGGCGCGCTGCACGTCCGGCTGGACGGGACGCGGCGGCGCCGGCTGGCCGTCGTCGCGTGGGAACTGGCGAAGGGCACGGGGGAACCGGCGAAGGCCGCGAGCCGACCGTCGAAGGCGGCGGGCAGGCGCGCGGGTGGCGCCGCAGGCGGGACGCGGGGTCCGGGTGGGGCGACCGGGACGCCGGACCGCGATGTTGAGCGTATGCTCGATGACAACGACCGCGCCCGTACGGCCTACGTGAAGCATTTTTACGGGGCCGACCCCGCCGATCCGCGGCTCTACCACCTCGTGATCGACACCACGAGGCTGCCCGTGCCCGCCGCCGCCGACCTGATCGCGGCCGCGGCCCGGGCGCTGTGAGCCGCCCGCGGCGGAGAGGGCGTCGGCCCCCGGGCGTCCGTGCCCACCCGAGGGACGCGGCGGCCGGGACGAGGACGTACCCGGTAGCAAAAGGGAGCAGATTGTCGTGGCGAGCGTGCCCAGCGTTTCGTACTCCATCACCGTCCGGCTGGAGGTCCCGGCCGGCGGCCGGGCGGTCAGCCAGATCACGCACGTGGTCGAGAACGCCGGGGGCATCGTCACCGCCCTCGACGTCAACACCGCCGGGCACGAGACGCTGCGCATCGACGTGACGATCGCCACCCGCGACACCCAGCACGCCGAGGCGATCGCGAGCGCGCTGGAGAAGATCGACGCGATCAAGATCCACAAGGTCAGCGACCGGACCTTCCTGATGCACCTCGGCGGCAAGATCGAGATGCAGTCGAAGGTGCCGCTGCGCAACCGCGACGAGCTGTCGATGGCCTACACCCCCGGCGTCGCCCGGGTGTCCCTGGCGATCGCCCGCAACCCCGAGGACGTCCGCCGGCTGACGATCAAGCGCAACAGCGTCGCGGTGGTCACCGACGGGTCGGCGGTGCTCGGCCTCGGCAACATCGGCCCGGAGGCGGCGCTGCCGGTGATGGAGGGCAAGGCGGCGCTGTTCAAGCGGTTCGCCGGCATCGACGCCTGGCCGATCTGCCTGGACACCCAGGACACCGACGAGATCGTCCGGACGGTGCAGATCCTCGCGCCCGCGTTCGGCGGCATCAACCTGGAGGACATCTCCGCGCCGCGCTGCTTCGAGGTCGAGCGGCGGCTGCGCGAGCTGCTGGACATCCCGGTGTTCCACGACGACCAGCACGGCACCGCGATCTGCGTGCTGGCGGCGCTGACGAACGCGCTGCGGGTCGTCGGCAAGGACATCGGCTCGGTCCGCATCACGATGGCGGGCGCGGGCGCGGCCGGCAGCGCGATCCTGAAGCTGCTGATGCACGCCGGCGCGCGCGACCTGATCGTCTGCGACTACCGGGGCGCGGTGCACAAGGGCCGCGACGACCTGGACGACTCGCTGCGCTGGATCGCCGACCACACCAACACCGCCGGCTACTCCGGCGACCTGCGCGGCGCGGTGAAGGACGCGGACGTCTTCATCGGCGTGTCCGCGCCGGGCATCCTCAACGGCGACGACATCGCGACGATGAACAAGGACGCGATCGTGTTCGCGCTGGCCAACCCGGAGCCGGAGGTGTCGCCGGACGAGGCGCGCGAGCACGCCGCCGTCGTCGCCACCGGGCGCAGCGACTACCCGAACCAGATCAACAACGTGCTGGCGTTCCCCGGGGTGTTCCGCGGGCTGCTGGACGCGCAGGCCAACGGCGTCAGCCAGGCGATGCTGGCCGCGGCGGCGCAGGCGCTCGCCGAGGTCGTCACGCCGGGCGAGCTCGGCCCGAACTACATCGTGCCGAGCGTGTTCCACCCGGACGTCGCGTCCCGCGTCGCCGGCGCCGTCCGCGAGGCCGCCGGCGGCCGCCCCCGCACCGAGGCCTGACGAGCAGGGGCGGGCGGGGCTAGTCGCCCTTCTTGGCGAAGACCCGCTCGCGGCGGCGCGGCCAGATCCCGCCGTACCAGAAGATGACCACTCCGGTGAGCAGCACGCCGACGCCGGTCGCGGCCCGTGCCCACAGCACGGTGTCGGGGCCGGTGTGCGGCAGGTTGCCGGGCGTGGTCTTCTGCGGCGCGGCGCCCGCGTGCTTGCAGTTCGCCTTGAGCGTGCGGCTCTCGATCCGCTTGTTGGCCCAGTCGACTCGGACCAGGGTGCTCCGGTCCTCCGTGAGCTCCACCTTGACGGTCTTGCTGTCGTGCGGGGCGACGGTGCCGGGGACGGTGGCGCTCTCGTCGTTCCGGACGACCGTGAAGTCCTCGCTCTGCGTCCCGGTGTTGCGGACCGTGATGCGGACCGAGCGCGCCGGGCACGACACCGACCCGATCGCGGCCGAGACGGGCTGCGGCGTCCCGCTGCTCGGCGGGGCGCTCGTCGGCGTCTTCGTCTTCGACGGCTTGTGCGTCGTGGACCCGGAGGGCGAGGGCGAGGAGCCCGTGCCGGACGTGCTCGGGCTCGGTGACGCGGAGGTGGTCGAGGAGGCCCGCGCGCCGGAGCCCGATGAATTCGTCAGCGCCGGGATGCCGATCAGTGCTGCGATGACGAGAAACACTGCGGCGATGACGACCCTGGGCAACTGCATCGCTGTCCTCCTGACCCGCGTGGGGGCGTCGAGCGGGCGGCCGGGTGATCCGGGATCATTCTCAACCTAGGCGGTTGTGGTGCCGATATCCCCATCGCTAGGAATGCCTAACAGGCTAACGAGCGGGGGGACGTGCCGTGGGAGGTCCGCGCAACGCATGATGGAACCCATGGAAGACGGCATCAGGGTGGGGCTTCTGCTGGTCGCGACCCCGCAATTGGAGGATCCGAACTTCAGGCGCAGCGTCGTCCTGGTGGTCGAGCACGATTTCGACGGGGGCACGCTCGGAGTTGTCCTCAACCGGCCGACCGAGATTCCGGTCGACCGGGTGCTGCCGCCGTGGGCCGAGTTGGTGACCGGCCCGTCGGTGGTGTTCCAGGGCGGCCCGGTCGCGCTGGACAACGCGCTCGCCCTGGCCCGTCTGCCCGGTGAGGACGAGCCGCTCGGCTGGCGGGCGCTGGAGGGCGGCTCGGAGGTGGCCCGGGTCGGCCTGGTCGACCTGGAGGCCCCGCCGGGGCTGCTGGCGGCGGAGCTGCTGCAGCTGCGGGTGTTCGCCGGGTACGCCGGGTGGTCGGCCGGGCAGTTGCGCGGCGAGATCGAGGACGGCGCGTGGTACCTGGTGCCGGCCGAGGCGGGCGACGTGTTCGCCGCCGACCCGGACCGGCTGTGGCAGGAGGTGCTCCGCCGGCAGGGCGGTGACCTGGCGTTCGTCTCCACTTTCCCCGAGGACCCGACGCTGAACTAAGGTGATGACGTGAGTACGAAGATCCTTCCCGAGAGCGACACCCAGCAGGACGTCCGGCCGGACCTCTCGCACGGTGACGGCGACCACGAGCGGTTCGCCCACTACGTGAAGAAGCAGAAGATCACCGAGAGCGCGGTGACGGGCACTCCGGTGATCGCGCTGTGCGGCAAGGTCTGGGTGCCGAACCGGGACCCGAAGAAGTACCCGGTCTGCCCCGAGTGCAAGGAGATCTACGAGTCCATGCAGTCGGGCGGGGGCCAGGGCGACGAGTGACGGCCGGCTGAGAGCCGGCCGGGGGCGCCGGGCCCGCGGGCCCGGCCCGCGCCCGTGACGGTCCCGCGGTCGAGCGTGCGCCGGCAGGCGGACGCCCGGCCGCGGGGCCTTCGCGTTTCCACACTGCTTTCCACAAACGGGGACATACGGGGGACAGATGCGGCGGTTCGCCGGGGTTTCGGTGTGCGCACTGCTGGTCACAGCGTGTGCGGTGCCGATGTCGATGAGTGACGGCGCGCGGGGGCGGGCCCGGACGGCCGGGGCGCGCAAGACCGTCTCGGCGGGGAAGGCCGACTGCGTCCCGGAGGCGGCGGCGGGGGCGGCGGCGCGGTCGGCGCGCCCGCGCGACCGGGACGGGGACCTGACGCGCGGCCAGGTCGTCGCGATGCTCGCGGACCTGCGCCGGACGCTGAGCGAGCGGTACGGGACGCCGGACGAGGAGCGACTCGACGCGCAGTGGTCCGAGGCGCAGGGGTCCGGAGCGCAGAGGTCCGATGCCGCGCGGCGCCGGGCCCGGCTGACGATCCCGGTGCGGTTCCACGCCCTCGCCGCCGGACGAAAGGGCCGGCTGTCCAGGGCGTCCGCACGCGGCCAGATCGCCACGCTGAACGCGGCCTACAGCGGGCGGACGGGCGGCGCGGACACCGGCGTGCGGTTCCGTCTCGTCGGCTACGACACCACGAACAAGGCCGCCTGGTTCTACCACCCGCAGAAGTACGAGAGCCCCATCAAGCACCGGCTCCGCAGGGGCGGGCGCGGCACGCTCAACCTCTACACCGCGTCCGTGGGGCGGGACGTGCTGGGCTTCTCGACGTTCCCGCAGTGGTACCGCAAGGGCCCGCGCATGGACGGCGTCGTCGTCGACTACCGCAGCCTCCCGCACGGCACGTACCGGCGCTTCAACCGCGGTTACACCGCCGTCCACGAGATCGGGCACTGGCTGGGGCTGCTGCACACGTTCCAGGGCGGGTGCACGCCGCCGGGCGACGGGGTGTCCGACACCCCGTACGAGGCGACGCCGGCGCAAGGATGCCCGCACTACAAGGACACCTGTCCCCAACGCGGCGACGACCCGGTGCACAACTTCATGAACTACGGGTTCGACTCCTGTATGCGGAGCTTCACCGCAGGTCAGGGCCGCCGCATCCGCGCCGCGTGGGCCGCGTACCGGGCCCCGAAGCACCGGCACGGGCGGGGGCGCCGGAGTGTGGATCGCGGCACAGGGGAGGCCGGGGAGGCGCGATCTGTCGGTGGGGCTCGGTAGCCTGCTATGACCGTGAGCACCTTCGCCGCATCGAGCATGCCCCCCGCGTTCCCCGAGCGGGCCGCCTGGGGGACCGCGCAGTCCCTGCGCGCCTGGCAGCAGCAGGCGCTGGAGGCTTACTTCGGCGTGGACGGGCGCCAGCCCGGCCCGCGCGACTTCCTGACCGTCGCCACGCCCGGCGCCGGTAAGACGACGTTCGCGCTGCGGCTGGCCCGCGAGCTGCTGGAGCGGCGGATCATCCAGGCGATCACGATCGTCTGCCCGACCGAGCACCTGAAGCGGCAGTGGGCCGAGTCCGCCGGCCGCGTCGGCATCAAGATCAACCCGGAGTACCAGAACGGCGACGGCCCGGTCGGCAAGGACTTCGACGGGATCGCCGTCACCTACGCGACCGTCGCGGCGCGCCCGGCGCTGCACCGCAACCGCACCGAGTCGCGCAAGTCCCTGGTGATCTTCGACGAGGTGCACCACGCGGGCGACGGGCTGTCCTGGGGCGACGCCGTCCGGGAGGCGTTCGAGCCGGCGACGCGGCGGCTCGCGCTGTCGGGCACCCCCTTCCGCACCGACATCAACCCGATCCCGTTCGTCCGCTACGAGGAGGGCCCGGACGGGATCAGGCGCAGCCGGGCCGACTACACCTACGGCTACGGCCCGGCGCTCGCCGACGGGGTCGTCCGGCCGGTGATCTTTCTGGCGTACGCGGGGGAGATGCGCTGGCGCACCCGCGCCGGCGACGAGATCACCGCGACGCTCGGCGAGCCGCTCACCCAGGACCAGACCGCGCAGGCGTGGCGGGCCGCGCTCGACCCCAAGGGCGACTGGATCAGGCAGGTGCTGGCCGCCGCCGACCGCCGCCTCACCGAGCTGCGCCGCGCCATCCCGGACGCGGGCGGGCTGGTCATCGCCACCGACCACGAGGCCGCCCGCGCCTACGCCAAGATGCTGCGCGCGGTCACCGGGCAGGGCGCCACGATCGTGCTGTCGGACGACCCGACCGCGTCCAAGAAGATCAAGGCGTTCGGCGAGACCGACGACCGGTGGATGGTCGCGGTCCGGATGGTGTCCGAGGGCGTCGACATCCCGCGCCTCGCCGTCGGCGTCTACGCCACCTCCACCAGTACGCCGCTGTTCTTCGCGCAGGCGATCGGCCGTTTCGTCCGCGCCCGCAGGCGCGGCGAGACCGCGTCGGTGTTCCTGCCGTCGGTGCCGACGCTGATGGGGCACGCCGCCGAGCTGGAGGAGGAGCGCGACCACGTCCTCGACCGGCCGGTCCGCGAGGACGGCCTCGACGACGACCTGCTCGCCGAGGCCAACCGCAAGCAGGACACGCCCGACGTCGGCGAGGAGCTGCCGTTCGAGACCGTCGAGGCGTCCGCGACGTTCGACCGCGTCCTGTACGACGGCGGCGAGTTCGGCATGAACGCCCAGCCGGGCTCCGCCGAGGAGGAGGAGTACCTGGGCATCCCCGGGCTGCTGGAGCCCGAGCAGGTGACGCAGCTGCTGCGCAAGCGGCAGGCCGACCAGGTCGCCAACGAGCGCCGGCGCAAGACCGGCGACCCGCGCGCCGACCGCACCGCCGCCGAGGACCTGCACGCCCTGCGCAAGGAGCTGAACGGCCTGGTGAACGCGTGGAACCACCGCACCGGGCAGCCGCAGGGCGTGATCCACAGCCAGCTGCGCTCCGCCTGCGGCGGCCCGCCCGTGCCGCAGGCCAGCGCCGAGGAGATCCGGCAGCGGATCGGCAAGATCCGCGAATGGGCCACCAAGCGCGCCTAGCCGTTCGTCCGCCGCCTCCGCGGGGCCGTCCTCAGTGCTCGGGCGTCAGGTCCAGGGACTTGATGATCCTGGCGACCGTCTCCTCGGGGGAGTCGGTGATGGGGACGGTCAGCACGTGCTCGTCCGGGTCCGGGCGCTCGAGGTCGGCGAACTGGCTGTCGAGCAGGCCGGCGCCGAAGAAGTGGCCGTGCCGCCTGCGCATCCGCTCGGCGATGACGTCGCGGTCGCCGTCGAGCAGCACGGTGCGGACGCCGGGCCGGCCGCCCGCCAGCTCGTCGCGGTAGGCGCGCTTGAGGGCCGAGCAGGTGACGACGCCGGGCCGGCCGGACCGGAGGCGGTCGTCGATCCAGGCGGCGATGGCGCGCAGCCAGGGCGCGCGGTCGGCGTCGGTCAGCGGGTGCCCGTCGCGCATCTTGGCGATGTTGGCCGGGGAGTGGAACGCGTCGGCCTCGGCGTAGTCCCAGCCGAGCCGCTCGGCGAGCAGGCTCCCGACGGTGGTCTTGCCGCTGCCGGACACGCCGGCGACCAGGATGACCGTGACGTCTCGGGGGGTGTCCACGGTTCAGGCGCCCACGACCGGCTCGCCGGACAGCGTCACGCCCTCGCGGCCGAGCTCGTCCAGGGCGCGGTCGACGGTGGTCTTGGCGACGCCCGCGGTCAGGTCGAGCAGCACGGTGGTGCGCAGCCCGGCGCGGGCGGCGTCGACGGCGGTCGCGCGGACGCAGTGGTCGGTGGCGATCCCGACGACGTCCACGGCGTCGACGCCGCGGGCGGAGAGCCAGCCGGCGAGCGGGGCGCCGTCGTCGGAGACGCCCTCGAAGCCGCTGTAGGCGGCGGTCTCGCGGCCCTTGCTGAACACCGTCTCGATGGGGGCGAGCGTCAGCCCGGGGTGGAAGTCGGCGCCGGGGGTGCCGATCACGCAGTGCGGGGGCCAGCTGTCGACGAAGTCGGGCCGGTCGGAGAAGTGGGCGCCGGGGTCGAGGTGGAAGTCGCGGGTCGCGACGATGTGCGCGTAGCCGGCGCGGTGCTCGGCGAGGTGGCCCGAGATGGCCGCGGCCACGCCCGCGCCGCCGCCGACGGCCAGCGACCCGCCCTCGCAGAAGTCGTTCTGCACGTCCACGATGATCAGAGCCTTCTTGCCCACGACCGCTCCTCTGCCGGTTTTCTCCCCGCCGTCGACGCTACCCCAGCGTCCCCGGTGCTCTTCAGCGCGCCGCCCGGCCGTAGCCCGGCCGCGGCCCGCCGTTCAGGTGCGCGGGCCGCCCTCGATGAACTCGGTCGGCACGGCGGGCTCGCCCTTGGACAGCTGGAGCGCGGTCGGGGGCAGCTCCGCGACGGAGCGGACGTGCCGCTCGCGGGCGTCGCGCAGCGACTCGCGGCCGACGATCTCGCCGTCGCGGACGAGCGGGACGTGCAGCACGCGGTCCCGCCGGCCCGGCGCGGGCTCCCCGACCGACACCGTCTCGGCGTAGGCGGTGCCGTGCGCGTCGATGCGCCGGACGGCGCTCTTGCGGCCGCCGCGGCTGGGCTTGCCGGTGGACCGCTTCGCGACCGGGCGCATGGGCGCGTCGTCGTCCGGGCCGTCGGTGCGGGCGACGAGCTTGTAGACGAGCGAGGCGGTCGGGGCGCCGGACCCCGTCACCAGGGACGTCCCCACGCCGTAGCCGTTCACCGGCGCGGCCGCGAGGGCGGCGATGCCGTACTCGTCGAGGTCGCCGGTCACCACGATGCGGGTGTCGTGCGCGCCCAGGGAGTCGAGCTGCTCGCGCACGCGGCGGGCCATCACGCCGAGGTCGCCGCTGTCGATGCGGACGGCGCCGAGGGACGGCCCGGCCAGCTCCACGGCCGTCCGGACGGCCCGTTCGACGTCGTAGGTGTCGACCAGCAGCGTCGTGCCCTCGCCGAGGGCCGCCAGCTGCGCCTCGAAGGCGTGCCGCTCGCTGTCGTGCAGCAGCGTGAAGGAGTGCGCGCTCGTCCCGGCCGTGGGGACGCCGTAGAGGCGGCCCGCCTCCAGGTTCGAGGTGGTGGTGAACCCGGCGATGTAGGCAGCGCGGGCGGACGCGACGGCGGCGCGCTCGTGGGCGCGCCGCGACCCCATCTCGATGATCGGGCGGTCCTGCGCGGCCTGCACCATCCGGGACGCGGCGGACGCGATCGCGCAGTCGTGGTTGAGGATCGACAGCGCGACGGTCTCCAGCAGGACCGCCTCCGCGAACGTCCCCTCCACCACCAGGATCGGCGATTCCGGGAAGTAGCAGTCGCCCTCGGCGTAACCCCAGACGTTCCCGGAGAAGCGGTACTTCTCCAGCCATTGCGCCGTCGCGTCGTCGACGATCCCGTTGGCGGTCAGGAACTCCAGCTCCGCGGCGTCGAACCGGAACGCCTCGATGGCGTCCAGCAGCCGCCCGGTCCCCGCGACGACGCCGTAGCGGCGCCCCGCGGGCAGGCTGCGCGCGAAGACCTCGAAGACCGCGCGGCGGCCGGCCGTCCCGCTGCGCAGTGCGGCCTGCAGCATCGTCAGCTCGTACTGGTCGGTCAGCAGTGCGGTGCCGTCGTCGAGGTCCACAAGTGGAACCCTACGGCCAGGTGAGGGCACCATGGACATGGAGGCCATCACACCCGGTGGCGCGCCCCGGCGGGGTGCGGGCGGCGCGCGAAGATCGCACCGGACGGCCCGGGGACGCATAGCATCGGGTGCGTGGGCGGCCCGACAACGCGCGGAAAGGGGGAGACGCGGCCGATGAACGTCATGAGCGGCGGAGCGGGGTCATGAGCACGGCACCCGCACCGGTCGAGCTGGAGCGGCCCGACGTCGAGGAGGACGTGCGCGCCGACCGGCCCTGGCTGGCGATCGTCTGGAACGACCCGATCAACCTGATGTCGTACGTCACGTACGTGTTCCAGGCCGTCTTCGGCTACCCCAAGAGCAAGGCCGAGAAGCTGATGCTGGACGTCCACCACAAGGGCCGCGCCGTCGTGGCCAAGGGCACCCGGGAGGAGATGGAGCGGGACGTGGAGATCCTGCACTCCTACGGGCTGTGGGCCACCGTGAAGCGGGACGACTGAGGCCCGTGCGCGGAGCGATCCGATGAACGGCGTGATTCGATGAGCCATGTGAAGAAGACCCGCAAGGGCGTCGTCGTGCGGCTGGAGGCCGAGGAGGCGGCGCTCGTGCGGGCGCTGATGGAGCAGCTGGTGTCGCTGCTCGGGGACACCCCGGGCGGGGACGGCGAGCTGGCCTCCATGGGCATCGCCGAGAACGCCGTCAAGCCGGACGACCCGGTGCTGGCGCGGCTGTTCCCGGACGCCTACCGCGAGGACGGCGAGGCGGCCGGGGAGTTCCGCCGCTACACCGAGATGGGGCTGCGGGACGGCAAGCGCGAGGCGGCGCAGGCGGTGCTGGACGCGCTGAAGGACCCGGGCGCCGACATCCTCCTCGACAAGGAGCGGGCGCAGATGTGGCTGCGCGCGCTGAACGACGTCCGGCTGGCGCTCGGCACCCGGCTGGACATCGGCGAGGAGTGGTACGAGGAGGCCGAGCGGCTGGACCCGCGCGACCCGCGCGCGCCGATGTTCGCGGCCTACGACTGGCTGACGATGCTGCAGGAGGGCCTCGTCCGCGCCCTCTGGTAGCCCGCCCTGCGGCGCGGCGGCGGCGCGGCGGCGGCGCGGCGGCGGCGCGGGGGCGCGTGCCCGTCCGCACCCGGCCATATGCGACATCACCGATTGTCGGGACGCGGACGCCCTCAGTGGTGTCCACTGGGGGTGAGGGGACGCCGCCAGGCCCGTCGTGATCGGCGGGCCGTACGCCAACCGGAGGCCGCGATGCCGGCAATGGCCGGTCACAGCAAGCCCGTGGGCTCGATGGAGCTGGGCGACCATCTGTGCCTGTTCTTCGACAGTGAGGCCGAGCGGCGCTCGGTCATGGCCGCCTACGTGCGCGACGGCGTGCGCGCCGGCCACAAGGTGATCTACATCTCCGACGCGGTGCCCGGGCGGGACGTCGCCGCCTGGCTCGCGAACCGGGCCGACACCGGGCCCGACACCGTCGGCCCGCCGCAGGACGACGACGGCTTCGACTTCGCCGCGGCGCTGGAGGCCGGGCACTTCGTCGTCCGCACCGCCGAGGAGACGTTCCTCGCCAGCGGCAGGTTCGATCCGGACGAGAGCCTGGAGCTGATGGCCACGGAGATCGACCTGGCGCTCGTGCAGGGCTACCCGGGGGTCCGGATCGCCGGGGAGGCGCGGTTCTCGCTGCGCCGCTGGCCCGGGACCGAGCGGCACGGCGACTTCGAGCGCATGCTCGACCAGGTGTTCATGACGACCGACCTGAAGGCGATGGCGATCTGCCAGTTCGACCGCCGCTGGTTCGACGAGGTGCGGCTGGCGGAGCTGGAGGCCGGCCACATGGGCCGGGTGCGGGCGGACGACCACTACGACGACGGCGCGCTGCGCATCACGCCGACCTTCGCGCCGCCGGGTGCGGCGCTGGCCGGGGTGCTGGACGCCGCGACGAGCCCGGCGGCGGAGAAGGTGCTGGCGTCGGTCGCGTCCACGGCGGGCCTGCTCTGCCTGGACCTCGGCGGGCTGACCCGCTGCGACGAGGCCGGGCTGCGGCTGCTGGCCGACGCGGACCTGCCGGGCCTCGGCGCGAACCGCGGCCTGCTGCTGCGCGGCGCCGCCCCCGAGCTGGCCGGCCGGCTGCGCGAGTCCGGGCTGCTGGCGCGGTCCGGGGTGGCGGTCGTGGAACGGACCGGGTGAGCCGGGGAACGGACCCGGCAAGCGGAGGGACGTGTCGCTCATGGCGGGCGGGGACCGCACGGCGGTCGGGGAGATGCGCTTCGGCGACCATCTCTTCCTCGCCTACGGCAACGGCGCGGAACGGCTCGCCGTCCTGGCGGCCTACCTGCGCGGCGGGCTGCGGGCCGGCCAGGCCCTGCTCTACCTGGCGGACGGCGAGCCCGCGCGGGCCGCGCGGGACCGGCTGCGGGCGGTGTTCGCGGCCGGCGACCCCGACCTGCTCGCGGCGCTCAACGACGGCCGGCTCGCGGTGTCCGAGGCCGCGGGGCGCCCGGCCGGCGAGGTGATCGCGGCGGCCGGCGGGCCGGGCCGGCGCGGGGTCCGGGTGACCGTCGAGGCGTCGCCGTCGTCGCGCGGCTGGCCCGGCACCGCCGGGTTCGCGGCGTTCGAGGACGCCGTGGGCCGGGCCGCGGCCGGGGCCGGCGACGTGATGGCGCTGTGCCAGTTCGACCGGCGCTGGTTCGGGCCGGGCCTGCTGGGCGGGCTGGAGGCGTGCCACGGCGGGCGGGTCCGCGCCGACGCGGTGTTCGACAACGGCGCGCTGCGGATCGAGCCGCTGTTCGCGCCGCCCGGCCTGCGCCTGACCGGCTCGATCGACGCGTCGACGCTGCCGGGCCTGCTGGCGGCGCTGCGCGGGTTGGACGGCCGCGCCGCCCACGTGTGCCTGGATCTGGCCGGGGTCGACTTCTGCGACCTGGACGGGCTGCGCGCGCTGGTCGGCGTGAACGAGTGGAGCATCGTGCCCGACCGGATGGTCGTGCTGCGGTCGGCGCCCCGCTGCGTGGAGATGATGATGCGGGTGACCGGCTGGGACGGCGTGCCCGGCGTCGTCCGGGAGGGGGCTCGATGATCGCCCATCAGGCAGGCCCGCACGAGGCCCGGGGTCTCGCGCAGGACGCGCCGGCGCAGGCCGCCGATGGCGGCGTGCTGGTGCACCGGGCGGTGCCGTACGGGTGGCCGCGCGAGCTGGCGCTGACCGCCGTCCCCTACCTGCGGGCCGGGCGGCGCGCCGGCGACGCGGTGGTGGTGATCGCCTCCGACCCGGTCCGGGTGACGCTGCGCGAGCAGCTCGGCGTGGAGACCTGCACGGGCATCGAGTTCATCGACTCCGCCGACTGGTTCCGCGGGCCGATGCGGGCGCTGGCCGGCTACCACGACCGGATGCGCGCCGACTGGTGGCCGCGCGGGCGGCTGCGGCTGCTGGCCGAGCCGGTGTGGGACGGGCTGACGCCGCTGGAGACGCGCGAGTGGCAGCGGCACGAGTCGCTGCTGAACGTGGTGTTCGCCGGCACTCCGACCATGATCATGTGCGCGTACGACACGGCGTCGCTGCCCCGGCCCGTGCTGGACGGCATGGCCCGCACGCATCCGGAGCTGGCCGGCCCGGACGGCGCGCGCCCCAGCCCCGGGTTCACCGACCCCGCCGAGTACTACGCCGAATGCAACGCGGGCGCGCTGCCGCCGCCCCCGGCCGCCGCCGCGCACCGGCCGTTCGGCCCCGGCGGGCTGCCGTCGCTGCGCGCCTTCCTCACCGCCGAGGCCGTCCGGCTCGGGCTGCCGGAGAGCCGGACGCTGCCGCTCGTGCTGGCGGTGAACGAGGTCGCCACGATGATCGTCCGGGAGGGCGGCGGGCACGGCGCGGCGCGGCTGTGGGCGGAGGCCGGCGAGCTGGTGTGCGACGTCGCCGACCCGGGCCGCGCGCTCACCGACCGGTTCCTCGGCTACACCCCGCCGCGCGCCGCGCACTCCGGCGAGCCGGGCGGCCGGGACGCCGGGGGCGCGATGTGGGCGGTGCGCCGGCTCTGCCACATCGTGCAGATCAGATCGGGCGCCGGCGGCACCCGGTTCCGGCTGCACGTCCGGCTCGACTGCGGATGAGGGGCGGGCCGGCCGGGACGGTAGCCTTCGGGACATGCTGACGATCGAGCGTGCCCTGGTCGAGAAGATCGTCGCGCATGCGCGCGCCGACCATCCGGACGAGGCGTGCGGCATCATCGCCGGCCCGATCGGGTCCGACCGGCCCGTCCGGTACGTGGCGATGGCCAACGCCGAGCGGTCCCCGACGTTCTACCGGTTCGACTCGCAGGAGCAGCTGAAGCTGTGGCGGGAGATGGACGACCGGGACGAGGAGCCGGTGGTGATCTACCACTCGCACACCGCGACCGAGGCGTACCCGTCCCGCACCGACATCTCCTACGCCTCCGAGCCGAACGCGCACTACGTGCTCGTGTCGACCCGCGACGAGGACACCGAGGAGTTCCGGTCGTACCGGATCGTGGACGGCGAGGTGACCGAGGAAGAGGTCCGGGTCGTCGACTCCTACGACGCCTGATCGCCGAGGTTGCCGAGCCGATGGCGGCGGGGAGCGGCCGGGACGCGGCCGGTAAACTGGTCGACATGTGGACGAGCGGGGACGTGACGGGCGTGCGGCGCCGCGTCCCGGCCTTCGCGGTGCCACCCGTACAGAGCTTCCTGTTCGGGCACTCGCGCGCCGAGGTCGTCTACGACTGTTCGCCGACGCGCTGATCCTGCCCGGAATTCCCCCGCTGCCCGCCCGGTTGTGACGCAGAGGGCGGGGAGCCCCGTACGACCTAAGGAGATCATCGCGATGGCGATCGAGGTCCGGATCCCGACGATCCTGCGCAACCTCACCGACGGCGCCAAGGCCGTCGAGGGCAAGGGCGGCACGCTCGACGAGCTGTTCGCCGACCTGGACTCCCGGCACCCCGGGCTGCGCGCCCGGCTGGTGGACGACAAGGGCCTGCGCAGGTTCGTCAACGTCTACCTCAACGACGAGGACGTGCGGTTCCTCGGCGGCCTGGAGACGCAGGTCTCCGACGGCGACGGCGTGACGATCCTGCCGGCCGTCGCGGGCGGCTGAGCCGGGCTGGACGAGCGGACATGCGATTCGACTCGCTGCTGGACTCCCTCGGCGGCACCCCGCTGGTCGGGCTGCCGCGGCTGTCGCCGAGCGGGGACGTCCGGCTCTGGGCGAAGCTCGAGGACCGCAACCCGACCGGGTCGGTGAAGGACCGTCCCGCCTTCTACATGATCGAGAAGGCGGAGAAGGACGGCCTGCTGACGCCGGGCTGCACGATCCTCGAGCCGACGTCCGGGAACACCGGCATCTCCCTCGCCATGGTCGCCAAGCTGCGCGGCTACCGGATGGTGTGCGTGATGCCGGAGAACACCTCGGCGGAGCGGCGCCAGCTGCTGGAGATGTGGGGCGCGGAGATCATCTCCTCGCCGGCCGCGGGCGGCTCCAACGAGGCCGTCCGGGTGGCGAAGGGCCTGGCGGCCGAGAACCCCGACTGGGTGATGCTGTACCAGTACGGGAACGAGGCCAATGCGCGGGCGCACTACGCGACGACCGGGCCGGAGATCCTCGCCGACCTGCCGTCGGTGACGCACTTCGTCGCGGGCCTCGGCACCACCGGCACGCTGATGGGCGTCGGCCGGTACCTGCGCGAGCAGGTGCCCGGCATCAAGATCGTCGCCGCGGAGCCGCGGTACGGGGAGCTGGTGTACGGGCTGCGCAACATCGACGAGGGCTTCATCCCCGAGCTGTACGACGACTCGGTCCTGACGACGCGGTTCTCGGTCGGGTCGCTGGACGCGCTCCGCCGCACCCGCGAGCTGCTGGAGCAGGAGGGCATCTTCGCCGGGATCTCCACCGGCGGCGCCCTGCACGCCGCGATCGGCATGGCGAGCAAGGCGGTGAAGGCGGGCGAGCGCGCCGACATCGTGTTCATCGTGGCCGACGGCGGCTGGAAGTACCTGTCCACGGGCGCCTACGGCGGCACCCTGGAGGAGGCCGAGGCGCGCCTCGAAGGCCAGCTCTGGGCCTGACCGCGGGCCGGTCGGGCGTGATCCCGGCCACGGCGGACGTCCCGGCCGGCACGGTACAGTTCGGAATCGAACGAGATTCTAGAACCGTGCCGGCCGGGTGGACGCCCGGCGGCCGGAGCGGGAGATGCGGATGAGCGGGTTCGAAGCGGCGATCGCGGTCGAGCGGATCGCCGAGGGCCGGTACGAGGCCGTCCTGGACGGCGGCTACCTCATCGGCGAGGCGCTGAACGGCGGCTACCTGATGGCGGTCCTCGCCCGCGCGGCCGTGGACGCGTCCCCGCACGAGCACCCGATCTCCACCGCGGCGACCTTCCTGCGGCCCGGCCGGCCCGGCCCCGCGCGGCTGGTCGTCGACACCCGCAAGCAGGGCCGCACCGCCGCGACGGCGCTGGTCAGCCTCGTCCAGGAGGACCGTCCCGTGGTGGAGGCGCTGATCACCACCGGCACCCTGGACGCCGCCGCGCAGCCCGACTGGGCCGGCCCGGCGCCCGATCCCGCCGTCCCGCCGCCGGCCGACTGCACCGACTTCCGCGCCGGGAAGCAGGACGCGGAGGGCTTCGCCGCCCGCGTCGACATGCGCTTCGACCGCACCACGATGGGCTGGCTGGACGGCCGGCCGAGCGGCACCCCGGACTCGCGCGCCTGGTTCCGGCTCCGCGACGGCCACGAGCCCGACGCCTACAGCCTCGCGGTCGCCGTGGACGCGCTGCCGCCCGTCGCCCTCAACCTCGGCGCCAAGGGCTGGGCGCCGACCGTCGAGCTCACCTGGCACATGCGGGCGGTGCCCGCGCCCGGATGGCTCGCCCTGCACGGCGGCGGCCGGCTGATGTCGCATGGCTGGTTCGACGAGGAGGTCGAGGTCTGGGACTCCACCGGACGCCTCGTCGCGCAGAGCCGCCAGATCGCCCGCGTCGGCCGCGGCTGACCGGCGGCACACGATCCCCGGCGTTTCGGCGCGGCCCGCGACGGGATCTTCGGCGGCTCCCGTGAACTGGGCCCTTTTCCGGCGGGTGACGGTGTGATGTCCAACGCATGACGCACCTGGACGGGGGTATGTCGCCTAGCCTGTAGGACCATGTCAGCGACCGGCGACCTCGACCCGACAGCGCCCTCATCCGGTCACCGGTCGGATCTGCCGATCGGTGTGTTCGACAGCGGATTCGGCGGTCTCACCGTGGCCCGCGCGATCCTCGACCAGCTGCCGAACGAGCCGATCGTCTACCTCGGCGACTCGGCCCGCCAGCCGTACGGGCCGCGCCCGATCGCCGAGGTCCGCGCGTACGCGCTGGAGATGCTCGACCAGCTCGTCGACGAGGGCGTGAAGATGCTGGTGATCGCCTGCAACAGCGCCAGCTCGGCGATGCTGCGCGACGCCCGCGAGCGCTACGACGTCCCGGTGGTCGAGGTGATCAACCCCGCCACCCGGCGCGCCGTGCGGGCGACCTCCAACGGGCGGGTCGGGCTGATCGCGACGCACGCCACCGTCACCAGCCGCGCCTACGACGACGCGTTCGCCGCCGCGCCGCACATCGAGCTGGTCAGCGCGGCCTGCCCGCGCTTCGTCGAGTTCGTCGAGGCGGGAGTGACGGCGGGGGCGGAACTGCTGGACGCGGCGCGCGGCTACCTGCGGCCGATCGTGGCCGCCGGCTGCGACACGCTCATCCTGGGCTGCACCCATTACCCACTGCTGACCGGCGTCATCTCGTATGTCGTCGGCGACGGGGTCACACTGGTCTCAAGCGCCGACGAGACCGCCAAGGACGTGTATCGAGTGCTGCACGACCAGGGGCTGGCGCGCGACGAGGCGAGGCCCCGGCCACGGCACCGGTTCCGCGCGACCGGTGACCCCGGCGTGTTCGCCGAACTCGGCCGGCGGTTCCTCGGACCGGAGATCGACGCGGTGGAGACGGCCCGCGCGGCCGCCGAGGCCGGGCCGGGCGGCGCGGGGGGCACCGGCCCCGCCCTGAGCAAGGCTCTGACGACCTGATTCCTCGGGGACACAAGAGGAGGAGTGAGCGTGCGGGTCACAGTGATCGGCTGCTCCGGCAGTTTCCCGGGGCCGGACAGCCCCGCGTCCAGCTACCTGATCGAGGCCGACGGCTACGCGCTCGTGCTCGATCTCGGCAACGGCGCGCTCGGATCGCTGCAGCGCTTCCGCTCGTTGCAGGAGATCGACGCGGTGTGCGTCTCGCACCTGCACGCCGACCACTGCCTGGACCTGTGCGGGCTGTGGGTGGCGCGCACCTACCACCCCGAGGGCCCGCAGCCGCGGCTGCCCGTGCACGGCCCCGAGGGGACCGCGGTGCGGATGGCGAAGGCCTACGACCTCGAACCCGAGCCGGGGATGTGCGAGACGTTCGACTTCCACGTGCTGCGCCGCGGCCCGTACGAGATCGGCCCGTTCCGGGTGACGACCGCGCTGATGCCGCACCCGGTGGAGGCGTACGCGTTCCGCATCGAGCACGGCGGCAAGGCCCTCGCCTACTCCGGTGACACCGGGGTCTCCGACACGCTGGTGGAGCTGGCGCGCGGCGCCGACCTGTTCCTGTGCGAGGCGTCGTTCCTGGAGGGGCCCGGCCTGCCGTCCGAGCTGCACCTGACCGCGCGGGAGGCGGGCGAGCACGCCGCCCGCGCCGACGCCGGCCGCCTCGTGCTCACCCACCTGGTCCCGTGGAACGACCAGGACCTGTCGCTGAAGGAGGCCAAGGCCAGCGGCTACGGCGGCGACATCGAGCTGGCCCGGGTGGGCGCCTCCTACGACCTGTGACGCGCCCGCCGGGCACTAGGGTGGTGCGCATGGCACGCCCCGATGATCGCGCACCGGACCAGCTCCGCCCCATCCGCATCCAGCGCGGATGGCTCGACCACGCGGAGGGGTCGGTGCTCGTGGAGTTCGGCCGGACGCGGGTGCTGTGCGCGGCGTCCGTGCAGGACTCGGTGCCCCGCTGGCGGCGCGACAGCGGCCTCGGCTGGGTCACCGCCGAGTACGCGATGCTGCCCCGCGCCACCAACACCCGCAACGACCGCGAGTCCATCAAGGGCCGGGTCGGCGGCCGCACCCACGAGATCTCCCGGCTGATCGGCCGGTCCGTCCGGGCGTGCCTCGACTTCAAGGCGCTCGGCGACAACACCGTCCAGCTGGACTGCGACGTGCTGCAGGCCGACGGCGGCACCCGCACCGCCGCGATCACCGGCGCGTACGTCGCGCTCGCCGACGCGGTGTCGTGGATGCGCGAGCGCAAGATGCTGCGCGGGAACCCGCTGGTCACCTCGGTCGCGGCGGTCAGCGTCGGCGTCGTCGCCGGAGAGGCGCGGCTCGACCTGTGCTACGAGGAGGACTCGGTCGCCGGCACCGACATGAACGTGGTGTGCACCGGCGACGGGAGGTTCGTCGAGGTGCAGGGCACCGCCGAGGGCGCCCCGTTCGACCGCGCCGAGCTGGACGCGCTGCTCGACCTCGCGGCGGGCGGCTGCGCCGACCTGACCCGGCTGCAGAACGAGGCCCTGGAGAAGGGGACGCCGGGGCGGTGACGCGGATCGTGCTGGCGACCCGCAACGCGGGCAAGATCGCCGAACTGGAGCGGATCCTCGACGGCGTCGAGGTGGCGGGTCTCGCCGAGTTCCCCGGCGCCCCGGAGGTGCCCGAGACCGAGCCGACCTTCGAGGGCAACGCGCTGCTGAAGGCCCGCACCATCGCCGCGCACACCGGCCTGCCCGCCGTCTCCGACGACTCGGGGCTGTGCGTGGACGCGCTGAACGGCATGCCGGGCGTGCTGTCGGCCCGCTGGTCGGGACGGTTCGGCGACGCCACCGGGGACAAGGACGCCGCGAACCTCCAGCTCGTCCTCGACCAGCTCGGCGACGTCGCCGACGACCTGCGCGGCGCGGCGTTCGTGTGCGCGGCGGCGCTGGTCGTCCCGGCGGCCGGCGACCGCGCCGCCGTCGAGCACACGGTCGAGGGCCGGATGCGCGGGACCGTGATCCGGTCGCCGCGCGGCACCGGCGGCTTCGGCTACGACCCGGTCTTCCTGCCGGACGGCGAGACCCGCACCACCGCGGAGATGGCGCCGGCGGAGAAGGACGCGATCAGCCACCGGGGCCGGGCGTTCCGCGCGCTGGCCGAGCTGCTCCCGGACGCGCTCGCCGCCGCCGGCCGCCCCTGACCCGGCGGCCCGTCCGGCGATTCCGGGGAATCCATCCGGGATCGTGACAACCGCACGGAGCGCCGCGGGGGTTCTTACGGGTGTACGGACACCGTCCCCCGAGGAGCAACATGATCGACAAGGGTCGCATCCGCCGCGGGCCGATGCTGGCGCTGGCCGGAGTGGTGGGCGCGGGCGCGCTCGCCGCCGGGATCTGGGCGGCCGCCGACTCCGGCTCGTCGCCGCGCGTCACGCCGGTGGCGGAGCGGAACGCGCTGGCGCATCCGAAGACCCCCGCCCCCGCGCCGGCGACGCGGCCGTGCGAGTCGGTGCGGCCGCCGGCCCGCGCGCCCCGGCCGGTCCCGTCGAAGGGGGCACCGGGGGTGCCGGCCGAGCCTTCCGCCTTGCCGTCCAACCGGCCGGGGGCATCGGCCGAGAGCCCGCGGCCCGTCCCGCCGCACACGTCGACCCGGCCCGTGCCGACGCCGACCGCCGCCGATCCGGCGGCGCGCCCGACCAGGACGGCGACGCCGCGGCCGGAGCCGAGCCCGACCGACTGCGGCCCGCGGCCGGGCGAGCCGCGGCCGACCAGGACCGCGGCGCCGCGGCCGGTGCCGTCCGCGCCCCCGTCGGCGCGGCCGGCGCCCACCGACCGGCCGATGACGCCGTCGCCCGTCCCGTCGGCGTCCCGGAGGTAGCCGCCTGTCCACGATGAGCGCCCAGGAGATCCGCGGGGCGGAGATCACGTTCGACGAGTTCGTGACCGCCACCGCGGGCCGGCTGCTGCGCACCGCCGTGTTCCTGGTCTACGACCGCCACCTCGCCGAGGACCTGCTGCAGATCGCCTACGAGCGGGTCGCCCGCAAGTGGAGGCGGGTGTCGGCCGGCAACCCGGAGGCGTACGCGCGCCGGGTGCTGGTCAACCTCGCCATCGACGAGAACAAGCGGCGCGCCCGCCGCCGGGACACCCCGGTCGGGTCGGTGGCCGACGTGGAGCGCCTCGCCGGGCCGTCCCCGGCCCCGGGGGCCGCCGGGGGAGACCTGGACGAGGTGCTCCGCGCGCTGCCCGCCAAGCAGCGCGCGGTGGTCGTGCTGCGCTACTGGTGCGACCTCGGGGAGCAGGAGATCGCCGAGACCCTCGGGATCTCCCGGGGGACGGTGAAGAGCCACACCGCGCGGGCCATGGCGGCGCTGCGGGAGCACATGAAGGAGGGCCGGGCGTGAACGACGAGCTCGAAGCCCTGCTGCGCGACCACTACCGCGCGGCCGCCGACCACATCACCGCGGGCCCCGGCACGGTCCGCAGGTTCCAGGAGGCGGGCCGGGCGGCTCCCCCGCCGGAACGCGGCCGGTGGCGGTGGGCGTTCCCGGCGCTGGCGGCGGCGGTGACGGCGGCGGTGCTGGTGACGATCGCGGTGTTCCTGTGGCCCGGCGGCGGGACGCCGGCGAAGCCGCACCCGATGGGGCCGCCCGCCTCCCCGTCGCTCCCGGCGCCGGGGGTGCCGGTGCCGGGTCCGACGGACGCTCCGGAGGCCCGGCCGTCGCCGTCGCGCCCCCCGGAGAGCGGCATCCCGCCCCAGATCCGCAGTGACCCCGGGGTGACGCGCCGTCCGCAGGACCGGCTCGGCCCGGCCACGCCGACGCCTTCGCCCACCGGCGCGGCCTCCGACCGGCCCGTCCCGACCTCGAAGGAACCCGCGCCGACCCCGACGCGCTCCTGACGCCGCGCGCCCCCGGCCATGCGTCCGCCCGGGGGTGCGCGTCGTCGGACGGTGAATGCGAGCAGCCCCGTGCGGGGTCAGGTGGCGGGTTCGCCGAAGCACAGGCCCGGCAGGCTGCCCCAGCCGACCGTCTCCAGGACGGCGCGCACCTGCGGCGGCGTGCGGTCGAGCACGACGGGCGCGCCGCACACCCGGCTCCACGCGGCGTCGCCCAGCATGCAGATGCCGCCGAGGTCGATGAAGTCGAGCCCGCTCAGGTCGAGATGGAACTCGCGGTCGGGCGGCAGCTCGGCCAGCGCGGACTCCAGCGCCCGCGCGAACACGGCGTGCCGGGCGGCGTCCAGCTCGCCGGTGAGCGCGAGCCCGGCGGGCTCCGCCGTCCGGACGATCCTCAGCGGCTCCACGGCGCGGCTACCTGACGTGCAGCCGGACGAACGTGCCGTCCCACCCGGCCCGCAGCTCCATCAGGTCGACCAGCAGCCGCACCGTCCACAGCCCGAAACCGCGCTGCAGCGCCGAGTCGGGCGGGATGAAGCCGGTGAGCGGGTCCGGCGCGGGGCGCCACAGCCCGTTGTCGCCGATCTCGCAGAGCAGCTCCGGGCCGTCCCGCCAGATCCACATCCCCACCGGGGGGAGCCCGTGCTGCAGCGCGTTCGCCGCGACCTCGTTCGCCGCGGTGACGAGGTTCTGCGAGGGCCGCTTGGCGATCCCGTGCAGCAGCGCCCGCTCGGCGACGAACGAGCGCAGCGCGTGCAGGTCGTCGTCCTGGACCGCGAAGTACTCGGCGTCGGCCGGCCGGCCGAAGCGGCGGCTCCGGTCGCAGTGCGCGCCGAACGTCACCGGGTCGACGTAGTCGCCGCTGGCCATGGCCGGGCCGTCGGACAGCAGCACCGGGTGGGTGCGCCGCGCCTGCTCGACGATCCGGGGCGGCAGCGTCTCGCGGTCGTAGGGGCACAGCGCGCGCGCCCCGGAGTCCTTGAACACCTCGTTGATCAGCGACTCGTAGCGGATCCACTCCAGCGTCTGCCGCTCGTCCCAGCCCGCCCAGACCGGCTCGGCCAGCGCGCACACCGGGCGCGGCGCGAACTTGTTCACCAGCCCCTGGTAGTCGCGCAGGGTGCGGACCGGGTGCTGGTAGAAGCCCTCCGCGCCGATCCACTCGATGCCGTCGCCGGCGGCGAACAGGTCGCGCAGCGCCGACAGGTTCGGCTCCCGGACGACCGCGACGACGGCCTGCCCGGCCTCCAGCCCCGATCGCAGGAACGGCTCGGTCACCGCCAGGAAGTGGTCCGTGCCGCCGTACACGAACGCCCTGTGCTCCAAGTTCATCAGGCGATGCCCTCCGTCTCGGTGAACGCGCGTTCGCGGCCGCGTTCGAGACCGGGCAGCCGGTGCCAGCCGACCATCTCGATGACGTTCTCCACGTCGGCCGGCAGGTGGTCGAGCACCAGCGCCTCGTCGGCCGGCAGCCCGGTGGCCTGCTGCGCCAGCAGGTTCAGCCCGCCGAGGTCGATGAACCCGAGGTCGGCGAAGTCGAGGTGGACGGGCCGCCGGGCCACGCACACCTGCGCCAGCTTCTCGGCGAACACCTGGTGCCGGGCCGCGTCCAGCTCGCCCTCGACGCGCAGGCCGTTGGGCTCGAACGTGCGGACTATCTTCAGGATCCCGTCGTCGAACTCGGGGTTGACTTCCACGAGGACCTCATGGGTGTCGCGCAGGGCGATCAGCTCGTCGTGCGGGCAGGCGTGCCGGTCGATCTGGCAGATCGCCATCGCCATGGTGCTGGGCGAGACGGCGTCGCCGACCCGGTGCTCGCAGCCGAGCATCTCGGCGATGTCCGAGCGCCCCGGCTCGCTGAGCAGCCAGCTGTAGTCGGTGGTCAGCCGGACGGCGCGGAAGCCCTCGCCGAACGCCGCGTCGACCTCCCGGCCGATCGTCTCCAGCATCCGGGCGGGCTCGAAGCCGCCCCGCCGGTCCAGGCAGGCGTCGCGGCGGGAGATCACCCGCAGCTGGCCCGTCCTGCTGTAGGCGTGCACGTCCACGCGGTGCCGCGGGCCGAGGCCGGGCAGGTGCTCGGCGGGGGCGTCGGTCACGTAGACGACCTTCTCGTTGGTCTCCAGCCCCTCGCGGACGAAGGGGCCGATGACCCGGTCGCGCTCCTCGGAGCCGCTGTAGGCCAGCCAGCTGTGGTCGCCGGGCCGGATGTCTTTGACGGGTCGCTTGGCGAACCAGGGTGTCTCCATGGCCTGCCCATCGAGGTCGGTGCGGATTGGTTCAGCGTACGCCCCTGGGCGGGCTTTGGAAGCCCAACGCATCGAGTTCCTCACCCTCCGTTCACCCGCTCCCGGTCGCGCAGGGCCGGTACGGCGGGCAGCCGCAGCCGGAGCCGCACCGTGGTCCCGCCGGGTCCGGTGCGGATCTGGACGATCGTGCACAGCAGCCGTACCGCCCACAGCCCGAACCGGCCGCCGGTGGCGGTGCCGGACGGGCGCGGCGGGACGAGCCCGTAGGCCGAGCCGGGGGCCCAGCGGCCCCGGTCGGCGACCTCGCACACCAGGGCGGGGTCGGCGCCGGGCGCCTCGGTCCACATCCGGAGCGTGATCGGGGGCGCGCCGTGCCGGTGCGCGTTCGTGAGGACCTCGGTGACCGCGACCAGCAGCCGCTGCAGGTCCTCCTCGGGCAGCGGCGTGCGGCGCGCGTAGTCGGTGACGTACGCGCGCAGCCAGTACAGGTCGGGAAGGCCGATCTCCAATTCGTCGGCGTCCTCGGGCGGCGGCGTGAGCGGCTCGCCGTCGCACCGCGCGATGTAGGCCCACGGGTCCATGTACAGGGGGTTGGCCATGGACCTGGCGCCGCGCACCGTCTCGGGGTGGGTGCGGCGCCCGGCGGCGACCACGCCCGCGGGCAGCGACGAGGCGTAGGGGCACATGATGGCGGCGCCGGTGCCGCGGAAGGCGATGTTCAGCATCGCCTCGACCCGCTGCCATTCCAGTACCTCCAGCGGCGGGCGCGACGCCCACACCACCGGCTCGCCGAGGATGCGCAGCCGGCGGCCCCGCCACGCGGTGGCGTCGGCGTCGCTCAGGCAGTCGGCGAGGGTCCGCGCGGGGTGGGAGTACCAGGTCGCGGACTCGACGAACTCGACGTCTCCGGCGGCCGGGCCGAGCGCCTCGCGCAGGAGCATCTCGCGGGCGACCCCGCAGACGGCCACGACGCGGTCGCCCGCCTCGGCGCCGTCCCGCAGGAAGGGCAGGGCCCCGCCGAGGAAGTCGTCCACCCCGTCGTACGGCAGTACGCAATGGGTGAAGGAATCGCTCACGGCGGCCCCAGGTTCGTCCTCGTTCCCGGCGTTCCCCGCCTGCCGCGGCGCCGGCAGACCCATCAAGGGTAGGCCGCCCGCCCGCCGCCGCGCCGATCCGGTGACACGAATACCGCGCCGGGTTTTTCACATAGTGCGACGGGGTGAGGGCCGGGGGCGGCGGTAGAGGACGGCGCGCATGCCGGGGGCGAGGGCGGCGACTATTTCATCGGCCGTCATCGAGGCGAGCGGTTCCACCGCGAGGATGTAGCGGCCGAAGATCACGCCGGCGAGCTGGGCGCCGAACGCGGCGGCGCGGTGGCGCGCGTCGGGGCCGCCGACGTGCTCGGCGATCCGGTCGATCATCTCGTGGCCGACGACGTCGCGCAGCAGCCGGATGAGCTCGGCGTCCTGCGTCGCGGCGCGCACCATGAAGGTCAGCTGCCGGCCGCGCTCGGGGTCGTCCCAGGTGCCGAGCATCGCGCGCAGGACGCGTTCGGGCAGCGTGGCGGGGTCGCCGGGGAGCGCGGAGGCCAGCACGTCGGGCGGGTTGGCCAGCAGCCCGAGGACGGCGCCGAACAGCCCCTTCTTGGAGCCGAAGAAGTAGCTGACCAGCGCGGCGTCCACGTCCGCCTCGGCGGCGATGGAGCGCAGCGTGACCTTGGCGTAGCCGTCGGCGAGGAAGCGGCGGCGGGCGACCGCGAGGATCTGCGCGCGGGTGTCGGGGCTGCCGCGCCGGCGCCCGCGCCCGGTGCGCCGGGGCGCCGGCCCCGGTTTATTCATCATGGTTGAAATGTAGTGGGCGCGGGGGCCAGATTCGAGGTGTCACAGCGAAGAGGATCCGTCACCAGGAGGCTTCGATGGCCACCACCGAACCGGCGACCGGAGGGCAGGTCCACCGGGCCGTGCTGCCGGCCGTCATGCTCGCCCTCGCCACCGTCGTGTCGGCGGTCGCGTCGCTCAACACCGCCATCCCGTCCATCGCCCGCGACACCGGCGCGACCCAGACGCAGCTCGCCTGGATCATCGACGCCTACGCGCTGGTGTTCGCGGCGCTGCTGCTGCTCGGCGGCGCGATCGGGGACCGGTACGGCCGCCGCCGCGCGCTCGCCGCCGGGCTCGTGGTCTTCGGCGCCGGGTCGGTCGCGGCGATGCTGGCGAGCGACCCGGAATGGCTGATCGCGATGCGCGGCGTCCTCGGCGTCGGCGCGGCGCTGGTGATGCCCGCGACGCTGTCCACGATCACCTCCACGTTCCCGCCGCAGCAGCGGACCCGCGCGGTCGGCGCCTGGGCCGGCGTCGCCGGGGCCAGCGCGATCTTCGGCCTGCTGGTCTCGGGCAGCCTGCTGGAGCAGTGGTCGTGGCGGTCGGTGTTCCTGCTGAACATCGTGCTCGCGGTGATCGCCCTCGTCGCGACGCTGGCGGTCGTCCCCGAGTCCGCCGAACCGGACGCGCCGCGGCTGGACGTCACCGGCGCGCTCATCACCGTCGTCGGGCTCGGCGCCGGCGTCTACTCGATCATCGAGGCGCCGACCGAGGGCTGGACGAGCGCCCGCACGCTGATCGGCCTCGCCGCCGCCGTCGCCGTCCTCGCCGGGTTCGTCGGCTGGGAGCTGACCCGGCGGAACCCGCTGCTGGACCCCCGGCTGTTCCGGCACCGCGCCTTCTCCGCCGGCGCCCTGTCGATCACCGTGCAGTTCTTCGCCTTCTTCGGCTTCGTCTTCATCGTCCTGCAGTACCTGCAGCTGGTGAAGGGGCACGGCCCGCTGCTCGCGGCGACCTGCCTGCTGCCGATGGCCGCCGCGATGATGCCGTCCGCCCGCGGCATCGCCCCCCGCGCCGCCGCGAAGGTCGGGCCGCGCCGCGTCATCGTCGCCGGGCTGATCCTGGTCTCCGTCGGGATGCTGGTGCTGTCGCTGCTGGACACCGGCACCAGCTACTGGGTGATGCTGGGCGGCCTCATCCCGCTCGGCGCCGGGATGGGCCTCGCCATGACGCCCGCCACCGCGTCCGTCACCGACGCGCTCCCGCCGGAGAAGCAGGGCGTCGGCTCGGCGATGAACGACCTGGCCCGCGAGCTCGGCGGCGCCCTCGGCATCGCGGTGCTCGGCAGCCTCCTGCAGTCCGGCTACCGCTCGAACCTGGACACCTCGGCCCTTCCGGGGCCCGCCGCCGAGCAGGCCCGCACGTCGCTGGCCATGGCCGCGCACGCCGGACCGCAGGTGATGCGGCAGGCGCAGGCGGCGTTCGCGGACGGCCTGCACACCGCGCTGCTGTCCGCCGCCGTCGTGCTGGCCGTCACCGCCGTGGTGGTCGGCGCCCTCTACCGCCGCCCCGACCAGGCGCCCGCGGCGGCGCACACCGGTCAGGAGGCGGCAGCGAGGGAAACGGCGAATTGACGGCCTGCCGCCCGGCCGGCGCGACGGCGCGGAGAACGGACCCCCGCACGGTGCGGGGGTCCGTTCCGCGTCCGCGGGCTCAGCCGGCCCAGTCGATGATGCGCGCGTCGGCCCGGAACCGGAGCGCGGGGTCGGTGTAGCGGGCCTCGGGGACGGCGTACAGCGCCTCCACACCCGCCTGCTGGAGCGGGTACGACGCGGCGAGTTCCGCCAGCTCCGCCGCCGACAGCGGCAGCGCGGCGCGGGACATCAGCAGGCCGACCTCGGCGATGACGCGCGGGTCGTCGGGGGACGGCGCGGGGGACAGGGCGGTCTCGGTCATGGTTCCTCCAGGGGCTCGGACGGCCGGGGCGCGCCGGGACGTCCTCGGGACGGCAGGGGACGGCAGGGGACGGCAGGGGACGGCGGGGGACGCGGGCCGACGGTCAGGCGGCGACGAGGGCGGGGACGCGCCGGTGCCAGTCCGTGACCTGCTGGAAGGCGTCCGCCGCGCGCAGCACGCCGGCCTCCCCGAACGCCGGGCCGGCGAACTGGATCGACAGCGGCAGCCCGGCGGCGGTGGCGCCCATGGGGGCGGCCAGCACGGGGTTGCCGACGCAGTCCCAGTACTGGGTGAAGATGGTGCGGAACAGGCCCTCGATGTCGATCCGGCCCGCGTCGTCGGTCAGGTCGTCGTAGCGCGGCGCGCCGATGGCCGCGGTCGGGCAGACGATCACGTCGAGGTCGTCGAACATGCGCGCCACCGCGTCCTGCGCGACCCGCCGCACCCGCTGCGCCTGCACGTAGTCGGCGCCGGTGACCAGCGCGCCGCGCGCCAGCATGAGACGGGTCGCCGCGAAGTAGTCGTCCCAGCGCCCCACCAGGTCGTTGCGGTGGTAGGCGAACGCCTCGGCGCACATCGTGACGAGGTTGGCGGTGAGCATCTCCGTCCAGTACGGCAGCTCGGCGTCCACGAGCGTCGCGCCGAGCCCGGTGAGGACGCCGAGCGCCGCGTCGAACGCGGGGGCGAGCGCCGGGTCCGCCTCGTCCGGGAAGTGCCCGGCCCGGACGACCCCGATCCGCACCCCCTCCAGCGAGCCGTCGAGCACCGGAGCGCCGTAGGGCAGGTCGACGCTGTCGGGGTCGCTGGCGTGCGGCCCGGCGATGACGTCGAGGACGGCCGCGCAGTCGCGGGCGCTGCGCGCCAGCGGGCCGACGTGGTCGAGGCTGTAGCCGAGCGGCGCCACACCCGACTTCGGCACCCGGCCGAACGTCGGCATCAGCCCGGTGACCCCGCAGAACGCCGACGGGATGCGGATGCTCCCGGCGGTGTCGGTGCCGAGCCCGGCGAAGAACAGCCCGGCGGCGACGCCGTTGCCCGTCCCGGAGCTGGAGCCGCCCGGCCACGTCGCGGTGTCCCAGGGGTTGCGCGGCATCGGGAACGGCTTGGACGGGTCCGGCATCCCGCACGCGAACTCCATCGTGGTGACCTTGCCGGTGATCACCGCGCCCGCCGCCTTCAGCCGGGAGACCACCGGCGCGTCCCGGCCGGCGGCCCAGGCCGGGTCGAGGACCAGGCTCTGCGCCGTCGTCGGTCCCTCGGCCATCGCGATGATGTCCTTGACGCCGAACGGGACGCCCTGCAGCGGACCCCGGTCGACCCCCTCGGCCAGCTCGCGGTCGGCGCGCTCGGCCTGCTCCAGCGCGTGGTCGTCGAACCGGGCCAGGTAGGTGCCGATCTCGCCGTCGTGCCGGTCGGCCGCGGCCAGGGCGTCCTCGGTCAGCCGGACGCTCGTCACCGCGCCGGCGCGCAGCGCCTCGGCGGCCTCGGTCAGGGTCAGCGGTGTCTCCATGGTTCTCCTTCGGAAGGGCATGCCGCGGGCACGTCCGGACGGCGGGCGGCCGTGCGGACGCGGAATCGGCGAGGTGAGGGGTGGTCAGCGGTGCCGCGGTCGGCGGCGCGCGCTCAGGTGATGCGCGGTCACGGGACGCGGGAGACCAGCTGGAAGCGGTCCGCCCGCAGGTGGATGTGGGCGAGGTCGAACGGCCGCCCGCCGGGGGCGCGGATGACCTGCTCCAGGGTGACGACGGGAGCGCCCTCGGGCAGGCCGAGCGGCCCGGCCGTGGCGGCGTCGGCGGGCAGGCAGCCGAGCACGAACTCCGACTCGCCGACGGTCAGGCCCGCCTCCGCGAGCAGCGCGTACCAGTCCGAGACGAACGGCATCGCGCCGAGCCGCTCGGCCTCCGGGAACAGCACGTAGTTGGTCGCCATCGCCACCGGCTCCTCGCCGAGCAGCGCCACGTACTCCAGCCGCAGGCAGGGGTCGCCCGCCCGGGCGCCGAGCCGCTCGGCCGCGACGGCCGGCAGCGCGATGACGGAACGGTCCAGGACGCGGGGGCGCATCCGCCGGTCGAAGACGCCGCCCGCGACGGGGGCGGCGGCGCCGTGCGCCTCGGCGAGCGGCGCGAGCACCGCCTCGCCGACGGCGTGCGTGCCGATGCCCTGCCGGCGGCTGACGAGCCCCTCCGCGCGCAGCAGTGCGAGCGCCTCGCGCACCGTCGCCCGGGTGACGCCGTGCGCGGCCATCAGTTCCGGCTCGCCGGGCAGCGTCCCGCCGGGGTAGGCGCCCCGCAGGATCGCCGAACGCAGCAGGTCGCGCAGCCGCCGCACGTCCGCGCCGGCCCGTGCGGCGGCACGTGCGGGACGGCCGCCCGCCGCGCGCCGCCTGGTCGCCGTCATGGGTCGCGACGATAGGGAGCCGCCGTTGCCCCCGCATGTTCCGGTCGTTGCCGGCGTGTTACGGTCCACGACCGTCATCGCACCTCCCGCGCCCCGGCCTTGTTCACGTCCAGGACGTTAGGAAGGGCCCGTTGCGGGAGGATGTCGCCGCGATTGCGCCGCGTTACGCCGTGCCGCGCCGCCGTCCCGGCGCCCCGGCCTGCGGGAACGCGGGGACGGCGCGGCGATTCGCCGAGTTGCGCCCGGCAACGCCGTCCTTGGGGCCGGGCGCCGGTAATCCGCTGACATGCCGACCACCCGGGACGCTAAGCTGAACGCGCTCCTGCACGGAGCACCGGCGGGCGTGGCGAAGTAGGCATACGCGGCAGGTTTAGGTCCTGTTGGTGGAGACACCGTGGGGGTTCGAGTCCCCCCGCCCGCACCCGTTCCGCCGCCCGCGCCCGTCCCGCCGCCGGAGCCCGGCCGGCGCCGGCGGGGTCAGAGCGACAGGTCGCGGCGCAGCCGCTCGACGTGGCCGGTGGCCTTCACGTTGTAGTAGGCCTTCTCGATCTTGCCGTCGGCGTCGATGATGAACGTCGAGCGGATCACCCCGACGACGACCTTGCCGTACAGCTTCTTCTCGCCGTAGGCGCCGTACGCCTGCAGGACCTCGGCGTCCGGGTCGGACAGCAGCGGGAAGGTCAGGCCCTCCTTCTCGCGGAACTTCGCGAGCTTGGCGGGCTTGTCGGGGGAGACCCCGACGACGGCGACGCCCGCCGCCTCCAGCTCGGCCAGGCTGCCCTGGAAGTCGACGGACTCCTTGGTGCAGCCGGGGGTCATGGCCGCGGGGTAGAAGTAGAGGATCACCCGCCTGCCGCGGAACGAGGCCAGCGAGACCGGGGACGCGTCGGCGTCCGGAAGCTCGAAATCGGGGGCTGCGTCGCCCGGCTCTAGCCGCTGTGACACCCTGTGCCGCCTTTCGCTCGGATCGTGGGTCCAACGGTACCGCTCGGGGTCCGCCGGGCGCCCGGCGGGAAGACCTGCGACACTGTTCGGATCATGCTTCGCTCGGCACGACTTCGCTGACACGACAAGGACAACGGCATGGCTGACCGCGACCCGGAGGCGCTGGAGCGGGAGATCGAGCGCACCCGCCGGGAACTCGCCCGCACGATCGACGAGCTCGCCGAGCGGGTCAACCCGAAGAACCTCGCGCACAAGGGCAGTGAGCGGATCAAGGAGGAGGCCGGGCAGCTCGTCCAGGCCGTGAACGCGATGGTGCGGCCGGAGGGCGAGGACGGCGAGCCCGGCCGGCTCGACAAGCGCGTCGTGTACGCGGGCGCCGCCGCCGCGGTCACCCTGACCGCTTACGTCCTGTGGCGCCGTAAGCGCAAGCGCCGCTGAAACCGCCTCGCAAGGCGCCGGACCGCGACCCGCGGCCGGCGCTTTCGCGTTCGCGGGAACCGCCGGCCCGGGGGCGGGGCGCCTGGAGGGCGGCGGTGCGCGCCGTCCGGGCGAGGAGGTCGGCGACGCGGCGCAGCTCGGCCAGCTCGGTGCGGCAGGGCGGGCAGCCGCGCAGGTGCGCCGCGAGCGCGTCGGCCTCGGCCCCGGTGAGCCGCCCGAGGGCGTAGACGCCGAGGCCGGTCCGGTACTGGCCGCAGCCGGGTGCTTCCACGTCCAGCAGTACGGCGGCGGGCGGCGGCCCGTTCAGCCGAGGTCGGGGGCGGTGGCGGTGAAGCGGGCCTCCACGGCGGCGCGGACGATCTGCACCTCCGGTTCCAGGTCGACCGGCTCCGGCTCGCCCGCGTCGCCGGGGGCGCGGCCGAACGCGCCCGCCAGCGCGACGGGCCCGGTCACGCCCTCGGCGCGGCCGAGGCCCTCGTCGGACAGCTCGATCAGCCCGGTGAGCCGGGCGCCGAGCGCCGAGGCGTACCGGCGGGCGCGCTCGACGGCCTCCTGGGCGGCCTGCTCGGCGGCGCGGCGGTGCACGTCGCTGCCGGGGCGCAGGTCCCAGTCGGGGCCGTCCACGCGGGTGCGCTCCAGGTCGCCGAGCCGGGCGACCAGCTCGCCGAGCACCGTGAAGTCGGCGACCGTCACCTTGATCAGCACGGTGCCCTGGTAGGCGCGGATGTCGCCCTCGCGCCGCCGGTACCGGATCAGCGGGGTGATCACCAGCCCGCCGGTCTCGAGCTTCTCCACCGCGTCGCCGTAGGACCCGATCAGGTCGAGCGCGGCCCGGTTGCGTTCGGTGAGCCGGTCCAGCGCCCTGCGCCGGTCGGGCTCCTGCGACTGGACCTGCACCGACAGCCGGGCGATCTCCGGTTCGGCCTCCAGTACCGCCTCGCCGCGCACATTGATGATCGGAGCGTCGCTCATACCGCCAACCTAGCCGGTGGCGGGACGCAGCCCCCGCGGGGACGGGGCGGCTAGAGGAAGGTCCGGCCCTCGCCCCGGTAGGTCGGGACGGTCCGGACGAACCGGTCGCCGTCGATCAGGTGCAGCTCGGCGAACCGCTCGCACAGCTCGCCGGCCTTGGTGTGCCGGAACCAGACCCGGTCGCCGATCCGCAGGCCGTCGGCGGCGCGGCCGAGCAGCGGCGTCTGCACCTCGCCCGCGCCCTCGTTGGGGTCGAAGGACAGGCCGGCGGGCAGGTAGGGCCGGGGCAGCCGGACGTCGTCGGCGGGCCCGGAGGCGAGGTAGCCGCCGCCGAGGCAGGTCGCGACGCCGGGGCCGGGGCGGCGGACGACGGGCAGCGCGAACAGCGCGGCGGGCCGTCCGGTGAAGTTGGAGTAGTAGTCGAACAGGTGCGGCTGGTACAGCCCGGACCCGGCGGCGATCTCGGTGACGGCGCGCTCGGCGGCGGTCTTCTCCACGCTGCCGGTGCCGCCGCCGTTGACGAACTCCAGCTCGGTCAGCTCGCGGACGGCCCGGACGATCGCGGCGCGGCGCCGGGCCAGTTCCATCCGGGACCGCTGCTGCATCGCGCGGATCACCCGGCCGCGCGTGGGGCGCCCGGGCGGCTGGTCGCCGACGCCGGCGATCTGCGACTCGTAGGCCATCAGCCCGGCCAGGTGCAGGCCGGGGCGCTTGAGGATCCGCTCGGCGAACGCGGCGACGTCGGCGGGGGTGCGCAGCGGGGAGCGCAGCGCGCCGATCCGGACCCGCCCGGCGAGGGGGCGGTAGGAGGCGTCGATGTCGACGCAGACCCGGATGCGGGCGTCGCCGGCGGCGCTCTCGATCAGGTCGAGGTGCTCGGGGCAGTCGACCATCAGGGTGATCGCGCGGGCGGCGCCGGGGTCGGCGGCGAGCGCGGCGATCGCGGTGCGGTCGGCGGTCGGGTAGGCGACGAGGATGTCGTCGCTGACGCCCTCGGCGGCGAGCCAGAGCGCCTCCGGCAGCGTGAACGCCATGACGCCCGCGAAGCCGTCCATGGCGAGCGCCTCCTCCAGGAGGGCGCGGCACCGCACCGACTTGCTGGCGATCCTGACGGGCTTGCCGGCGGCGCGGCGCACCAGGTCGGCGGCGTTGGCGCGGAAGGCCGCGAGGTCGACGGCCGCGAACGGCGCCTCGAGGCCGGCGGTCGCGGTGTCGTAGCGGTCCCGGAGGTTCATGTCTGCCACACTGCCACAATAACGGTAAATGTGAAAAGCTCTCACATACCGTCAGGGGCCGCCGTGCGGCGCGCTCACCCCTTGCGCGGATGGGCGTCGAAGAACCTCCACAGCATCTCACTCGCCTCGGACGGCCAGGCGTGCCTGCCGCCCTGGACCTTGCAGAACGTCACCTCGACGCCCTTGGCGCCGTCGCCCGTCCCCTGGCAGTCGGTGTTGCCGCTGAGCGCCTTCACGTCCTCGTGCGGCTTCGGCAGGTTCGCGACCTTCCGCCAGAAGTCCACCGCCTCCGAGACGGGCGGGAACGGCCGCTTGTCGTTGAAGTCGCGGTTCCCGCCGCCGTTGAACGGGACGTTCTGGTCCGCCGTCCCATGGAAGATCATCGCCGACACCGGGCGGTCCGGGTCGCACTTGGTCACCAGCGACCCCTCGACCACCCCGATCGCGGCGACCTTGCCGGCCTTCTCGCAGGCCAGCTTGTACGCCATTCCGGCGCCGTTGGAGAAGCCGGTGACGAACACCCGGTCCGGATCGGCCAGCCCCGCGCCGGTCAGCTTGTCGATGAGCTTGCCGAGGAACCCGACGTCGTCGATGTGGCCGATCTTCGCGGCGCCGCAGCAGCTCCCCGCGTTCCAGGTCGTCATGAACCCGTCCGGGTAGGCGACCACGAACCCCTTGGCGTCGGAGATCTTGTCGAACCCCGTCAGCGACTCCATCTTGTTCATGTTGGCGAGCCCGCCGTGCAGCGCGATCACCAGCGCGGGCGCGTCTGCGGGCTTGCCGTCCTTCCACTTCCCGCCCGACACCTTGGACGGGATGTGCAGCAGGTACTCGCGGTGGCCGGGCGTGCCCACGTCGATCTTCTGCTTGTGCGTGCCCGCGCCCGTCGGGATGCCGTCGACCGTCGCGGGCCGCTTCCCGCCCTTCTCGCCGCCGTCGCCGCCCTTGCCGCCGCCCTTGCTCGTACAGCCCGCGAGGACGACCGCGACCGCGAGCGCCAGCACCAGGATTCGCCGCATGCGTGCAAAAGTAACCTCAACACCCGCCCTCAAACTACTCATGAGTAAACAAGTCGGTTTCCGGAGTGGGAACGGCCGCGTGCGTCAGCGCGGGAACACCGAGGGTGACGCCGTGGCGCGGCACGGCCGCGGGACGGGCGGGCGCCGAGTAGGCTCGTTTCCCCGTATCCGCATGTGAGCTGGTGCTTCGCGGCGAGAGTGAGACCGAGACGTGGACCGAGCCGACCGACGAGCCGACCCATACGTGCTGACCCTGTCGTGCCCCGACCGGCCGGGCATCGTCGCCGCCGTCTCCGGGCTGCTGGCCGAGCGCGGATGCAACATCGTGGAGAGCCAGCAGTTCGGCGACCCCGGGTCCGGCACGTTCTTCATGCGGGTCCAGTTCGCCGCCCTGCCGGACACCGACGCCGACGAGCTGCGCGGCGCGTTCGCGTCCCTGGTCCCCGAGCTCGGGCTGCAGTGGCGGCTGCACGACCTGTCCGAGCGCCCGCGCGTGCTGATCATGGTGTCGAAGAGCGGGCACTGCCTGAACGACCTGCTCTACCGGCAGCGCTCCGGGCTGCTCGACATCGACGTCGCCGCGGTCGCCTCCAACCACCCCGACCTGCGGCCGCTCACCCAGTCGTACGGGATCGACTACCACCACCTGCCGGCCGGCCCCGGCGGCAAGGCCGCGCAGGAGGCGGAGATCCTCGCGCTCGTCGAGCACTACCGCGCCGACCTCGTCGTCCTCGCCCGGTACATGCAGATCCTCTCCGACGACTTCTGCGCCAAGCTGCCCGGCGCGATCATCAACATCCACCACTCGTTCCTGCCGAGCTTCAAGGGCGCCCGCCCCTACCACCGGGCGCACGAGCGCGGAGTCAAGCTGATCGGCGCCACCGCGCACTACGTCACCGCCGACCTGGACGAGGGGCCGATCATCGAGCAGGAGGTCGCCCGCGTCGACCACACCCACAGCCCCGAGGAGCTGGTGGCGGTCGGCCGCGACGTCGAATGCCTCGCGCTGGCCCGCGCCGTCCGCTGGCACGCCGAGCACCGCGTGCTCCTCAACGGGGACCGCACCGTCGTCTTCCGCTGACCCTCGCCGGCCCGCTGCCCGACCCCGGCGCCCGGCCCGCTGACCGATCGCGCAGGTGAAAGCGTGAGATGTCGGCATGGCGTGTTTCACTCCGCGTGACAATGCCTCACCATGAGTAGTGTCCGGACGTGCTCGTGGCTCACGGGGGTGGCTATGGCCGAGGCTCTGGTCAAGGACCTGATCGAGGAAGAGCGCAGCAGGCGGCAGGCGCGGCGCCTGGCCGTCCGCGAGTTCCGCCCGCGGCGCGCGCTCGCCGGGCTGGCGGCGGCGCTGCTGGTCACCGCCACCGGCGGGATCGCCGCCATCGAACTGCTCGCCGCCGCGCTGCACTCCGGCGTCCACCCGGTACCGGGCATGGGCGCGCTCGTGCACGCGATGCGGCACCGCCCGTGGCGCGACGGGCACGTCCGCGAGGTCGCCGCCGCGATGGCGGGCTGCGGGCTGCTGTTCCTGCTCGCCGCGCTGCCCGGCCGGCTGCGCGGCGTCCCGCTGGACGGCGCCGACCCGCGCCTGGCGGGCGTCGTCCGCCGCTCCGCGCTGCGCCGGGCCGCCGCGGAGGCGGCGCTGACCGTCCCGGGGATCGAACGCGCCCGGGCCCGCGGCCTCGGCGTGCTCCGGCGGCGGCTGGTCGTCCGCGCCGCCACGCAGTACCGCAATCCCGCGAACCTGGAGGAACTGGTGCACGCCGCGGTCGCCGCGCGCCTCGACCGGATCGAGCCGATGCACCGTCCCCTGGTCGACGTCCGGCTGGGCTGGCGGAAGGACTGACGATGAGGATCCCGATCGCGGCGACCGGCGCCCTGCTGCTGCTGTGCGGCGCGTCCGCCCTCGCCCTCGGCGCGTCCGGCCTGGCCGGACGCCCGCCGCTCGACCCCGTGCTGGTGCGCTTCGCCGGCGGCGCCCCGTGGTTCCTGCCCGCCGCCGCCGGCGTCGCCGAGGTGCTGGCGCTCGCCGGCCAGCTGTGGCTGGTCGTGCAGGGCCGCACCGTCGTCCACCTGCGCTGGCCCGACCTCGACCCGCGGACCCGGGCGCACGCCCGCGCCGCCGCCGACGTCCTCGTCAAGGACGCCGAGGAGCTCCCGGACGTCCAGGACGTCCGGATCCGCCTCACCGGCACCGCGAACCGGCCCCGCCTCGTCATGCACGTGACGTGCGCGGGCGACGCGCTGCTCAGCGAGGTCTACGGCGAGCTCGGCGCGGGGCCCATCGAGCGCTACCGCCGCGCCCTCGGCATGCCGGACCTGAAGGCGGTCGTCCGCTTCCGGCTGGCGTTCCCGCAGCAGCCCAGGCGGCCGCGGCCGCGCAAGCCGCAGCCCGAGACCGCCTGACCCGGCGGGTCACGGACCCCGTCCGGGCGCCGGGCGGGGTCGGCGCCGCGGACGGGGGCCCGCGCTCGGGCCGGCGCCCCTGCGCCGCGGAGCGGTCGCATGCACACGATGGGCGCCCGCGCACAGGAAAGTCGCACAGGTCGGAGGCGTTGCATCCGTCACTATGCGCGATCTTCTGGTAACGGTCACGGTTGTGTACATTTCGTTCACGGCGATTCCGTAAGGAGCGGCCGAGACGAAAGGTACGGGTGGGATGCGGCGTCCCGAATGGGCGGCGCCCGGACGCTGGAGCCTGGCCCGGCAGCTGCTGGCGCTGCAGGCGGCGATCGTCGCGCTGCTGGTGGCGGTCGGCGCGACCCTCGCCTACCTCGACGCGCGCCGCGCGACCGACGAGCGGGCCGCGCACACGGTGCGGGCGCTGGCCGAGAGCATCGCGGACGCGCCGGACGTGCGGGCCGCGCTGTCCGCGCCGTCCCCGACCCGGATCCTGCAGCCGTACGCCGAGCGGATCCGCCGCGACACCGGCGTCGACTTCATCACGATCATGAGCCCGGACGGCCTGCGCTACACCCACCCGAAGCCGCAGCAGATCGGCGGGACCTTCATCGGGACCATCGGGCCCGCGCTGGCCGGGCACACGTTCACCGAGACCTACACCGGCACGCTCGGGCCGTCGGTGCGGACGGTCGCGCCGGTGTTCGGGGACGGGCACCGGGTCGTGGCGCTCGTCGCGGTCGGCATCACCGTCCGGACGCTCTCCGCCGAGCTGCGCCGCCGGCTGCTGGCCGTGGTCGGCGTCGCGATCATGGTGCTGGCCATCGGCATCGGCGGGAGCTGCCTGGTGGCGGCCCGGCTGCGCCGCCAGACCCGCGGCGTCGCGCCCGGCGAGCTGCGGAAGATGTTCGAGTACTACGAGGCGATCCTGCACGCCGTCCGCGAGGGCCTGGTGCTGCTGGACCGCGGCGGGCGCGTCGTCCTGTGCAACGACGCGGCGCGCGAGCTGCTCGACCTGCCGCCGGACGGGCCGCGCGGCCGGCACGTCGGCGACCTCGGGCTGCCGGACGAGCTGGTCGCCGCGCTGACGTCGGCGGAGCCGCGCGCCGACGAGATCCACGTCGGGGACACCCGCGTCCTGGTCGTCAACACCTCGCCCGTCCGGTCCCGGGACCGGTCCATGGGCACCGTCGTGACGCTGCGCGACCACACCGAGCTGCAGGGGCTGACGGGCGAGCTCGACACGGTCCGCGGGTTCGCCGAGTCGCTGCGGTCGCAGGCGCACGAGGCCGCGAACCGGCTGCACACCGTGGTGTCGCTGGTGGAGCTCGGCCGCCCGGAGCAGGCGGTGGAGTTCGCGACCGCCGAGCTCGCGACGGCGCAGCGGCTCACCGACCGGGTCGTCGGGTCGGTCGCCGAGCCGGTGCTGGCGGCGCTGCTGCTCGGCAAGTCCGCGGAGGCCGCCGAGCGCGGCGTCGAGCTGGAGATCGCCGAGGACACCGCGATCGACGGCGTCGTCGAGCCCCGTGACCTGGTCACGATCCTCGGCAACCTGATCGACAACGCGGTGGACGCGGCCGTCGAGAACGCCGCCGTACGCCCGCCGCGGGTCCGGGTGAGCGTCCGCCGCGACGGCGGCCGGCTGGTACTGCGGGTCGCCGACAGCGGCCCCGGCGTCGACCCCGCGGCCGTCCCGGAGATGTTCCGCCGCGGCTGGACGACCAAGTCGTCCGGCGGCCCGGTCGGGCACGGGCTCGGCCTGGCGCTGGTCGGCCGGGCCGTCCGCCGGCACGGCGGCACCGTGGAGGTCGGCGGCGGCGACGGCGCGGACGACGGCGCGGTGTTCACCGTCCGGCTGCCCCTGGACGCCCGATGATCAGGGTGCTGGTGGTCGAGGACGACCCGGTCGCGGCCGAGGCGCACCGCGCCTACGTCGAGCAGGTCGCCGGGTTCGCGGTCGCCGGCGTCGTGCACTCCGGGGCGGACGCGCTGCGGTTCTGCGAGCGGACGCCCGTCGACGTCGTCCTGCTCGACTTCTACCTCCCCGACACCCACGGCCTCACCGTCTGCCGGGCGCTGCGCGCGGGCGGCATCGAGGTCGACGTCATCGCGGTGACCTCCGCGCGGGACCTCGCGGTGATCCGCTCGGCCGTGTCGGTCGGCGTCGTGCAGTACCTGCTCAAGCCGTTCACGTTCGCCTCACTGCGCGACAAGCTCGCCCGCTACGCCCGGTACCGGGAGCAGCTCGGCGGCCAGGGGAAGGTGTCCGGCCAGGCCGACGTGGACGGCATGCTCGCGACCCTGCGCACCCCCGACCACCGGTCGCTGCCGAAGGGGATGAGCGGCGAGACCCTCCAGGCGATCACCGAAGTGCTGTCCGGCGCGCCGGAGGGCGTGTCCGCCGCCGCGGCCGCCGACCTCACCGGCGTGTCCCGGGTCACGGCGCGCCGCTACCTGGAGTACCTTGCCGAGAACGGGCTCGCCACGCGCCGTCCCCACTACGGGCAGGTCGGCAGACCGGAGGTCCGCTTCTACCCGGGGTAGACGCGCAGGTCGCGGGGTACCTAGGGGACGAACGATCCGTCAGCGACATCGGGGGAGTTGTCGTGGGTGACCTGAACGACAAGGTGGACCGCAGGACCGCCGAGCCGGAGCGGGGGAACGAGCCGGGCGAGGTCCGCTCGGCCCGCACCGGGGAGGCCGCCGACGACGCCGGACGCGCGGGGGACCGGCCGCGGAAGGTCAAGCCGGGCGACGCGGCCCGCAAGATGCGCGCGATGTTCAAGGGCTAGCGCCCGCGCAGCGGGGGCCGGCGGCGCGCGCCACCGGCCCCCGCTGCGCACGTAAAACCCGCTTGACCTGGTCGTTCGTCCGTCCTCGGTGGGTTTGGCCCGGGCCCCGATGAGCATCAATGGCACATCGCCGACGCATCGGGGGGACACCGTGAGCCAGGACGACGGACACCGGGACGGCTCGGTCGCGACGCGGGACCGGCCCGACGACGGCATGCGCCGCGCGCGCGGCGGCGGGGCGAGCGAGCTCGTCACGCCCGGCGGCCGCACCGCGATCGCCGACGTCGTCGTCGCCAAGATCGCCAGCATGGCCGCCCGCGAGGTGGGCGGCGTGCACGAGATGGGCGCGGGCATGAGCCGCACGATCGGCTCGGTCAAGGAGCGCCTGCCGGGGGTCGCCGCCGATCCCACCCAGGGCGTCGGCGTCCAGGTGGGGGAGCGCCAGGCCGCCATCGACATCGACCTCGTGGTCGACTACGGCGCCTCGATCCCCGATCTCGCCAACGCCGTCCGCTCCAACGTGATCGGCCAGGTCGAGCACATGTGCGGCCTGGAGGTCGTCGAGGTCGACATCACCGTCGACGACATCCACCTCCCCGACGACGACCGCGCCGAGTCCGAGCAGCAGCCCACGGGCCCCCGCGTGCTATGACCGCCCGCACCCGCCGCCCCGGCGGCGCGAGGCAGGAACCCGGGCCCGCCTCCGGCGCCGCCGCACCGCCCGCCGGCGACCGGCCCGGCCGGCGCCCACCGCGGCCCGGTGCGGAGTCCGAGCGTGAGGGCGTGCGGGAGCCTCGCCTGGCCGTCGTGCCGGGTTCCGGGGAACGAGGCGGCGGGCAGGACGCGGGCGGGCGTTCCGGTGGTCGGGGTGACGGGCTGGTGGAGCGGGTCGCGGAGGCGGCGGCCGGGTGCCGGTCCGTGGCGGGGCTGACGGCCGGGCCGTGGGCGCGGATCGTGACGTACCGGGCCGGACGACCTTTCGCGGGAGTGGTCGTGCGGGACGCGGAGATCGAGGTCGGCGTGGTGGCCGAGGCGGAGCGCCCGTTCGCGGAGACGGCGGAGGACGTGCGGCGGGCGGTGCGCCCGCTGACCGGGGGACGACCGGTGCATGTGCTGATCGGGGACATCGCCGAAGGGGGAGCGAAGTGATTCCGTTGTGGCCGCTGGTGGGACTGGCGTTCGGGGTGGCGCTCGGGTTCGCGGGCGCCTTCGGCGGATTCGGCGCGTTCTTCATCGTGCTGTTCCTCGGCTGCCTCGGGTTCCTGACCGGCCGGGCGGTGGAGGGGCGGCTCGACATCCGCGAGCTGTTCTCCTTCCACCAGGACAGGCGGCCGCGATGACGGCGACCGGGCGGGGACGCACGACGATCAGCGACCGGGCCGTGGCGCGCATCGTGGCGAAGGCCGCGCAGGAGACGGCCGGGACCGGCGGGCTCGGCCGGTCGGTCCTCGGGATGGGGATGCCGGGACGCCGCGCGGCCCGCACCGACGTCCGCGTGCACGGCGAGGTCGTCACGGCGAAGGTGGCGCTGTCGGTGGCGTACCCGTTGCCGGTGCGGGACGTCGCGCGGCAGGTCCGCGAGAGCGTGCGGGAGCGGGTGGAGGCGATGACCGGTCTCACCGTCCGGCAGGTGGACGTGGACGTGGCCGAGCTGGAGCGCTCCGCCGGGAGGACGGTCTCGTGATCGCGCACGTGGGGCGGCGGGCGCCGGCGCCGCGGCCGCGGACGTCCGGCGAGCGGCGGGCCGACCGGGCGGCGCGGCACGCGTTCCGGTCGCGGCGGGTGCCTGTCGGGACGGTGGCGGCGCTGCTGCTGACCGCGGCGTCGGTGATCGGCGCGATCGACGTCATCGCCGCGATGACGGGCGCGTCCCTGCGCGTCTTCGCCTACCGCGAGTTGGCCGACGTGCGGTGGGACGGCTGGGTCACCCGGGGCATCTGCATCGGGCTGGGCCTGGTCGGCCTGGTGTTCCTGCTGGCCGGGCTGCTGCCGGGGCGGTCGCGGATCGTGCCGCTGCACGGCGCCCGGCCCGAGGTGATGATGGGCGTCAGCAGGCGCGGGCTGCGCAGCGCCATCGCGGCGGCGGCCGGGGACGCGACGGGGGTGTCGCGCGTCCGGCGGGTACGGCTGGGAGCCACCCGGGTGAAGGTCGTCGCGGAGACGCCGGCGCACGATCCGCGGGGGCTGGACGAGGGGGTCGCCGAGGCGGTGCGCGAGTGCCTGGAGCGGATCCGGCCGCTGCCCCCCCGCAGCGTGAAGGTGCGGATGAAGCGCAAGGAGGCGTAGGTGAACCGGCGTCCCGCTCATCTCAACCGGACCGGCCTGGTCGTGGTCGGGGCCCTGATGGTCGCCGCGGGCGGCGCGGGGTTCGCACGGGGGCTCGGGGTGTTCGGGGACGACCGGGCGACGGGCCCGGTGTTCAGCACCACCGTCCGGCGGTACGCGAACGATCACGGCTGGTTCTGGCCGGCGGTGGTCGCCCTGCTGATCGTGCTGGCGCTGCTCGGGCTGGCCTGGCTGCTGGCGCAGGGCCGGTCGGGGCGGCTGCCGGGCCTGGCGATGGAGCCCGACCCGTCCGGCGGGCGGACGCGCCTGTCGGCGAGGGCGGTGACGGGCGCGCTGGAGTCGGAGGTCGGCGAGTACCCGGGGGTGCGGTCGGTGCGGGCCCGGCTGCTCGGCTCGTCGAGGCGGCCGGAGCTGCGGCTGAACGTGGCGTACGGGCGGCGCGCGGATCCGGCGGAGCTGCGCCGCCGCATCGAGGAGGACGGGATGCCGCGGCTGGCGGCGGCGCTCGGCCGCGACGCGGTGCCGGCGGTCGTGCGGCTGCGGCTGGTGTCCGGGGACCGGGCGGAGACGCCGCTCTGACCTTTGACGCCGTCTTTGAGGCGCGTTGGGCATATGTCCCGAGCTGCCCGACTAGCGTCAAAGGTGAACATGACGTCGAGGGATTGAGGAGGCTCGCTTGTCCGATCTGCCGGTTCCGGGCCGCTCCGTCCAGGGGCCTTTCGACGCATGGAGGGAACAGACGGACCACGGCATGGGCCCCTCCCGCTGAGCGGCCCGAAGACCCGGGGGCGCGGCGCATCCGCCGCGCCCCCGGGTTTTTCTCCGGGAGGTGGGTTGTGTTTTCCAACTCGCTCGGCGGATACTGAACGGTAAGTTGGAGAATCAAACGGAGGTGGTGGGTCATGCGCGACGCGGTGATCGTGGAGGCCGTGCGGACGCCGGTCGGCAAGGGCAAGCCGGGCGGGGCCCTGCACGCCGACCACCCGGCCGACCTGCTGGCGCGGACGCTGAAGACGCTGGTCGACCGGGCCGGCATCGACCCGGGCCTGGTCGACGACGTCGTCGGCGGCGTCGTCACCCAGGTCGCCGAGCAGGCCGTCAACATCACCCGGACCGCCGTCCTGGCCGCCGGGTTCCCGGAGACCGTGCCCGCCATGACCGTCGACCGGCAGTGCGGCTCGTCCCAGCAGGCCCTGCACATCGCCGCGCAGGGCGTGCGGAGCGGCGCGTACGACATCGCCATCGCCTGCGGCGTCGAGTCGATGTCGCGCGTCCCGATGGGATCGAGCGTGCTGCCGGGCAGCGACCCGTTCGGCCCGATGCTCAAGGAGCGCTACCCCGAAGGCCTGGTCGGGCAGGGCATCAGCGCCGAGCTCATCGCCGCCAAGTGGGACCTGTCCCGCGAGGAGCTCGACGCCTACGCCTACGAGTCGCACCGCCGCGCCGCCGAGGCGTGGAAGAACGGCGAGTTCGACCGCGAGGTCGCCTGGACCGGGCAGCGCGACGAGACCGTCCGCCCCGGCACCTCACCGGAGATCCTCGCCGGCCTGAAGCCCGCCTACCACGACGAGCGCATGGCGGCCCGCTTCCCCGAGATCGCCTGGAAGGTCACCGCCGGCAACGCGTCCCCGATCAACGACGGCGCGGCCGCCGTCCTCGTCATGGGCGCCGACGTCGCCGAGCGGCTCGGCCTGCGGCCCCGCGCCCGCTTCCACGCGTTCGCGGTCACCGGCGACGACCCGCTGCTGATGCTGACCGCGATCATCCCGGCGACGGAGAAGGTGCTGGCCAGGGGTGACCTGACCTTGGAAGACATCGACCTGTTCGAGGTGAACGAGGCGTTCTCGCCGGTCGTGCTCTCCTGGCAGCGCGAGACCGGCGCCGACCTCGCCCGCGTCAACGTCCGCGGCGGCGCGATCGCGATCGGCCACCCGCTCGGCGCCAGCGGCGCCCGCATCATGACGACGCTGCTGCACGCCCTGGAGGACCGCGGCGGACGCTACGGCCTGCAGACCATGTGCGAGGCGGGCGGCCTCGCCAACGCCACGATCATCGAGCGGCTGTGACGCGCGAGCCGCCCCGGACCGGCGGCTAGGCTTCCCGGTATGCCGAAGGACGCACACCCCCGCGAGTGCTCCATCGCCGACACCCTCGACATCGTCGGCGAGCGCTGGAGCCTGCTCGCGATCCGCGAGCTCAGCTACGGGGTGCGGCGGTTCGACCAGATCGTCCGCAACACCGGGGCGGCCCGCGACATCCTCACGGCCCGGCTCCGCAAGCTCGAGGCGAACGGCGTCGTCCGGCGCGAACGCTACAGCGACCGCCCCGCCCGCTACGAGTACCACCTCACGGCGGCGGGGCGGGAACTGTGCGACGTCCTGATCGTCCTGATGGCGTGGGGCGACCGGCATCTGCACCCCGACGACCCGCCCGTCCGCTGGCGGCACTCCTGCGGCGAGACCCTCAACCCGCTGGTGGTCTGCCGCCAGTGCGGCAACGAGGCGCGCCCCGGCGCCCACTCGCCCACCGGCCGCGGCGCCCTGACGTCCTGACCCCGCGCCCGCGCCGCTCCCCGATGATCAGCCGGCGCGGCGCGGGGCGACGTTCAGCGCCGCCGCGATCTCCTTGACCTCGATCTCCGAGCAGGACGTGGCGATCCGCACCACCAGGTCGAACGCCTCGTCATCGCTCAGGTTCGGTCGCTTTCCATGCAGGGCCAGCATGACCCTGGCGGCCGTCCAGGCGGTCCGCTTGTTCCCGTCGACGAAGGAGTGATTGCAGATCACCGAATGAAGCAGTGCGGCGGCCTTCTCGTCGAGGGTCGGATAGGCGTCGGTTCCGAAGGCCACCGTGGCAGGACGCATTGCCGAGGAGGAGACCAACCCGGCGTCCCGTACGGCGGGCTCCCCGCCGAGGACCGCCGCGTTGATATCGATGAGGTCCTCGGCGGTGAGGTAGGTGGTCACGCGTCGGCCAGCCGGTCGAGCAGGTCCGCGTCCTCGGCCATCACGTCCGCGGTGATGGCGCGGACCTGCGTGCGGTGCCGATGTGCCTGGGCCCAGTTCTCCAATGCCTGGACGATGGCACTGTTGATGGAGATGTGCTCTGCTTCGGCGACCTGCGTCACCAACTCGTCCACCTCGTCGGGGATGCGTACGCTCCGAGTGACCATACCAAAATGATACCAGTGATGGTCGCGGTGGGTCAGCATTCGATGACGTTGACGGCGAGGCCGCCGCGGGACGTCTCCTTGTACTTCTCCAGCATGTCGCGGCCGGTGTCGCGCATGGTCTTGATGGCCTTGTCGAGGGAGACGAAGTGGCGCCCGTCGCCGCGCAGGGAGATGCGGGCGGCGCTGATGGCCTTGATGGCGCCGACCGCGTTGCGCTCGATGCAGGGGACCTGGACGAGGCCGCCGACGGGGTCGCAGGTGAGGCCGAGGTTGTGCTCGATGCCGATCTCCGCGGCGTTCTCGACCTGCTCGGGGGTGCCGCCGAGGACCTCGGTGAGGCCGGCGGCGGCCATCGAGCAGGCCGAGCCGACCTCGCCCTGGCAGCCGACCTCGGCACCGGAGATGGAGGCGTTCTGCTTGAACAGGACGCCGATCGCGCCGGCGGTGAGCAGGAAGCGGACGACGCTCTCGTCGTCGCCGCCCTGGACGAACCGGTCGTAGTAGTGCAGGACGGCCGGGATGATGCCGGCGGCGCCGTTGGTGGGGGCGGTGACGATGCGCCCGCCGGCGGCGTTCTCCTCGTTGACGGCGAGGGCGAAAAGGGTGACCCAGTCCATGGCGGCCAGGGGGTCGGACGCCTTCTCGACGGACAGCTGGCGGTGCAGCTGAGGGGCGCGGCGGCGCACTTTCAGGCCGCCGGGCAGCAGCCCTTCGCGGTTGCAGCCGCGGGTGACGCAGGCGCGCATGACCTGCCAGAGCGTGAGGAGCCCGTCGCGGATCTCCTGCTCGGTGCGGCCGAACGCCTTCTCGTTCTCCAGCATGAGCGCGGAGATGGACAGGCCCGTCTCGCGGCAGCGGTCGAGGAGTTCGGCGGCGGTGTCGAAACGGTGGGGCAGGACGGTGTCGTCCGGCTTGATGCGGTCGGCGCCGGTGGCGTTCTCGTCCACGATGAAGCCGCCGCCGACCGAGTAGTAGACCCGGGACCGCAGTTCGTCGCCGGACGCGTCGAACGCGGTGAAGCGCATCCCGTTCGGGTGGCCGGGCAGCGATTCCTTGCGCTCGAAGACCAGGTGCTCACCGACGGTGAACGGGATGTCGTGCGAGCCGAAAAGGCGCAGTTCCTTGCGTTCGCGGATGGCGGCGAGCCGTTCGTCCACCCCGTCGACGTCGACGGTCTCCGGCTTGTCGCCTTCGAGGCCGAGGATGACGGCCTTGTCGGACCCGTGGCCCTTTCCGGTGAGGCCGAGCGAGCCGTAGAGGATCGCCTGGACGGACGCGGTCTTCTCCAGCAGCCCGTCGCGCCGCAACCCGCGGGCGAAGCGGTGGGCCGCCGCCATGGGGCCGCCCGTGTGCGAGGACGAAGGGCCGATGCCGATCTTGAAGAGGTCGAAAACGCTGATGGCCATGGGTGCCACCTCGTCGTAGCGCGCGCCCCCTCCCCGCGAGGGAAGGGGGCGCGGAGGAGTTACAGGTCGGGGTAGAGCGGGTGCTTGTCGGCGAGCGCCTTCGCCCGCGCGGACAGCGCCGCGGCGTCGAACGACGGCTGGAGCGCCAGCGCGATGATGTCGGCGACCTCGGCGAAGTCCGCGGCGGTGAAGCCGCGGGTCGCGAGGGCGGGCGTGCCGATGCGCAGGCCGGACGTCACCATCGGCGGGCGCGGGTCGTTGGGGACCGCGTTCCGGTTGACGGTGATGCCGATCTCGTGCAGCCGGTCCTCGGCGTCGCGCCCGGTCAGCTCGGAGTCGACCAGGTCGACCAGGACGAGGTGCACGTCCGTGCCGCCGGTCAGCACCTTCACGCCGGCCTTCGCCGAGTCCTCGGCGAGCAGCCGCTCGGCGAGGATCTTCGCGCCCTCGACGGTGACGGCCTGCCGGGCCTTGAACTCCTCCGACGCGGCGATCTTCAGCGCGACCGCCTTGGCGGCGATCACGTGCTCCAGCGGGCCGCCCTGCATGCCCGGGAACACCGCCGAGTTGATCTTCTTGCCGTACTCCTCGCGGGCGAGGATCAGCCCGCCGCGCGGGCCGCCGAGCGTCTTGTGCGTGGTGGTGGTGACGATGTCGGCGTACGGGACGGGGGAGGGGTGCAGCCCCGCCGCGACCAGCCCGGCGAAGTGCGCCATGTCCACCATCAGCAGCGCGCCGACCGAGTCGGCGATCTCGCGGAACGCGGCGAAGTCCAGCTGCCGCGGGTACGCCGACCAGCCCGCCACGATCATCTTCGGCCGGTGCTCGGCGGCGAGCGAGGCGACCTCGTCCATGTCGACCAGGCCGTCCTCGGCGCGGACGTGGTAGGGCACCACGTTCAGCACCTTGCCGGAGTAGTTCAGCCGCATCCCGTGGGTGAGGTGGCCGCCGTGCGCGAGGTCGAGGCCGAGGATGGTGTCGCCGTGCTGCAGCAGCGCGAAGTACACCGCGGTGTTGGCCTGCGCGCCGCTGTGCGGCTGCACGTTGGCGTGCTCGGCGCCGAACAGGGCCTTGGCCCGGTCGATCGCGAGCTGCTCGGTGACGTCCACGTACTCGCAGCCGCCGTAGTAGCGCCGGCCCGGGTAGCCCTCGGCGTACTTGTTGGTCAGGACGGAGCCCTGCGCCTCCAGCACCGACACCGGCGCGAAGTTCTCCGACGCGATCATCTCGAGGGTGGACTGCTGGCGGCGCAGCTCGGCGTCCACCGCCGCGGCGACCTCCGGGTCGGCCGCGGCGAGGGAGTCATGCAGCCCCACGTCAGCTCTCCTCGGTCAGCTTGCCGTACGCCTCGGCGTCCAGCAGGTCGCCCGGCTCGTCGGAGATCCGCACCTTGAAGATCCAGCCCTCGCCGTACGGGTCGTCGTTGATCACCTTGGGCTCGTCCACCACCGCGCTGTTGATCGCGGTGATCTCGCCGCTGACCGGCGAGTACAGGTCGCTGACCGACTTGGTCGACTCGATCTCCCCGCACGTCTCGCCTGCCTCGACGGTGTCGCCCTCGGAGGGCTGCAGCTCGAGGTAGACGATCTCGCCGAGCGCGTCGGCGGCGTGCGAGGTGATGCCGACCGTGACGATGCCGTCCTCGCCACCCAGGCCGGCCACCCACTCGTGCTCTTCGCTGTAGCGGAGCTGCTCCGGAACGCTCACGTCTTTTTCTCTCTCTGTTCATTGTGGGGGCCGACCCCCACACCCCCGGACAACTACCTTTTAGGAACGCTTGTAGAACGGCAGGGCCACCACGTCGACCGGCTCCTGCCTGCCGCGCACGTCCACGGCGAGGCCGGTCTCCTCGACGCCGCTGTCGAGGTAGGCCATGGCGATCGGCCTGCCCAGTGTGGGCGACGGGGCGCCGCTCGTCACCACACCGCACGGCGTGCCGCCGGACGTGACGACCTGGTACCCCTTCCGGGGCGCGCGACGCCCGCGCGCCACCAGTCCCACGAGCCTACGGCCCGCGGGGGTCTGCGCCTGCGCCGCCAGAGCGGCCTTGCCGACGAAGTCGACCGCCTTGTCGAGTTTGACGACCCGGCCGAGGCCGGCCTCGAACGGGGTGGTCTCCGCGGTCAGCTCGTTGCCGTACAGCGGCATGCCCGCCTCCAGCCGCAGCGTGTCCCGCGCCGACAGCCCGGCGGGCACCACCCCGTCGACCGCGGCCAGCGCCTTCCACAGCGCGACGGCGTCGGAGGCGTCGACGAACAGCTCGAAGCCGTCCTCGCCGGTGTAGCCGGTACGGGCGATCAGGGCGTCCAGCCCGGCGACGCGGTCGGCGAGGATCGCGTAGTAGCGCAGGTCGGCCAGCGGCGCCTCGGTGAACCCCGCCAGGATCGCCTGCGCCCGCGGGCCCTGCAGGGCGATCAGCGCGTAGGCGTCGGAGCGGTCGTCCACGGCGGCCTCGAAGCCCGCGGCCCGCTCGGTCAGCGCCGCCCGGACGACCGCGACGTTCGCCGCGTTCGCGACGACCATCCACGTCTCGTCCGCCAGCCGGTAGACGATCAGGTCGTCCAGGACGCCGCCGTCCGGGTCGCAGATCATCGTGTAGCGGGCCTTGCCCACCGCCATCGGCGACAGGTTCCCGACCAGCGCGTGGTCGAGCGCGCCGGCCGCGCCCGGGCCGGACAGGAAGATCTCTCCCATGTGGGACAGGTCGAACAGCCCCGCGCCGGTGCGGACGGCCTGGTGCTCGGCGGTCTCGCTCGCGTAGCGCAGCGGCATCAGATAGCCCGCGAAGTCGACGAGATGCGCGCCGAGGTCCTGGTGGACGTCGTGCAGCGGCGTCTTCTTCACGGCCTTGGAGGACGGATCGGCGGACATCGGTTCGGCTCCTTCGTCACGGGCGCGCGTGGTCCATCGTCCCACTCGCGCACCGGGCGTATCGGTGCCTCCCCCTCTGTCATCGGCGCCTGAGAGCTTCACCCGCCGTCCCGTACGGGACGCGGCGCGGGCTTTCACCTTCGGCGGGGGAACGCGTCCCCGCTTTCCAGAGGTCGCCTGCTCCGTGCGGTCCATGGGCCTGAGAGGTTCCGGGGAGGATTTGCTCCTTCGGCGTCCCACACCGGCTGCGTAGGACTCTCCCGCACGGGATAAACGGCTGCCCGCAAGGCTAGCAGCGGCAACGCCATGCCACCAGCCGCCGCCGGGGCCGAGGCGGCGGCATGGCGAAGGCCCGGCCGGGTGCGGCGGATGCCTCGGCCGGGCCTTCGTTCGGTGCGGCTACTTCGGGGTGCTGGACATGGCCTTCACGCATGTCTGCAGCGCCGCCTTGATCTTGGCCAGCTCGGCCTTGGACGGCGTCGAACTCGGGTGCGGGCTGGGCATCGTCACGCCCTGCTTGCGCACGCAGTCGTTGAACTTCTTGGCGGCCGCCGCCGTTCCGCCGCTCGGGGCGGTCGGCACGGCGCCCGCGCCGCCGCCGGCCGAGCCGCCGGACGCGCCGGACGTCCCGGACGGCGCCGGTGCCGTCGCCGGGGAGGACGCGGGGGCACCGGACGCGGCCGAGTCCTTCTTGCCGTCCGAGCCGCCGCATCCGCCGAGCGCGAGCGACAACGCCAGGACCGCCACGAGACTGCGCTTCACAGGATCACTTCTCCAGGGACCGGAAGGGAAAGCGCCATGATGCGCAGAGATCCGGGCACGCGCCTACCGACGCACATGCCAAGAAATCGAGGCTTGCTTAGCACCGCACCTCATAACGGGCGTCCTAGAGCGGCGTCACGTAGGCCCCGGAGATGCCGCCGTCAACCAGGAACTCCGACGCCGTGATGAACGACGCGTCGTCCGACGCCAGGAACGCGACCGCCGCCGCGATCTCCGGCGCCTCGGCGAAGCGCCCGACCGGAACGTGGACGAGGCGCCGCGCCGCCCGCTCCGGGTCCTTGGCGAACAGCTCCTGGAGCAGCGGGGTGTTCACCGGGCCGGGGCACAGTGCGTTCACGCGGACGCCCTGCCGCGCGAACTGCACGCCGAGCTCCCGGGACATCGCCAGGACGCCGCCCTTGGACGCGGTGTAGGAGATCTGCGAGGTCGCCGCGCCCATCACCGCCACGAACGACGCCGTGTTGATGATCGATCCCTTGCCCTGCTCCAGCATGTACGGGATGACGTGCTTGCAGCACAGGTAGACGCTGGTCAGGTTGACGTCCTGGACGCGCTTCCAGGCGTCCAGGCCGGTCTCCAGGATCGAGTCGTCGTCGGGCGGGGAGATCCCGGCGTTGTTGAACGCGACGTCGATGCGCCCGTAGGCGCCCTGGACCGTCCGGTAGAGGGCCTGGACCTCGTCCTCGCTGGTCACGTCCACCTTGACGAACAGGCCGCCGAGCTCCTCGGCGGCGCTCTTGCCGGCGGTCTCGTCGACGTCGGCCACGACGACCCTGGCGCCCTCTTCGGTGAAACGGCGCGCGGTGGCCAGGCCGATGCCGCTGGCGCCGCCGGTCACGACGGCCACCCGGCCTTCCAGACGCTGCATGCTGCTCTCTCTCCTGTCACTGAGCAAAATCTTGCGGGGGGGGGCTACTCGCCGGCGATGAAGACGTTCTTGGTCTCGGTGAACGCGCCGAGCGCGTCCGGGCCCAGCTCGCGGCCGAGGCCGGACTGCTTGAACCCGCCGAACGGCGTCCAGTACCGCACGGACGAGTGGGAGTTCACCGACAGGTTCCCGGCCTCGACGGCGCGGGCGGCGCGCAGGGCGCGGCCGACGTCGCGGGTCCAGATGGAGCCGGACAGCCCGTAGGGGGTGTCGTTGGCGATCCGGTACGCGTCGGCCTCGTCCTCGAACGGGACGACGGTGACGACCGGCCCGAACACCTCGTCGTGCCAGGCCGGGAGCGTCGCGTGGTCCGGGGTGGCGAGGACGGTCGGCGGGAACCAGAACCCGGGGCCCTCGGGTGCCGAGCCGCGGATCACGACGGGCGCGCCGTCCGGCACGTAGGAGGCGACCCGGTCCCGGTGCGCGGCGCTGATCAGCGGCCCGACCTCGGTCTTGGCGTCGCGGGGGTCGCCGACGGCGACGCCGTGCACGGCCGGTTCGAGCAGTTCCAGGAACCGGTCGTAGACGGGACGTTCCACCAGGATCCGGGACCGGGCGCAGCAGTCCTGGCCGGCGTTCTCGAACACCGCGTACGGGGCGGTCGCGGCGGCCTTCTCCAGGTCGGCGTCCGCGAACACGATGTTGGCGGACTTGCCGCCGAGCTCCAGCGTCAGCCGCTTCACGCCCGGCGCGCACGCCTGCATGATCTCCTTGCCGACCCGGGTCGAGCCGGTGAAGGCGATCTTGCGGACGTCCGGGTGGTCGACGAGCCGCCGTCCCGCCACCGGCCCGGCGCCCGGCAGTACCTGGAGCACGCCCTCCGGGATCCCCGCCTCCAGCGCCAGCTCCCCGACGCGGCGGGCGGTGAGCGGCGTCAGCTCGGCCGGCTTGACGATCACCGTGTTGCCCGCGGCGAGCGCCGGCGCCATGCCCCAGCCCATGATCGGCATCGGGAAGTTCCACGGCACGATCACGCCGACGACGCCGAGCGGCTCGGCGAACGTCACGTTCAGCCCGCCCGGCACCGGGATCTGCCGCCCGGTCAGCCGCTCGGGCGCGGCGGCGTAGTAGTGCAGGACGTCCCGCAGGTTGCCCGCCTCCCAGCGCGCCTGCCCAATCGGATGCCCGGCGTTGCGGACCTCCAGCCCGGCCAGTTCGTCCAGGTGCGCGTCGATCTTCTCGGCGAACGCCCGCAGCAGCCGCGCCCGGTCGCCCGGCGCCACGTCCCGCCACGCCGGGAACGCCCGCCCGGCCCGCTCCACCGCCGCGTCGGTCTCGTCCGCCGACGCCAGCGCGACGACCTCCACGACCTCCTCGGTCGCCGGATTCAGAACCTCGAACTCGCTCATGTCCCCCTCGATGCTGTCGTTCGGGTGCGCGCGGCTATAGGCGCTCGAAGCCGCGGTAGAGCTCCCAGTCCGTCACCGCGCGGTCGTAGGCGGCCAGCTCCACGGTCGCGTAGTTGGCGTAGTGGTCCACGACGTCCTTGCCGAACGCGTCTACGGCCAGGGCGCTGCGCTCCCAGTCGGCGGCGGCGTCGCGGAGCGTCGCGACGACCGTCTCCGCGTCGGTCGCATAGGCGTTGCCCGCGTACGGCTCCTCCAGCGGCAGCTCTTTCTCGATGCCGTGCAGACCGGCCGCGACCAGCGCCGACACCGCCAGGTACGGGTTGACGTCGCCGCCCGGCACCCGGTTCTCGATCCGCAGCGACGGCCCGTGCCCGACGAGCCGCAGCGCGCACGTCCGGTTGTCCACGCCCCACTTGATCACCGTCGGCGCGAACGAGCCCGGCTGGTAGCGCTTGTAGGAGTTGACGTTCGGCGCGTACAGCAGGGTGAAGTCGCGCAGGCACGCCTGCTGGCCCGCGATGAAGTGCTCGCCGATCTTCGACAGCCCGTGCGGCCCGTCCCCGGCCAGCACGGGCGCCCCGGCGGCGTCGCGCAGCGAGATGTGAACGTGGCAGGAGTTGCCCTCCCGCTCGTTCGGCTTCGCCATGAAGGTGATCGACATGCCCTCCTGGGCGGCGATCTCCTTCGCGCCGGTCTTGTAGAGGACATGGTTGTCGCACGTCGCCAGCGCCTCGTCGAACCGGAACGCGATCTCGTGCTGGCCGAGGTTGCATTCGCCCTTGGCCGACTCGACGTACATCCCCGCGCCGGTCATGCCGTTGCGGATCCGGCGCAGCAGCGGTTCGACGCGGGCGCCCCCGAGCAGCGAGTAGTCCACGTTGTACTGGTTGGCCGGGGTCAGGTCGCGGTACGCCTTCCGCCAGGCGTCCTCGTAGGAGTCCTGGTAGACGACGAACTCCAGTTCGGTCCCGACGTAGGCGCCCCAGCCCCGCTCGGCCAGCCGGGCGAGCTGGCGCCGCAGGATCTGCCGGGGCGAGGGCGCCACGTCGGAGCCGTCCTCCCACACGATGTCGGCGTGGACCAGCGCCGCGCCCTCCTGCCAGGGGATCCGGCGGAGCGTCCCGAGATCGGGGCGCATGACGAAGTCGCCGTAGCCCCGCTCCCAGGACGACATGGCGTAGCCGTCCACCGTGTTCATGTCGACGTCGACGGCCAGCAGGTAGTTGCAGCCCTCCGAGCCGTGCCCGGCCACCTCCTCCAGGAAGAAGCGGGACGACAGCCGCTTGCCCTGCAGGCGCCCCTGCATGTCGGCGATCGCCACGATCACGGTGTCGATCCGGCCCTCCGCCGCCTCCCCGCGCAGTTCGTCGAGGGTGAGCGATGTGGTCACGTTTCCGGTCTCCTAACAGGTGCTAGCCCAGCGACTGGAGTTCCTGCTCGATGGCCGCCAGCTCCTCGGCGCTGCCCTGCACCTTCGGGCCGGTGAACCACTTGCGGGCCGACAGCACCCACCACAGCCCCGCGCCGCCGAGGACGATCAGGATCGCGATCGGGGAGTAGTTGAAGCTGTCCTTGGTGATCGGGTTCGCCGGCGGCAGGACGAACACGATCGAGATCACGACGACCCAGGCGACCGCGAGGATCCCGACCGGCCTGCTCCACCGGCCGAGGCTCCACGGGCCGGCCTTGAAGTCCCTGCCCTGCCGCAGCCGCAGGAACGTCGGGATCACGTAGGCGATGTAGAGGCCGATCACCGCGACCGACGTCACCGCCAGGTACGCGGTCAGGTTCCAGATCGCCGGCAGCGCCAGCACGAACGCGCCGCAGGCGGCCAGCCAGATCGCGTTGGTGGGCGTCCGGCTGCGCTTGTTGATCCGGTGCCAGAAGGACGAGAAGGGCAGCGCCCCGTCCCGGGAGAACGCGTAGATCATCCGGGAGTTCGCCGTCACCGACGACATCCCGCAGAAGAACTGCGCGCCGAACGAGACGAGGATCAGCACCTTGCCCATCGTGTCGCCGGTCGCCGCGATGAAGATCTCCGCGGGCCCGCCCGCGACCGCCTTGCCGTAGTCCTGGATGGCGAAGGTGACGCCGAGCAGCAGCACCCAGCCCGCCACGACCGAGATCAGCACCGAGTTCACGATGCCCTTCGGCCCGGACCGCGCCGCGTCGCGCGTCTCCTCGGTCATGTGCGCGGACGCGTCGTACCCGGTCAGCGTGTACTGCGACAGCAGCAGGCCGATCAGCGCCGCGTACGCGCCGTACTGCCAGCCCGTCTCGTTGACGAACTTGCTGAACACGAACCCGGCCGACTGGTGGTGCGACGGCTTGAGCGCCAGCACCCCGACCACGAACGCGACGCCGAGCACGTGCCACCACACGCTCACGCTGCTCAGGATCGAGACGATCTTCACGCCGAACTGGTTCAGCAGCGCGTGCACGACCAGCAGGACCGCGAACAGCAGGAACGTGTGGCCGAGCGTCACCGAGTAGCCGAACTGCAGGTCCAGCAGCGGGTTCAGGAACGCCGCCGACCCGTAGACGATCGCGGCGGTCACCGCGACCTGGCCGATGAAGTTGAACCAGCCGGTGAACCACGACCACGCCGCCCCGTTCGTCCGGGCGAGCTTGGCGGACCAGTAGTACAGGCCGCCGGCGGTCGGGTAGCTGGAGCACACCTCGGCCATCGCGAGCGCGACCAGCAGCGTCATCGCGCCGACGCCGAGCCAGCCCCACGTGATCATCACGGGGCCGCCGCCCTTGAGGCCGATGGTGTAGGAGGTCAGGCAGCCCGACAGCACCGAGATGATGGTGAAGGAGACCGCGAAGTTGGAGAAGCCGGACATGGACCGGCTGAGTTCCTGGGCGTAGCCCAGCTCGTGCAGCCGTTTCTCGTCGTCGGACATGGGGTCGGGGGATGCCTTGTGCTCGTCGATGCTCACGAGCACCTCCTCGCGTGCCACGGGGGGTTTCGACACAGCCGCAATGGGCTAATGACAGACCATTAATGTTTGCGGAGGGGTCCGCGTCAACCCCCGGGCGACGACGAAACGCACATGTAACGTGGAGCCCGAAGCCCCCCGCGGACCGAAGGACGGTCATGCCCGCACCCGAGCCCGGCCCCGGCGCCCCCGACCTGGCGGCCGCGGCGGTGTTCCGGCCCGTCCGGACCGGCAACGCCTTCGAGGAGACCGTCGAGCGCCTCCTCCAGGCGATCAAGCTCGGGGTCGTCGACCGCGGCGAGCGGCTCCCGCCCGAACGCGAGCTGGCCCCGCTGCTCGGCGTCAGCCGCGTCACACTCCGCGAGGCGATCCGGGCCGTCCAGCAGGAGGGCTACGTCGAGTCGCGGCGCGGCCGGTTCGGCGGCACGTTCGTCACCTACGAGCGCCCGCGGCCCCGCCAGTCCGACCTGAGGCGGGCCCTCGCCGAGATGGGCGACGGCCTGAACGACACCCTCACCTTCCGGATGGCCGTCGAGACCGGCGCCGCCCAAATCCTCGCCACCACCCGGCTGACGCGGGACCAGCGGGCGGCGCTGCGCGCCCGCCTCGCCGAGCTGAACGCCGCCGGCCCCGACGAGTACCGCCGCCTCGACACCCTGTTCCACCTGTCCATCGCCGAGATGACCGGCTCCGCGCTGCTGTCGGCCGCCTGCGCCGACGCCCGGATGCGCGTCACCGACCTGCTCAACGCCATCCCCGTCCTCGGCCGCAACATCGAGCACGCCGCCGTCCAGCACGCCGCGATCGCCGAGGCGATCCTGGCGGGCGACGCCGAGGCCGCCCGCCGCGCCGTCGCCGAGCACCTGGAGGGCACCGCCGCCCTCCTACGGGGCTTCCTCGGCTAGCTCAACCAAACCCGGCGCGTTGACGTAGTCTGAGGTGGTTGCTGGTGGCCACCCCTCGGTGCGCGGGGTGCACGACGGAGGGGCATGACGCATGGGCTGGCTGGCGGGAGTGCTGATCCTGTTCTTCGGCCTGCTGGCGTCGATCGCGCTGCACGAGCTCGGGCACTTCAGCTTCGCCAAGCTCTTCCGGGTCCGCACGACGCAGTTCATGGTCGGGTTCGGCCCGACGATGTGGTCCAGGCGCAAGGGCGAGACCGAGTACGGCGTCAAGTGGATCCCGCTCGGCGGCTACATCCGCATGATCGGGATGCTGCCGCCGCGCAAGGGCGACGCCCCCGGCACCGTCCGGCAGATCAGCACCGGCCCCTGGCAGGGCCTCATCGAGTCCGCGCGCGGCGCGGCGCTGGAGGAGGTGCGGCCGGACGACGGCGACCGCGTGTTCTACGCCAAGCCGTGGTGGCAGAAGCTGATCATCATGTTCGCCGGCCCGGCGATGAACCTGGTGCTGGCCGTGGTCTTCTTCTCGATCCTGCTGATGGGCATCGGGCAGCAGACCCCGCAGCCGGTCATCCAGCAGGTGTCGGCGTGCATCGTCCCGGCGAGCCAGTCCGACCTGACCACGTGCCCGGCGGGCGCCGTGCCGACGCCCGCGCACCAGGCCGGGCTGCGGCCCGGCGACCGGATCGTGTCCTACCAGGGGCACGAGATCGGCGACTACGACCGGCTGCAGAAGCTGATCCGCGACTCCGGCGGGCAGACCGTCGCCATGACGGTCCGGCGCGACGGCCGCGACATGACGCTGAACGTCCCGATCGTCCGCAACCAGATGCACGACCTCCAGGACGACAAGAAGATCGTCAACGTGGGCTTCCTCGGCATCACGCCCACCGAGGCGATGGAGCGGCAGGGCCCCGGCGCCGTCGCCGACGCGATGGCGTCCATGACCAAGCACACCGCGGGCGCGCTCGTCCGGATGCCGCAGAAGATGGTCGGCGTCTGGAACGCCGCGTTCGGCGGCGACGAGCGCGACCCGAACGGACCGGTCGGCGTGGTCGGCGTCAGCCGCATCGGCGGCGACGTCGCGGCCTCCAAGGCCCTCTCGACCAGCGAGAAGGTCTGGTACTTCGTGATGCTGCTCGGCTCGCTGAACCTCGCGGTCGGGCTGTTCAACCTCATCCCGCTGCTCCCGCTGGACGGCGGCCACATGGCCGGCGCGCTGCTGGAGGCGCTGAAGAAGGCGTTCGCCCGGGTGTTCCGCAAGCCCGACCCCGGCTACGTCGACGTCGCCAAGGCACTGCCCGTCACCTACGTGATGGCGGCCGTCCTGATCGTCATGGGCGGACTGCTCATCTACGCCGACGTCTTCAACCCGATCCGCTTCAAGGGCTGATCAGACGGCGACCGGCATCTCGCCGGTCTTGAGGAACGCCTCCAGCGCCGCCTCGTAGGGGGCGATGTCCAGGCCCTGCGCCGCCAGCCACACGTCGGACCCGTAGGTGCCCGCGTAGCGCTCGCCGCCGTCGCAGATCAGCGTCACCACGCTGCCGCGCTCCCCGCGCGCCCGCATCCGCGCGATCAGCTCCGCCGCGCCCCACATGTTGGTGCCGGTCGAGCCGCCCACGTCCCGGCCGCTGACCCGGCTCGTCCAGCGCATCGCCGCGACGGACGCCGCGTCCGGCACCTGGATCATCCGGTCGATCACGGTCGGCAGGAAGGACGGCTCGACCCGCGGCCGGCCGATGCCCTCGATCCGCGAGCCCGCCGCGGTCCGCTCCGGGTCGCCGTCGGCGAACGAGCCGAAGAACGCCGAGCCCTCCGGGTCGACCACCGCGAGCCGCGTCTGGAACCGCCGGTACCGGACGTACCGGCCGATCGTCGCGGACGTCCCGCCGGTGCCCGCGCCGACCACGACCCAGGCCGGCTCGGGGAACCGCTCCAGCCGCATCTGCTCGAAGATCGACTCGGCGATGTTGTTGTTGCCGCGCCAGTCCGTCGCCCGCTCGGCGTAGGTGAACTGGTCCATGAAGTGGCCGCCGCACTCGGCGGCGAGCCGCCGCGACTCGTCGTAGATCGAGGACGGGTCGTCCACCAGGTGGCACCGGCCGCCGTGGAACTCGATGAGGCCGATCTTCTCGGGGCTGGTGGAGGCCGGCATCACCGCGACGAACGGCAGCCCGAGCAGCCGCGCGAAGTACGCCTCCGACACCGCAGTCGACCCGCTGGACGCCTCGATGATCGCGGTGCCCTCGCGGATCCAGCCGTTCGCCAGCCCGTACAGGAACAGCGACCGCGCCAGCCGGTGCTTCAGCGACCCGGTCGGGTGCACCGACTCGTCCTTCAGGTACAGGTCGATGCCCCATTCGGGCGGCAGCGGGAACACGTGCAGGTGCGTGTCGGCGCTGCGGTTGGCGTCGGCCTCGACCTTGCGGATCGCCTCGGCGATCCAGGCCCGGCACCCCGGGTCGCAGCGGTCTGCGGTGCGGCTCACTGTGACCTTCCCCCCGATCGTCGTCGATCGTCCGGGTCCCACGATATCCCCGCATGTCACCGGGCATTATGGTGCACGGCAGGGGGACACATGATCGACCTTTTCCGGCAGCGCGTCGTGGAGACCGGACGGCTGCCGCTGTTCGGCTTCTTCACCGCGTTCATCGTCACGTTCGTGCTGACGCGGGTGGTCGTGCGGCTGATCCGGGCGAACGTGAGCGGGTGGTTCGGCAACGTGCGGGCCGGCGACACCCACGTCCACCACGTCGTGTTCGGCGTGGTGCTGATGCTGGTCGGCGGCATCGCGAGCCTCGCCACCCCGGACGCCTACGTCGCGCTCGACTGCGTCGCGGCCGTCGTGTTCGGGGCCGGCTCCGCGCTCGTCCTGGACGAGTTCGCGCTGCTGCTGCACCTCAGCGACGTCTACTGGACGGAGAAGGGCCGCGCGTCCGTCGACGCCGTGTTCGTCGCGATCGCCGTCAGCGGGCTGCTGCTGCTCGGCATCCGCCCGTTCGGGTTCGCCGACGCCGTCCCCGACCCGGCCGGCAGCGTGCTCGCCCGGACGTACTTCGCCTCGACCGTCGCCAACCTCCTCCTCGCCGTGATCACCCTGCTGAAGGGCAAGATCTGGACCGGCCTGATCGGGCTGTTCCTGCCCGTCCTGCTGGTGGTGGGCGCGATCCGGGTGGCGCGTCCGGGCTCGCCGTGGTCGCGCTGGCGCTACGATCCGGACTCGCGCAAGTACCAGCGGGCCGTCCGCCGCGAGGTCCGCTTCCGGCGCCCGCTGATCCGGGCGAAGATCTGGGTGCAGGAGTTCATCGCGGGCCGGCACGACCTCATCCCGCCCGAGTTGCTGCAGCGCAGCGCGGACGCCGCCGAGCGCGCCCACCGGCGCAGGCTGGCGCGCGCCGCCCGCAGGGCGGCCGCCCGTGACCGCCGCCGCGCCGTGGCCCGTGACCGCCGCCGCGCCGTCGCCCGTGACCAGCGCCGTGCCGCCGCGCGGGACGAGCGCCGCGCAGCGGCTCGCGGTGGCCGGGGCGTCGCCGACCGGCTCCAGCGCCGCGCCTTCGCGCGCGGCCTCGCGGTGTCCCGTCTGCGCACGAGCGCGGCCGCTCGCCGGCTGGCCCGCCGCCTCGGTCCCGAAGAGCCCCCGCAGTCGCCCTCGCCGCCCCGCCGCAAGCTCCCCACCACCCGCCGCTGACCTCCTGCGCGACAGGCCCGGCCGCCGCCCCGGCCCCGCGCTGACCGGAGCCGTCGCGATCGCGAGCGAAGCCGGATGCGAGCGGAGCGAGAATCCGATCGCGCAGCGAGCCCCTGGGCGAGTCGGAGCGATGCAGCGATCGCACGCAGTGCCCGTTGAAGGGAGGGCGTCCAACGCCCGACCGCCGAGGGCACTGCTAATAAACAGGAGCGACGGCGCGGACGGTGTCGATGGTGTCGGCTTCCGAGGCGGTCTTGTCGGGGCGGTAGCGCAGGACGCGGGCGAAGCGCAGGGCGATGCCGCCGGGGTAGCGGGGGCTCCGCTGGACGCCGTCGAAGGCGAGCTCGACGACGAGCTCGGGCCGGACGTGCACCGTCCAGCCGTCCTCGCGGACGGCGAGCTCGCGGAGCTTCCCGGTCTGCCAGGCGAGCAGCTCGTCGGTGAGGCCCTTGAACGTCTTGCCGAGCATCACGAAGCCGCCGGTCTCGGGGTCGCGGGCGCCGAGGTGCAGGTTGGACAGCAGGCCCTGGCGGCGGCCGTGGCCCCACTCGGCGGCGAGGACGACGAGGTCGAGGGTGTGCCGCGGCTTCACCTTGATCCAGCCGGCGCCGCGGCGGCCGGCGGTGTAGGGGGTGTCGAGGGACTTGACCAGGACGCCCTCGTGGCCGCGGGCGACGGCGTCGTCGAAGAAGTCCTTGGCGGCGGCGGGGTCGGCGGTGACGACGCGCGGTATCCGCAGCTTCTCCGGGACGACCCGCACGAGCGCCGCGTTGCGCTCGGCGCCGGGCGCGTCGAGCAGGTCGCCGCCGGTGTCCCCCGGGAGGGGACGACCTCCCGGGGCGCCTTCGGCCTCCTCGAGGTGCATGACGTCGAACAGGAACACCGTCAGCGGCACGGGTTCGGCGGTCCTGGCGGTGCGGGTCGCGGTGCGGGCGGCGGTGACCTGGAACGGGTGCGGCGCGCCGTCGGGACGCAGCGCGATCACCTCGCCGTCGAACACGGCCTCGCGGACGGGCAGGCCGCGCACGGCCGCGACGACCTCGGGCAGCCGCGCGGTGATGTCGTCGAGGGTGCGGGTGAACACCCGCACCTCGCCGTCGCGGACGTGGATCTGGGCGCGGACGCCGTCGAGCTTCCACTCCACGGCGGCCTCGGCCTTCAGCTTGGCGAACGCCTCCTCCACCGACGGCGCGGACGCGGCGAGCATCGGCTTGACGGGGCGGCCGACCTCCAGCGTGAACTCGCGCAGGGCGCCGGCGCCGCCGGCGAGGGCGCCGGCGCCGCCGGCGAGGGCGGCGGTGGCGACGGGGCCGAGGGAGCCGCGCAGCATGAAGGCGCGCCGCACCTCCGCCGCCGGCACCCCGGCCGCTGCGGCGATCGCCTCGGCCATCACCCCGTCGAGGGCGCCCTGGCGCAGCTCGCCGGACAGCAGCCGGATCAGGAAGCCCTGCTCGTCGCGGGTGGCGCGGCCGAGCAGCGCGGCGACGAGGTCGCGGCGGCGGGCGACGGACCCGGCGCCCGCGACGGCGCCGATCCCGGTGAACGCGGCGTCCACCTCGGGGACGGTCAGCGACGGCTCGGCGGCGGGCGGCGGGACGTCGCGCAGCGCCGCGTACCCCACGCCGATCTGCCGCTGCGGCAGTTCCCCGGACAGGTAGGCGACCACGGTCGCGGCCTCGCCGGGCTCGGCGGCGCGCAGGCACTCGGCGAGCGCCGCGACCTTGGCCTTGCGGCCGGACGTGCCCGCCACCGCCCGCGACGTCCGCGCGATCTCCGCTATCAGCATCGTCCCATTGTGACCAGCGGGTCCGACGATCGGTCGGGGCGGGACCCCTGGTCAGCGACGGCGGCCCTGACTACCTTGACGAGTGGCGGGTCGAAGACGCGCGGGGGAGTGAGGAGCGGGGCGTGGGGCTGCAGCGCGAGCCGTTCCACCGGGTGTACTCGGCGCCGGAGCCGCCGTCGCCGTCGCGCCGGCCGCGGCTGCTGGCGCTGCTGGTCGCGCTGGTGGCGTTCGGGAGTGCCGCGGTGGCGGTGTTCCTGCTGGTGCCGGGGCACGGCGAGGACGAGGCGGGTCGAAAGTCGCCGCCGCGCGGCGCGAGCACGCCGGCGGGGACGCCCGGCCGGTCGTCGGGGCCGGTCAGCCCGTCCACCACGCCCATGCAGGAGCAGACGATCGCGTCGCTGCCCAGGCCGTGCGCGATGGTGTCGGACCGCACCGTCCGCCGGACGATCCCGGCGGCCAAAGAGGCGGAGAGCGCCAACTCGACGTTCACCACGTGCACCTACACGGCGCGGGGGCCGCGGTTCCGCTGGCTGCGCGTCGAGGTGAACCTGCACGCGCCCGCGAAGACGCCGACGCCGGTGCAGGACGCGGAGGGCGACTACCGGGCGTCGTGGACGCAGGCGCACAACGCGCCCCTGGTGCGGACGATCAGCCTGCGGCGGCAGGGGGGCATCGGCGACGAGGCGTACCGGTGGTTCAAGGCCGACGACGGGCAGCCGACGGTCGTCGGCGAGGTGACGGCGCGGCTGCGGAACGTGCTGGTGACGGTCAGCTACAGCGAGCAGGCGGCCGCGGGCCGCGCGGACGCCCGGGAGGAGGCGTGCCTCGGCACGGCCGAGGGCGTCGCCCGCGAAGTGCTGAGCACGTTGACGCATTTCTGACCTGAATCGGCCGATCATGGCTTATTTTCTGTCAGGACCTTCTAAGGTGTTTCCGGTAAAGGGGAGGAAGTGCACCGGTCGTGCTCCCACTCGCATCCGGCGGCCGGCGTGCTTTGCGGTGCATGGGGAGGAGGAGGTCGACGACGTGATCGTGCAAGCGGTTGGAGTGTCCTGGGTGAGGTGATCTCCAGGTCAGCAGCCCGTCCCCGTCGAGTGGGCCGTGGAGTGGACCCCACTCCGCGGCCCTTCGCGTTCCGTTCCCGGGACCACTGGAAAACCGTGCGGTATTCGGTCGTGGCCATTGTGCGGGAATTCGTTTCGGCGCCGAGCTGAAAGGCCTCGATGTAGAACCGGTTATGGTTTCAGTAGTCCCGCACGAACCCACACGTCACGGGCCCGTCCGTCCAGGAATCCGACCTCGTCGAAGAACGCGGTGCACTTGCGGAACGCCCACGTCATGGTCTCCCGGCGGTGCTCGCTGCGCGCGGCGACCCGGCGGGCGAGCTTCGGGTCCAGCCCGACCGCCGTGTAGCACGACGGGTGGATCACCTGCGCGGCCATCAGCCGGGTGGCCTGCGCCAGCGCGTACGCCGCCGCCCGCCGCCGCACCGGGGAGGCGTGCGCGACGAGCCGCTTCAGCTCCTCGCGCGCGTACTTGATGTGCCGCGCCTCCTCGATGACGTGGATCCGGGTGACCTGCCGGATCACCGGCTGCACGCCCTCGTCGGGGAACGTCAGCCGCTGGAACGCGTCGGTGAACTCCTCCACCACCAGCGTCCCCGCGAACATCGGCATCGGGTCGTACACGGCGCCGAACAGCTTGGCGAAGTGGTACTCCAGGGCCCGCGGGCGGTGCGTCCGCAGCCCGCACGTCCGCACCATCCGGCCGAACATCTTCGAGTGCCGGCACTCGTCGGCGATCTCCGTCAGCGCGTAGGCGACGTGCTCGCTGTCGTAGCGGCGCCGGTAGGCGTGCTGCACGAGCGCCTGCATCAGCAGCATCTCCGACCAGATGCCGAAGGAGGCGATGCTGCACATCTCCCGCTTGGTCAGCTCGACCCGCTGCCGGTGCGTCAGGCCGTCCCACAGCGGCGTCTCGTAGACCGACACCAGCTGCGGCGGGGCGTACCAGACGTCGGGGTCCTGCGGCGCGTCCCAGTCGACGTCCACGTCCGGGTCGAAGGAGTGCTTGCGGGACGTGCGCAGCAGCCGCTCGGCGACGACCTCCCGGTCGGTGAGCTCCAGCGCGTGGTCGCCGTCCTTGCAGCGGATCCGCGCCGTCCACGTCGTCGGACGGCCGGTGAGCAGTTCGGGGGGCATCGGTCCTTCTCCTCTCCTGGGGAGTCGAGGAGGGCGGCGCGCGGCCGTGCACCGCACGGCGGGGCCCGCCCCTATCGCACGGGGATTCTGGCGAGCAGGCGCGTCGACGCGGGGGAGACCCGGGACAGGGCGTGCAGCAGGTGGCCCTCGAAGTTGACCGGGACGACGGCCTTGTTCTTGATGATGGCGTTGACGACCCGCTCGGCGACCTTCTCCGGCGGGTAGTTGCGGAGCTTGAGCGCCTTCTGGCCCCGCGTGCGGATCCGCTCGCGGTCCGCCGCGTCGCCGCCGACGAACGTGCCGTTCTTGACGATGTTGGTGTTGGCGAAGCCGGGGCACACGGCGGTGACGCCGATGCGCGAGGACGCCAGCTCGGCGCGGAGGCACTCGCTGAGCATCAGCACGCCGGCCTTGGTGGTGCAGTAGGCGGGCAGCGAGCGGGTCGGCGCGTACGCGGCGGCGGACGCGATGTTGACGATGTGCCCGCCGAAGTTCGGCTTGTCGGGCTTGTTCGGCAGCGCGTTGACGCGCTCGACCATCTGCTTGCCGAACAGCCGGGACCCGTGGATGACGCCCCACAGGTTCACGCCGATGATGCGGTTCCAGTCGTCGACGCCGTGGTCGAGGAACGGGCCGCTGACGGCGATCCCGGCGTTGTTGACGACGATGTCGGGGACGCGGTGGGCCTGCTTCACCTCGGCGGCGAACGCCTCCATCGCCGCGGCGTCCGCGACGTCCACCTCGTAGGCGGCGCCGCCCGGGCCGAGGGTCTTGGCGAGCGTCACGGTGCGCTCGGCGGACGGCAGGTCGATGTCGGCCGCCAGGACGGTCGCGCCGCGTTCGGCGAGGGCCAGCGCGATGGCGCGGCCGAACCCGCTGCCGGCTCCGGTGACGACGGCGAGGGCCCCGTCGAAGTGCGCGAGTGGCATGCAGACCTCCGAGATGTCCCGAGCGGAATGATCCCCAACCGTACTCAGCCCGCCGCGGCGTCCGCGATGACGGCGTCGACCTCCGCCTTCCGCTCGGCCTCCTCGGCGGCGAACCGCTCGGTGTCGAGCTTCTCGGCGATGTCCTCGTCCTGGTTCATCAGGGCGTCGAGGTCGGCCTTGGACATGTCGAGGACGCCCATGTCGTCGTAGGTCCGCTGGATGCGCTCGCTCCACAGGCCGATGTCCTTGACGCACGGGACGATCCGGCTGAACAGCAGGCTCTGGAACATCTTCATGTAGGGGGAGTTCTCCACCATCTCGTCGACCTCCTTGGGGTCGATGCCGAAGTTGGTCCAGATCTCCCGGCCGCGGATGCGGTCGCGCATCAGGTAGCAGCCCTCGATGACGAACTCCTCGCGCTCCTTCAGTTCGGACGTGGAGAGCTGCTTGTAGTAGTCGCGCAGGGCGAGCCGCCCGAACGCGACGTGCCGCGCCTCGTCCTGCATGACGTAGGCGAGGATCTGCTTGGGCAGCGGCTTGGTCGTGATGTCGCGGATGACGCCGAACGCGGCGAGCGCGAGCCCCTCGATGAGCACCTGCATGCCGAGGTAGGGCATGTCCCAGCGGGAGTCGGTGAGCGTCTCGTTCAGCAGGTCCTGCAGCTTGGTGTTGATCGGGTAGACCATCCCGACCTTGTCGTGCAGGAACTTCGTGAAGACCTCGACGTGCCGGGCCTCGTCCATGGCCTGGGTGGCGGAGTAGAACTTGGAGTCGAGGTCGGGCACCGACTCCACGATCCGCGCGGCGGTGATCATCGCGCCCTGCTCGCCGTGCATGAACTGGGAGAACTGCCAGGACGTGGAGTGCTGACGCAGTTCGCCGCGCTGCTTCTCGGTCAGCTTGTCCCAGTACTTGGTGCCGTAGATGGCGAGGGACTGGTCCGGGACGCCGAGGACGTCGTGCGGATCGACCTCCAGGTCCCAGTCGATCCGCTTGACCGAGTCCCACTGCTTGTCCTTGCCCTTCTGGTACAGGGCGAGGAGGCGGTCGCGGCCGTCGTCGTACTCCCAGGTGAACCGGGCGTCGCCGGTCATCGGGACGTCCCAGGTGGACGTGGCGGCGGGGTCGGTGTAAAGGTCATGGGTCGACACGGGCGTTCCTCCCCGGGGGCGTTCACGTACGATGTACGTAAGACGTACGTTGTACGTACCGTGTCACGGTGCACTTACAGGTGTCAACGGCCGGAAGGGGCGGGACCGATGGACGGCGACGTGACGTCCGACACGCCGGCGCCGCGCCCCGTGCTGACCCGGGCGCGGATCGTGCAGGCGGCGGTCGGGCTGATCGAGCGGGAGGGCGCGGACGCGCTGTCCATGCGCCGCGTGGCGGCCGAGCTGGGCGTCGCGGTGATGTCGCTCTACAACCACGTGCCGAACAAGGGGGCGCTGCTGGAGGGCGTCGCCGAGCACGTCGTCGCCGGCCTGGAGCTGGAGGACGACCCCGGCGAGCCGTGGCAGGACCGGGCGCGCGCCCTCGTCCGCGCCTTCCGGAAGGTCGCGCACGACTACCCCCGCTGCATGACGATCGTCCTCACCCACAAGATCGACACCCAGCTCGGGCTGCGGCCGGCCGAGCGGGCGCTCGCGCTCGCCGACGCCGCCGGGTTCGACGGCCCCACCTCGGTGCGGATCATGCGGGCGCTGATGGCGTACGCGCTGGGCGCGCAGCTGCGCGAGACCGGCGTCGTGAAGACGCTGGACAACCTGGTGGAGACGCAGGCCGAGTCGTGGGCGAAGCTGGACGCCGCCGAGTTCCCGCACGTCGTCGCGCTCGCTCCGGAGCTCGCCAGCCACGACCCGGAGACCGACTTCGAGTTCGGCCTCGACCTGCTCATCGGCGCGCTGGACGCGCTGCCCCGCGCGTCCCGGTCGTGAGGGTTGCCGGGGTCGTAGGGGTCACGCCAGGTAGGGGCTGAGTCCCTTCCAGCAGAAGTCGGTCATGTGCCGCGCCGCGTCCTCGACGCTCACCTCCGGATGCCACGTCCGCCACTGGGCGAGCCGCTCGCTCGCGCCGATGATGATCTCGGTGAACGCGGCGATCGCCTGCTCGCCGGCGGACGGGGCGAACGTCGCGAGCACCCCGGAGATCAGCTCGCTCTGCTGGCGGCGGGTCGCCTCCACCGCGTCGACCGCCTCCTGGGACGCGGCGGCCGGCTCGCGCAGCAGCATCGCGAACGACTTGCTGTGCGCGTCGATGAAGGAGAAGTAGGCGACCATCCCGCGCCAGAGGATGTCCTCGGGGGTCGCGGCGCCCGCCATGGCCTTCTGGGTGACGTCCAGCAGCTCGGCCTTGGACCGGCCGACGCACGCGACGAGCAGGCCGTCCTTGGAGCCGAAGTACTCGTACAGCATCGGCTTGGACACGCCGCAGCGCTCGGCGATCTCGTCCATCGAGGTGCCCTGGTAGCCGCGCTCGCCGAACACCGCCTCCGCCACGTCCAGCATCTGCCGTTCGCGGTCCGCGCGCGACATCCGGCGGCGGCGCGGCGGGGGCTGCGGTGTGGCGGCACTCACAGGAGAATCCTCTCTGTTGGACCTACCGTCAGTAATCTACTCATAGTAACTTACTCCGAGTAGGTTACCGTGAGAGGACGGCTAATGAGCGAGCGTGCCCCGGCGATCGTCATCATCGGGTCCGGCTTCGCCGGGCTCGGCATGGCGATCCGGCTGAAGCAGTCCGGCTTCGACGACTTCGTGATCCTGGAGAAGAGCGGCGCCCTCGGCGGGACGTGGCACGACAACACCTATCCCGGGTGCGCCTGCGACGTCCCCTCGCACATGTACTCCTTCTCCTTCGAGCTCAACCCGGGCTGGACGCGGATGTTCGCGCCGCAGCCCGAGATCCGCGCCTACATGGAGCGCACCGCCGACAAGTACCGCGTCCGCGAGCACATCCGGTTCCGCAGCACCGTGGACCGCATGGAGTACCAGGACGACGCCCGCCGCTGGAACGTCACCCTCGCCGACGGCACCGTCCTCACCCCCAAGGCCGTCGTCTCCGGCATCGGCGCCCTGCACATCCCCTCCTTCCCCGACCTGCCGGGCATCGAGCGGTTCCAGGGCACCGCGTTCCACTCCGCCGAGTGGGACCACTCCTACGACCTCGCCGGCAAGCGCGTCGCCGTCATCGGGACGGGCGCGTCCGCCATCCAGTTCGTCCCGCGGATCGCGGAGAAGGCCGGCGAGCTGGTGCTGTTCCAGCGGACGCCGCCGTGGATCCAGCCGAAGCCCGACTTCACCTTCCCCAAGCCCGTCCGCACCGCCTTCGGCAAGGTGCCCGGCGTGGCCCGCGCGTTCCGCAACGGCATCTACTGGGCGCTGGAGGCCCGCGCGGTCGGCTTCACCATCGACCCGCGGCTGTCGCTCCCGCAGGAGGCGCTCGCCCGCCGCCACCTGGAGAAGCAGATCCCCGACCCGGAGCTGCGCGCCAAGGTCACGCCGGACTACACCATCGGCTGCAAGCGCGTCCTGCTGTCCAACGACTACTACCCGGCGCTCACCCGGCCCAATGTGACCGTCGAGACGTCCGGGATCGCCGAGGTGCGGGAGAACTCCGTCGTCACGAAGGACGGCGAGGAATACGAGGTCGACTGCATCGTCTACGGCACCGGCTTCAAGGTCGTCGACGCGCTGAACGAGCTGCGCGTCACCGGCCGGAACGGCGTCAAGCTCCAGGAGATCTGGGCGGACGGCATCGAGGCGCACCGCGGCACCACCATCCCCGGCATGCCGAACTTCTTCATGCTGCTCGGCCCGAACACCGGCCTCGGCCACAACTCGGTCGTCTTCATGATCGAGGTGCAGATCCAGCAGGTGCTCAGCTGCCTGCGGCTGCTCCAGGAGTCCGGCGCCGACGCGATCGAGCCGAAGCCCGAGGCCTCCCGCCGGTTCAACGACCGGATGCAGCGCCGGCTGCGCCGCGCCGTCTGGAACGAGGGCGGCTGCAACAGCTGGTACCTCGACGACCAGGGCGTCAACCGCACGCTGTGGCCCGGCCACACCTTCGAGTTCTGGGCCGGCAACCGCAAGGCCAAGCCCGAGGAGTACCTCCTCACGCGGTGAAGCGGGACGTCCGGGGCGCGCCCGCGTCCCGGACGTGTTAGGCAGGGGGCATGCCGAAACCACTGATGCCCCGGCGGCTGCGCCGGATCAACAAGGCGTTCACGAACCGCGTGCAGGGCGTCTACGCGCCCTACCTGCCGCCGCTCGCCGTCGTCGTGCACAAGGGGCGGACGTCCGGACGCGAGTACCGCACGCCCGTCACCGCCTTCCGCAGCGGCGGCCGGCTCATCGTCGGGCTGCCGTACGGCGCCGACACCGACTGGGTGCGCAACCTGCTCGCCGAGGGGCACGGCGGCGTGGAGCGGCTCGGCCGCGTCCACCGGATCGGCAACCCGCGCGTGCTGTCGGCCGCCGACACCGGAGACCTGCCGGCGCCCGCCCGCTACGCCGCGCGCCGCATGGACCTGCTCGTCGCCGACCTGGACGCCTGACGGGCTACTTCTCCGGGGCGAACATCGGGCGGAAGCCCGCGACGAGCTGCCGGACCACCGGGCGCTGCTCGTCGGGCGTGCGGCCGCGCAGGTCGTGGATGGGGTCGAGGCCGTCGTAGTAGGGGGCCAGCGCCAGGAACGGCAGCAACGTCAGGATCAACGTGGCGAGGACCTCCAGGTCGGCGTCCTCCCGGATGCCGCCCTGCGCCCTCCACAGCTCCAGCGTCGGGTGGATGACCTGCAGGTAGTGCTGGTTCGCGGTGTCGCGGACGACGGACCGCACGCTGTTGTCCAGCTCGAAGTTCGTCGCCGCGGTGACCGCGCGCTCCAGCGGGTGGTCGGCCATGTACTCGGTCCAGTCGCACAGCACGTCGAACAGCCACTCGTCGAAGGACTGGTCGAAGTCGACGCGCGCGATGCGCCGCTCCATCTCCTCCCGGATCCGGCGGGACGCCTCGTCGCAGACGAAGGCGAAGAACTCCAGCTTGTCGCTGAAGTACTGGAAGAGCGAGCCCTTGGCGATGCCGGCCTCGCGGGCGATGGTGTTCAGGCTGCCGGTCGAGTACCCGTGCTCCCCGAACTCGCGCATCGCCACTTCGAGGACCCGTTCCCGCTTGGCGACGTTGAGGCGGAACCACGTGGACGTTGGCATGGACCCCTTCGACTTTCCGTCAGGAACCGGTAACCCGGAGGTCAGGATAACGGTCCGTCGCATCCCGTGTGAACCAAATGTCACTCTCGCGCGTCGTCGGTCCGCCCGGCGGCGGGCTCCAGGTACCGGAGGGTGAACTCGGGGCTGGCGAAGTCGCCGCCCTGGGGAGTGCCGGGCCCCACGAAGGTGTCCGGGACGCCGTAGGCCGCGGCGTCGTCCAGCGGCCGGTACCCGAGGCGGTCGTCCAGTTCCCAGAACCGGCGCGCGTTCGCCGACACCGCGTACGCGGCGAGGAACCCCGGCGACGGGACGGTCAGCGCCGCCAGCACGAACCCGGCGCAGTCGCGGTGGCTGAGCCACGTCGCCAGATGGCGCGGCTCGTCCGGGCGCGCGTCCAGGCTGCCAATGCGCAGGCACACCACGTCCAGCCCGAACTTGTCGACGTACAGCCGGGCGAGCGCCTCGACCGCGACCTTGCTGACGCCGTACAGGCCGTCCGGGCGCGCCGGCATCTCCGGCGACACCGTCCGCGTGGACGGGTAGAGGCCGGTCACCCGGTTGCTGCTGGCCAGCACCACCCGCCGGACGCCGGTCACCCGCGCCGCCTCCAGCATCCGCTGCGCGCCCAGGATGTTGCCCTCGACCAGGTCGGGGAACGGCGCCTCGTCCCGCACCCCGGCGAGGTGGACGACCGCGTCCGCGCCCGCGACGACCTCCGCCGCGTCCGACAGGTCGGTGCGGCGCACCTCCTCGTTCGGCGCCTCGGCGGACAGCGGCGCCCGGTCGGCCAGCACCAGCGTCCCCGCCGCCTCGCGCAGCGGCGCGCGCACGGCGCTGCCGACCCGCCCCGCCGCACCCGTCAGCACGATCCTTCCGAGAGTCATGCGAGCAGTCTCGCACCAGGCGGCGTCCACATGATCAGCAGGTTCGCCGCCGCACCCCGTCCGTGAGGGGCCGGGCCGGTGCCGCGCCCGAAGCACGCAATCTCCGATAACCCGGCTCAATGTCCGGAGGCGGTAATTCGTCGCTCGCTGACAAGCTTTCCCGGACGCCTTGAAGCGCCATTCGCGACCTGATTCGATCGCAGCACCAACGGGTCTCGGAGGGTGGAGGTGGGGGACAGGTGCGCTCCCGGTCGGCCGGCGGTGCGGTGTTCGCGGGGCTCGGCGTGGCGGCGGTGCTCGCCGTCTCCGGCGCGGCCCCGGTGATCGCGGAGCCGACGCCCACCCCGACGGGCGGGTCGCCGTCTCCCACGGACAGCCCCACCCCGACCCCGACGCCCACTCCCACCCCGACGCCCACCCCGACTCCGACACCGACGCCCACTCCGACCCCCACACCCACGCCCACGCCGACTCCGACGCCCACCCCGACTCCGACCCCTACGCCGACTCCGACGCCCACGCCCACGACTCCGGACGATCCGGGCCGGCCGGCGAAGCCGGTGCTGTCGCTCGGGGCCACGGTGTCGTCGGCGACGGTGCGTCCCGGCGGATCGATCACCGCGACCGTCCGGGTGTCGGCGTCCGGCGCGACGGCCTCCGGCACCGTGCTGCGGGCGTCGGTGACCGGCGGCGCCACCGTCGCGCCGTCCGAGCAGGGCCTCGGCAGTGTCGGCTCCGGCGGGGCGGCGGCGACGGTGACGGTCCGGGTTCCGGACGGCGCCGCGTCCGGCACCGTCCGGCTCACCGTCCGCGCCTCGGCGTCGCACGCGGCCACCCGATCCCGGACGTACACGCTCGTGGTCACCGAACCTTCCGGCGCGCTGCCGCCCGGGATCACGCCGGGCGCGCTGCCGCCCGGCGTCCCGCCCGTCACCGCCGCGGGCGTGCCGGGCCTGCCGGGCGGGCCGGGCGGCGCCGACGTCGTGCTGCCGCCGGTCGTCGGCCCGCAGACCGCGCCCGCGCCGATCGCACCGGTCCCGATGTCCAACCTGCGGACGCTGCCCGGCGGCGGCTCCGGCCTCGACGACCTGACCGCGCTGCAGGCCGGCGTGCTGGCGGCGATGGCCTCCTCGGTGGCATTGCTGCTGCTCAGACTGCGGCTGGCCCGCCGGGAGCGCGTCTCGCCCCGGCGGTCCGGCCGCTTCCACCTCCGCCGCGCCCGGCTCCATGGCGCGGGCCTCGGCGCCGCCGGGCGGCCGGTGCGGCCCGTCCCGCCGCAGCCGGTGCGGCCGAGGCCGGCGCCCGCCGCGCCGAGGCCCGCGGTGGCGTGGACGGCCGCGTCATGGGCGGCGCCGCCCGCCGAGGGCGTCCCGAGGCTGGAGTGGCGGGAGCCCGAGCCGGCGCGCCCGGCCCGCCGGAGCCGCAGGAGGCGCGCCCGGCGCGGCCCGCGCCTGGCGCTGCTGCCCGCCCGGGCCCGCTGAGGACCGGGCGGGACCGTGTCAGCGCGCGAGCCGGATCAGGATGCGGCACACCTCGTCGATGATCTCGGCGGCCTCCGCCTCGCCCTCGGCGGTGGCGATCTCCCGCCCGGCCTCGCCGATCACGGTGGTCAGCACCAGGCTGAGCACCTGGCCGGGGCGGCCCGCCGGGGTGCCGGACGTGCCGCGCAGCAGCTTGGTGTTCTGCGCGATCCAGTGCTGCGCCCGGCTGCGCCGCATCAGCGACGAGCCGGACGGCCCCTCGCCGCCGTGGAACAGCCGGGCCGCCTCCCGCCGCTCCCAGCACACCTGCAGGTAGGCGCGGGCGCCCGCGATGAACAGCGCGATCGGGTCGTCCTCGCCGGCCTTGCGGGCGGCCGACACCGCCCGCGCGGCGCTCTGCTCCTGCTCGCCGGTGAGCTCCTCCCACAGCGCCACGTACAGCCCGGCCTTGCCGCCGTAGTGGTGGTACAGGCTGCCGACGCTGATCCCGGACCGCTCGACGATCTCGGCGATGCCCGCGTCGGCGTAGCCGCGGTCGGCGAAGACCTGCTGCGCGGCCGCCAGCAGCGCCTGCCGGGTCGCGTCCGCGCGCGCCCACTGCCGTCCGGCGCCGCCGGCCTCACCCGCGCCGCCCGCCGGGCGCGCCCTGCTCGTGGTCATCCCCACATCGTGCCCGGATCGCGGCCGGGCCACCAGCACGCGGCGCCGGCGGCGCGCTCGCCACGGGCCGTCCGCTCAGTACCAGTGGTGGGCGGACCACCAGGACCACGCGCCGCACGGGTCGTGGTAGCGGGCCTTGATGTAGCCGAGGCCCCAGGCGATCTGCGTGGGGGAGCTGGTGCGCCAGTCGGAGCCCGCGCTGGCCAGCTTGGAGCCGGGCAGCGCCTGCGGGATGCCGTACGCGCCGCTGCCGGGGTTGGTGGCCCGCTCGTTCCAGCCGCTCTCGTGGTTCCAGAGCGTCAGCAGCGAGGACCAGCAGTTGCCCCAGCCCTTGGCCGCGTTCATCTTCTTGCCGTACGCCTTGTTCTGCGCGGCGCTCGGGTTGGACTTGGCGAGCCGCTCCTTCTCCTGCTCGGCCTTCAGCTTCGCGCGGGCCGCCGCGTCCTTCTCGGCCTGCACCTTGAGCTTCTTCATGTACGCCTGGTGCTCCTTGTAGGCGCGCTCCTTGGCCGCCGCGACGGAGTCGGCGGTGACGGCGTCCATGTCGAAGCCCTGGAGGTGGGCGAGCATGTCGTTGGTGGAGATCGGCCCGCCCGCGGCGGCCTTCGGCGGATCGGCCTCGCCGAGCACCTTGTCCCAGTCGACGAACACCACGCCGCCGGCGAGCACGGCGATGGCCGCGACGGTGATGGTGACGTTGTGGGTGAGCAGCCGCCAGGCGCGGCGCCGCTTCCCGGGGCGGTAGCGGTCGGGCGGCGCCGGCCCGTCGCCTCCGTACGGGCCGGACGGCCCGTACGGACCGGGCGCGCCGAGCGCCTCCAGCTCCTCGGGGGACTGCCTGGGCGCGGGGACGCGGGCCGCCCGGCGGCTCCCGGCGCCCCGCTCGCCGTCCCGCCGCCGTCCGCCGCGCCGCTGCTCGGAGCGGGCGCGGGCGGAGGCGGAAGCGGTACGTCTGCGCGTGCCGTGACTCTGTGGCATAGGAGAAGACTGCCTTATCGCCCGGGTCCTGTGGTGCCTATGACGATGTACGCGGGTGACATCACGCCCGGTTCACCGCCGCCCCGCCGGTTCCGCCGCGGCTCAGAGCTCGAGGTCGCCGGCCGCGAGCCGGGCCGGCTGCAGCGCCTCGAACAGGTCGCGGTGCATCCCCTCGAACGGCGCGAGGGCGCCCGCCGGGTCCTCCAGCGCGAGGTTCGCGGCGTTCACCTGCTCGCGCCCCGCCGCGGTGATCTGGACGAGCGTGGCGCGCCGGTCGCGCGGATGCCGGGCCCGCTCGACCAGCCCGCCGGCCTCCAGCTGGTCGACGGTCAGCTTCACCGTCGTCGGGTGCATCATCAGGATCCGGCCGAGGGTGCTCAGCCGGGCGTTGCCGTTGCCGATGAGCGCCAGCGTGGTCAGCAGGAAGTAGCCGGTACGGCTCAGCCCGAACCGTTTCAGCTCGGTGTCCAGCGCCTTCTTGAGCATCTGGTGCAGCCGCTCGATCGAGCTGATCGCCATGAACGGCCACGGCCCGCCGGCCATGCCCTGCCCGGCCCAGCGGTCCCTGATGCCGGTGACCAGCGGGTCCACGCCGTCCTCCCGGGCTTGTTCCGCGCCTCGTCGCGCCTCGGTTCGCACCCGGGAGATCGTAGCTTCGGACAAATCCTGATGTAAGTACTCGCTTCTTAGAACTTCTTCCAATAGAGTGCTCCAGATCACAAGCGGGACGAGAGTGTCCGTGTGACCCTGGTGGTCCCGTGAGTGATACCGGTCTCGACCGAGACCATGGTGGCGCGGAACACCAGCAGGACAGCAGCGGCGCCCCCGTGGTAGGGCAGGGAACCGGAGTATCGGATGGGCGCCGACGTCCGAGAACGAAGGAGGCTGGAGTGACCCTTCACGCACCCCCCGCGGGGGAGGGCACCGGCTGATGGCCCTGAGCCTGACGAAGGCCCCGGACCTGGCACGCAGACGGGTCGAGCGCGCGCTCGACGAGACCGGGCTGCTGTGCGTGACCCTCCTGGAGGGGCTGCGCCGCACCTGGGACCTGCGGCAGTGGTGGGGCGAGTTCGTCGAGCAGTGCTGGTTCCTCGCCCGGGTGACCAGCGTGCCCGTGATGCTGATCGCGGTGCCGCTCGGCGCGACCATCTCGCTGCAGGTGGGCGACATCGCCCGGCAGCTCGGCGCCCAGTCGGGCACCGGCGCGCTGCTGACCGCCGCGATGATCCAGCAGGTGGCCCCGCTGGCCGCCGCGCTGCTGGTCTCCGGCGTCGGCGGGTCCGCCATCACCTCCGACATGGGCGCCCGCAACATCCGCGACGAACTCGCGGCCATGGAGGTCATGGGCATCAACCCGATCCACCGGCTGGTCACCCCCCGGCTGTGGGCGGCGAGCACCGTGTCCGGCCTGCTCTGCTCGGTGGTGATCCTGGCGGGCGTGCTCGGCGGCTACTACTTCAACGTCATCCAGCAGGGCGTCAGCCCGGGCGCGTTCTTCGACGGCGCGACGACCCTGCTGCAGTTCTCGGACCTGATGATCACCCTGTTCAAGGCGTGGATCTTCGGATTCATCGCCGCCGCGGTCGCCTGCTACATGGGCATGAACTGCGACTACGGCCCGGTCGGCGTCGGCCGGGCGGTGAACAGGGCGGTGGTGGTCACCTCGATCGTGGTGTTCGCGACGAACTACATCCTCACCATGATCTACCAGGTTCTCTTCCCCCCGAGGTTCTGATGGTCGCCATTTCCCCCGTACGCAGGCTGGGCCGGGCCTTCAAGGGCCGCACGGCCGGGCTGTCGGCCTCGGCCAACCTGCCGATCTTCCTCGGCCGGGTGCTGTACCACCTGCTCTTCGACATCATCATCCGGCGCAAGTACGGCAAGACGCTGGCCAAGCAGGTCAGCGACATCACCGTGGGCGTCGGCGCGCTGGTGATCGGCGGCGGCATGATCTTCGTCATCGCGACGATGTCGCTGGCCACCGGCGCGATGGTCGGCCTGCAGGGCTATCCCGGGCTGGAGCGCATCGGCGCGGAGGCGTTCACCGGGCTGGTCGCGAGCTACTCCAACGTCCGCGAGGTCACCCCGATCATCGCGGGCGTGGCGCTGGTCGCGCAGGTCGGCACCGGCTTCACCGCGGAGATCGGCGCGATGCGGATCTCCGAGGAGATCGACGCGCTGGAGGTCATGGGCATCAACTCGCTGGCCTACCTGGTGTGCACCCGGGTCGCCGCCGGCGTCATCGCCCTGGTCCCGCTCTACCTGGTGTCGCTGTTCATGGCGTTCTTCGCCACCCGGTTCATCACGATCCAGTACTTCGGGCTGTCGCCCGGCATCTACGACTACTACTTCCACCTCTACCTGCCGCCGATCGACGTGTTCTACAGCGTCATCAAGGTCGCGATCTTCGCGTTCATCGTGATGTTCATCCACTGCTACCGCGGCTACTACGCCTCGGGCGGCCCGGTCGGCGTCGGCGTCGCCGCGGGCCGTGCCATCCGGGAGTCCACCATCCTGATGATCCTGATGAACCTGGTCCTGTCGTACATCTTCTGGGGCCACGGCAGCACCGTGAGGCTGACCGGATGAGCGACGAGAGCCTCTCCAGCCGGTCCCGGACGGTGTTCGGGCTGGTCGGCGCCGGTGTGATCGCGGCCGCCGCGATCGGCGTCGCGATCGGGAGCACCCCGTCCCACGCGGGCTCGACGTACTACGACGCGACGTTCGGGACCGCCGGCCAGGGCCTGGACCCGGGCAAGTCCGACGTGAAGATCCGCGGCATCGCGGTCGGCACCGTCGAGCACCTCAAGCTCGACCGCAACGGCCGGGTCACCGTCCGGATCCGCGTCGACAAGGGCGTCCGGGTCGCCGACACGGCCAGCGCGACGATCGAGCCGGTCTCGGTGTTCGGGCCGAAGGACCTGGTGCTGAACCCCGGCGCGCACGAGGTGGGCGGCCCGTACCTGAAGGACGGCGGGACGGTCGAGAAGACCACCGACCCGCAGGACCTGTCGCAGACGGCGTGGCCCGCCTACAACCTCACCAAGGCGATCAACCCCGACGAGGTGGAGACGATCCTGCACACCCTCGGCGCCGGGCTGTCGGGTGAGGGGCCGGCGGCGCGCCGGCTGATCCAGAACGGGGCGACGGTCGTGGACGCCACGTACAAGGACCGGGCGTACATCCGGGCGCTGCTGAACGACATCAACGGGCTGTCGGGCACGCTCGCCGCGCACGGCGACAACGTCACCCGCTTCACCGGCGACTTCAACACGCTGTCGAAGGTGATCAACGAGAAGCCGGACAAGATCAACCAGCTGCTGGCGCAGGCGAGCGAGCTGGGCGACACGGTCGGCACCACGATGCGCGGGCACGGCGCGAACCTCGGCAAGATCATCGACAACGTCGGCGGGGTCGCCGCGACGGTGCGCTCCGAGAACGACAAGCTGCCGGTGCTGATGGACAGCCTGAACGGGTTCTTCGCCCTGCTCTCCAAGATCATCCGGATCCCGGGCCCGGAGGGCACCACGATCGCGCAGGCCAAGGAGGCCCTCTCCCTCGACCTGTGCCAGATCTTCATCGACGTGTGCACCACCGACCCGTTCCTGCCGAAGGGCAAGACGAAGACGACGGCGGGAGGGCGGCCATGAGCCCGCTGCTCGGCAGGACCGCCCGCGGCCCCGACTACGCCACGATCCTGAAGTTCCTGGTCTTCCTCATCGTGACCGTGCTGCTGACCTTCTACATCGGGCAGCAGATCCTCGGCACCAGCTTCGCCTCCCGCTACAAGCTGACCGCGACGTTCGACGACGTCACCGGCCTGCTCACCGGCGACGAGGTGAAGGTGGCGGGGACGCCGGTCGGCCAGGTGAAGAGCATCAAGGTGGTGCGCGGCAAGGCCGTCGTCGGGATGGCGGTCGACAAGGACGTCCGGCTGCCCGCCGACTCCACCGCCGCCGTCCGCTGGCGCAACGTGATGGGCCAGCGCGTCATCTACCTGGAGCCGGGCACCGAGTCCGCGAAGCTCGGCAACGGCGACCGGGTGCCGCACACCCGGTCGGTGGTGGACCTCGGCGAGATCCTCAACAACCTCGGCCCGCTCACCCAGAGCCTGGACCCGAACCAGATCAACAAGATCCTCTTCGCCTTCTCGCAGGCGCTGGACGGCAACGAGCAGAACATCTCGCTGCTGACCGACAACCTCGACGTGCTGCTGAAGACCTTCGAGGCCCGCCGCGACACCATCAAGGGAATGATCGACAACTACGAGACGGTCAGCGACGCGCTCGCCAAGCGGGACTCGCAGATCTCCGCGAGCGTCGACAACCTGGCCTCGCTGACCGGCGTGTTCGCCGCCAACCGCAAGCTGCTGGAGAACGCGGTCGTGCAGATCTCGGGCGTCACCACCAACCTGAACGCGGTGCTCGGCGGCAACGACGCGCAGCTCGCCCGCATCATCGACAACCTCGGCAAGTTCAGCGAGACCTTCCAGCTGAACGTCGACCAGCTGGAGAAGATGGTGCAGCAGCTGCCGCTGACCCTCCGCGAGCTGTTCGCCGCCGCCAACGGCGGGCACTTCCTGCGCACCAACGCGCTGTGCCTGAACATCGTGCAGGGGCCGTGCCCCTTCCCGATGCAGCTGCCGAAGGCGCCCGGCACCAAGGAGCCGTCCAAGCAGGACCTGTCCAAGCTCAAGGCGATGCTGACGGGGAGTGGCGGCTGATGGCGCTCAAGTCCCTGCGGGACGTCAACCAGAAGGTCGTCGCGATCGGCACGCTCGCGGTGCTCGCCGTCGCGCTGATCTTCGCGTTCGCGATCGGCCAGCTGCACCTGTTCGACCAGGGCTACACGATGAGCGGCTACTTCTCCGACCAGGCCGGCCTGAAGAAGGGCGACGACGTGCGCGTCGCCGGGGTGAAGGCGGGCCGGGTCACCGCGGTGGAGCCGGACTTCGCGCACGGCCGGGTCGTCATCAGCTGGCACGTCAACGCCGGCATCGACCTCGGCCGCGACACCCGCGCGGAGATCGAGACGACGACGCTGCTCGGCGGCCGCTACCTGAAGCTGTCCGGGCCGGTCGCCAAGCCGTACCTGGCGAGCCTGCCGGAGTCGCGGCGGCGGGTGCCGCTGGAGCACACCGGCGTCCCGTTCACCGTGCCGGAGGCGCTGGAGAACACCCAGAACATCGTCGGCAAGCTCGACGAGAAGAGCATGACGAAGCTGCTCACGGAGGTGTCGGCGATCAAGTCGCCGGGCGCGGCGAAGCTGCACCGGATCCTGGCGAACATCCAGGACCTGTCGCGCACGCTCAACGACTCCTACCCGCAGATCCAGAACCTGATCGAGGCGAGCAAGACCATCACCGGCACGCTCGCGGCCAAGGACGACAAGCTCCGGCAGATCATCGACGCGAGCCAGGTGCTGCTGCAGTCGCTGGTGAACCGGCGCAACGAGCTGGCCGCCACGATCGGGCAGGGCAGCCGGACCGTGCGCACCCTCGACAACGTCATCTCCAGGAACCAGAAGAAGCTGGACACGCTGCTGGACAACCTGCACCTGCTGACGACCCGGCTGGCCCCCAACATGGACGCGCTGAACACCGACTTCTCGCTGCTCGGCCCGACGTTCCAGCAGGTCGCCAACCTCAAGGGCAACGGGCCCTGGATCGAGGGCGTGCTCACCGGGCTCGGGCCGATCCAGCCGCCCGGCCCGATCTCCACGCGGCGGTCCCCCGCCGGAGAGGGAGGCAACTGATGGGCCGGCTCACCCGGGTCCCCCGGACGACCAGGCCGGTCGCCGCCGCGGTCGCGCTGGTGCTGGCCGCCGCGCTCGGCGGCTGCTCGCTCGGCCCGTCCGGCGGGAAGCGCGAGATGACCGTCTACGTGCCGAAGGCGCGCTCGTTCTACCCCGAGTCGAAGGTCCTGGTGATGGGCACCGACGTCGGCCGGGTCGACACGGTCGAGAAGCAGGGTGACAGGATCAAGGTGACGTTCCACATCGACCGGGACGTCCCGCTGCCGCAGGGCGTGCAGGCCTCGATCGTCCCGCTGAACCTGGTGGGGGAGCGCAACCTGGTGCTGCACCCGGCGTGGAAGCCGGGGCAGCCGAAGGAGACCTCGAACACGATCCCGGAGAACCGGACCTCGGTCCCGGTCGAGGTGGACGACGCGCTGAACTCCTTCACCAACCTGGCGAACGCGCTGGACCCGTCGAAGATGCACACCGCGCTCGGCAAGGCCGCCGACTCGGTCAATGGCAACGGCAAGGAGTTCAACGCCACGCTGGAGCAGAGCGCCCGGCTGGTCGAGAACGTCGCCGGGCAGGACAAGGACCTGATCGAGGTCGCGCAGAACCTCAGCAGGATGGCCGGGGTGGTGCGGGGCCGCGAGCAGGTGCTCGGCACCATGATCCAGGACTTCGGGCAGGCGACGCAGGTGCTCAGCTCCGAGCGCGGCGACCTCCAGGAGCTGATCAGCGCGGTGCTGGACCTGTCGAAGAACGGCAACAAGCTGATCCAGAAGTACAAGGGGCAGCTGCCCGACGACCTCGCCGTCCTGACCCGCGTCGCGCTGGTGCTGAAGGGCAACGCCAAGCAGCTCGCGCAGCTGCTGAACGTGCTGCCGGGCGTCAGCGACGCCCTCATCGGCGGCTACGGCAAGAAGGACAAGTCGCTGCACATCCGGTTCGCCACCGACGCGTTCGTGCGGACCTGGCTGAAGGGCCTGATGGACTCCGACGAGGTCGCCTGCCCGCTGCCCGAGCCCAACTCCAACTGTCCGTGGCAGAACGGAGGCAAATGATGGGCAGGAAGGTCGTCTTGCTCGTCCTCGCCGTGGTCCTGGCCGTCTCCGGCTGCAACTACAAGACGGTCGGCGCGCCGAAGGGGCACCTCACGCTCACGGCCGACTTCAGCGACGTGCAGGGCCTCGTCGCCGGCCACAGCGTGAAGATGTCCGACATCACGGTCGGCAGCGTCACCAAGGTGGAGCTGGACGGCTACCGCGCCAAGGTGACGCTGTCCATCAAGGACGGGATCCGGATCCCGCAGGGCACCAGCGCCGAGATCAAGGTGACGTCGCTGCTCGGCGAGAACTTCGTCGAACTGCGGATGCCGCCGGGCGGCAGCATGGACCGCGGCCCGTTCCTGGCGAACCACGCGGCGATCGGGCAGACCAGCGTGCAGCCGGCGTTCGAGCAGGTCGTCGGGCAGGCCGGCCCGCTGGTGCAGGCGCTCGCCGGCAACGACGTGGCGACGGTGGTCAACGCCGGCGCCACCGCGCTCGACGGCAACGGCACCAGGCTCAACACCACGATCGCCAAGGCGACGAGCCTGCTGAAGCTGGTCGCCGACCAGCGCGTCCAGCTCGGCGAGTCGGTCGACCACCTCGCGAGGCTCGGCCGGTCGCTGGCCGCCGGGGACGACGCGCTGAGCGAGGCGCCGGTCCAGCTGGAGCGCACCACCCGGCTGCTCGACGAGGACAAGCACAAGATCCTCAAGACGGTCGCCACGCTGACCGAGGCCGCCCGCCAGCTGAACGACAAGGTGCTGGAGGGGCGGGTCGCCCGGTTCCGCAAGCTGCTGGACGACCTCGACCCCGTCCTCGCGCAGCTCGGCAACAACCGGACCCGGCTGACGAACCTGGTCAACGGGCTGGTCACCTTCAGCGACAAGCTGCCGAAGGCCAGCTACGACGGCCAGCTGCTGCTGTACCCGCTGCTGAACATCGTCTGGCCGGACGGGACGCCCGTGCTCGGCGGCGACCAGCCCGCGAAGAAGAAGACCAAGGCGTCGGGCGGCGCGGGCGGAACCGGCGGCACGGGCGGCACCGAGCTGCCCAAGCAGTTCAGGACCGCGTTCCCGGACCTCGACAAGATCCTGCAGGGGCGGCAATGACCAGGCGAATCACGATCAACCTGGCGGTGTTCGGCGCCCTGGCCGTGATCATGGCCCTGTGGGCGTTCCGGAACGTGGTGCACTTCGACTTCATCGAGCGGCCGTACCACATCACGGTCGAGTTCGAGTCGTCGCCGGGCCTGCACCCGGGCTTCGAGGTCGACTACCTCGGCCTGCGGGTCGGCAAGATCGACTCGGTGAAGCTGCGCAAGACCAAGGTCGTCGTCCGGCTCGACATGGAGCGCGGGGTGAAGATCCCGCGCGGCGTCACCGCGGCGGCGGCCCGCAAGTCCGCGGTCGGCGAGCCGGTGGTCGAGCTGACCCCCGGCCCCGGGCAGGCGAGCGCGGCGCCGATGCGGCCCGGCACCGTCATCCCGGTGTCGCAGACGAAGGTCCCGCCGAAGTACAGCGACCTGTTCGGCGCGGTCATCAAATCCCTGGACGCCATCAACCCCGACGACGCGAAGGTGCTCACCCACGAGCTGTCGGAGGGGCTGGCGGGCCGCGAGGACTCCATCCGCCAGATCGTCAACGGCGGCGACCAGCTCACCCAGACGTTCGCGCAGAACACCGAGCTGCTGGACGGGCTGACCAAGGACCTCGGCAAGATCACCAGCGTGCTGAACGACAACCGCGGGGCGCTCGGCGCCGGCATCGACAACGTCGCGGCCCTGACCTCGGCGCTCGCCCAGATGCGCGGCCAGCTCGCCGAGCTGCGCGACACCGGCCCCGGCCTGCTGTCCACGGTGAACGGCCTGCTGGACGAGATGGGCCCGAACTTCGAGTGCACGGTGGACACGCTCGGCAACTGGGGCATCTCCGCCTACAACCCGAACTACCTGTCGGACCTGAAGACCACGCTGGCGGTCGCGCCGCAGCTGAAGACCGTCCTGGACAACGTGATCGGGCTGGACCAGGGCAAGCCCGTGCTGAACGTCATCTTCGAGATCACGCTGAAGCACCAGGCGGCGCTGGAGTACAAGTACCCGCTGCCGCAGCCGCAGCTGGCCAAGGTGCCGACCTGCGCCGGGGGCCGGACGCCCGCGCTGGGCGTCAAGCAGAACACCTACCGGGCGAAGAACCCGGGCGACGTGATCCCCACCCACGATCCCGCGCTCGACAAGCCGCTGAAGGCCCGCAACGCCGCGAACGGCGGCAAGGACTCTTCTGGTGGGCCGCCGGTTTGGCTAGTGTACATTCCCCCGGTTCTGGCACTGATGGTGCTGATCAGGGTCATGATGGGCTCGGTGCCCGTGGTGTCCCGCCTGTCCCGGCTTCGCCGCCGCGGCAAGGACTGACCCCAATCCCCGTAGGAGTACCGAAGTGACAGCCAAGACCACCAAGGAAGCCGCGGACGCCGCCCGGGACCGCGACCCGGCCGACGAGGCCGACGAGGTCGAGGCGGTCGCGTCCGCGCAGGACGAGGCGGTCGACGAGGCGGTCGAGGAGGAGGCGGCCCCGGCGGTCGATGAGTCCGAGGCGTCCGGGCCGGAGGAGGCGTCCGGGGCCGCGGAACGGCCGGCCGCCGCCAAGCCCAAGCGCAAGCGGCGGGTCCGGGTCATCGAGGTCATCGACGACGATGACGACCTCGAGGACGTCCTGGAGGCGATCGAGGCCGAGGAGGACGCGGACGAGGACGAGGAGCCCCCGGCCCGCCCGGCCAAGGCGGTCAAGACGGCCAAGCCCGCGGCGAAGGCGTCCCCGGCCCGGCCCGCCGCGGCGGCGAAGCCCCGTCCCGAGCGGCTGGAGCCCCCGGCGAAGGCCGCCGCGGAGGTCCCGGCCGGACCCGTCCGCAAGGTGGGCCCGTTCTCCTACACCCCCGTCCGGTCGCCGAAGGAGCGCGCCGAGGGGCCCGCCCTCGGCCGCGTCATCGCGACGGTCCTCGTGGTGGCGCTGCTGGCGAGCCTCGCGATCTGGCAGTGGAGGCGGGCGAGCGGCCTGGCGTCGGACAAGGACGACCGGGCCGCGGTGTCCAAGGTCGCGCTCCAGTACGGCGACGTGGCGTTCAACTACAACGCGACGAACTACCAGGCGCAGGCGGCCAAGGCCGAGAAGCTGATGGCGGGCGACCTGCTCGACAGCTTCAAGCAGTCCACGCTGCCGGGCCTCACCGCCGCGTTCAAGGCCGACGCGAAGGTCGGGATGTCGTCCAAGAGCAGCGACGCCTTCGTCGGCAGCGTGAGCAACAAGTTCGCCACGGTGGTCGTCATGGTCGACATCGGCCTGCAGACCAAGGACGGGCAGGTGAGCCAGCCGGCCACGCTGCTGCGCCTCGCCCTCGCCAAGATCGGCGGCAAGTGGAAGGTCACCAAGCAGTACCCGTCCGGCGTCAACGACGACAACCAGAACCAGACCGGCAACGGCCTGGTCCCCGGCAGCAGTGCCGCGTCGCCGTCGCCGAGCACGAGCCCGAGCAAGACCGGCAAGCCGTAGGTCCGGCGCTCGCCGCGATCCGCGCCCCGCACGGTGGAAGCCGTGCGGGGCGCGGCGCGTTGTGCGGAAGTGTCGGAGGGGGCGGGCAGAATGTCGACGGTGACGGAGCGTACGGTCTCGGGCGGCGGCACGCGGGTGCCCGACGAGGTGATCCACGAGTTCGGCGCGCTGCTGTCCGCCGCGGCCCTGCTGGAGCGCATCGCGGGCCGCGAGCTGGAGCGCCGCTGCGGCATCCGGCACGCGGTGTTCGAGGTGCTGCTGCGGCTGTCGGACGCCGGCGCCGACTGCCCCGACATGGGCGGGCTGGCCGGTGAGCTGATCCTCACCAGCGGCGGCATGACCCGGCTGGTCGACCGGATGCAGGAGGCCGGCCTCGTGCGGCGCCGCGCCGCCGCCGGCGACCGCCGCCGGCATCTCGTGGAGCTGACCGACGCGGGCCGCGCCAAGCTCGACGAGGCGCTGCGCGTGCACGCCGAGACGCTGCGCGCGCACTTCGCCGCGCCCCTCACCGACGACCAGCGCCACCACCTGGTCGCGGCCCTCCGCACCCTCCGCACCACCGCCCGCAAAGAACTGGGCGACCTCCGCTGAGTCTCCCAGGGGGTCGGCCCCCGGGAGTCACCGTGAGTAGTGCTCGACGACCAGTTGTTCATCGCAGACGACGGGGATCTCGGGGCGTTCGGGGAGGCGGGTGAGCCGCGCGGCGAGGGCGTCGTGGCGGACCTCGAGGTAGGGCGGCACGGAGTCGGTGTGGCCGCCGGCGGCGGCGATCCGGAAGGCGTCCATCGCGCGGCTGCGCTCGGCGACCGTGATGACGTCGCCGGGGCGCAGGCGGAAGGACGGGCGGTCGACGCGGCGGCCGTTCACCAGGATGTGGCGGTGCACGACGAACTGGCGGGCCTGGTAGATGGTGCGGGCGAAGCCGGCGCGCAGGACGAGCGCGTCCAGCCGGCGTTCGAGGTCGACGAGGAGGGCCTCGCCGGTCTTGCCGCCGGCCTTGGCGGCCTTGGCGAAGGCGTTGCTGAGCTGGGCCTCGCGGATGTTGTACTGCGCGCGCAGCCGCTGCTTCTCGCGGAGCCGGACCTTGTAGTCGGTCTCCTGCTTGCGGGCGCGGCCGTGCATGCCGGGCGGGTAGGGGCGGGCCTCGAAGTACTTGACGGACTTGGGCGTCAGGGGGATGCCGAGGGCCCGGGAGAGGCGGACCTTGGGGCGGGGGTTGTTCATCGCGCTCCTCAGTGGTTAGGTAAGCCTTAGTTAGGCAAGCCTAACCTAGTACGTCAAGGAGGCCATGGTGGGGCGAGCGGACACGACGGGGACGCGGGTGGACGGGCCCACGGCGGCGGAACGGGCGCGGACGCTCGCCTACGGCACGGGCGACGGCGGCCTCGCCGTGCCGGGCGTCCCGCACACGCCCGTCCCGGCGTACACCGCGGACCTCGACGGGCGCCCGCTGCTGCTCCTGCCGAAGGGGTCGGCGCTGGTCAAGGCGCTGGAGGGGGAGGAGGACCTGCCCGCCACGCTGCGGATCTGCGACGTCGCGCCGGTCCCGCTCGCCGACCGGGTGCGCGGCCGGGCCTGGCTGCACGGCTGGCTGTCCGAGCTCCCGCCGGCCGGGCTGCGGGACGCCGCGCTGCGGCTCGCGCGCCCCCACCCGCGTCCGGAACTGCTCGACCTCGCCGCCGGGCAGCCGGCGGGCGACGGCGCGTGGACGGTGCTCACACTGGACGTCGCGCAGGTCGAGATCGAGGACGCCTGGGGCGGCGCGACGCTCGAACCCGAGGAGTACGCCGCCGCCGCGCCGGACCCGTTCGTCGCCATCGGCGCGGGCATCCTGACCCATCTGGACTCCTGCCACCGCGACGAACTGAAGGGCCTGCTGCCGGTGTCGGCGTCCCCGTCCGGCGATCCGGACGCCCTGCCGGAGGTCCGGCCGCTCGGGCTGGACCGGTACGGAATGTGGCTGCGCTGCTCCGCGCCGTCGCCGGAGGAGGGCGGCACGTTCGACCTGCGGCTGGCGTTCGGCGAGCCTGTCAGTGATCTCCCCGGCCTGCGCCGGGTGTACCGGCACCTGTTCGCGCACGCGACCCCGTAGCCCGTACGGGACGAATGCGAAATCTCCGGCGAGTTGGCAGTGATCCCCCGGATGGCGCGGACCCGCCCCGCCGGGACATGCTCGGGTCTCCGGCCGCGGGACGCCGGCCGTCGCCCGTCCGGGACGCCTCGGCCGCCGGCTCACCCTCGCGGGGTGGGTGAGCCGGCGGACGGGAAACGCACCGGACGGCGGGACGCCGGCGGCCCCGGCCGGGCCGGTGGTCCGGCGCCGCGGAGCGCAGGCCGGGGGCGTGGTCCGGACCACTGGTCGAAACCGGCACCAGGCCACTGCCCGCGATTGGCTCTGCCGCCGGCCGCCGCCGCACCGCAGGCTGGAACCATGACCGGACACGACCCGCAGACCCGCGCCGTCCACCCGCCCGTCGTCACGCCGGCCGGCAGCCGCCCGCTCGGCCAGCCGATCTTCCAGGGCCACCTGTTCGCCTTCGACGGGGCCGCCGACCTCGCCGCCGCCTTCGAGGGCCCCGGCCAGGCGTTCCTGTACGGGCGGATGAGCAACCCGACCGTCCGCTCCCTCGAGCAGTCCCTCGCCGAACTGGAGGGCGGCGCCGGAGCCCTCGCCACCGCCGCCGGGATGGGCGCGATCAACGCCGTCCTGATGGCGCTGCTGAAGTCCGGCGACCACGTGATCGCGCAGTCGTCGCTGTACGGCGGGACCTACGCGCTGCTGCACGACCTGGCCGACCGGTGGGGCGTCGAGCTGACCCACATCCCCGGCGACGACCCGGAGGAGGTGCGGCGGGCGCTGCGCCCGAACACCCGCCTGCTCTACCTCGAGACGATCGCGAACCCGACCACGCACGTCACCGCCATCCCGGCCTTCACCGGGGCCGTCCGGGGCACGGGCGTGCTCACCGTCGTCGACAACACCTTCGCGCCGCTGCTGTGCAGGCCCGTCGAGCACGGCGCGGACATCGTCGTCCACTCCGTCACCAAGTACATCAGCGGGCACGGCGACGTCATGGGCGGCGCCGCGGTGTTCGCCGACCCGGACGTGCACCGCCGCGTCTGGGACCACGCCGTCGAACTCGGCTCCATCGCCGACCCGTTCGCCGCCTGGCTGACGCTGCGCGGGCTCGCGACCCTGCCGATGCGGATCGCCCGGCACAGCGCGACCGCCCTCGACATCGCGCGCCGCCTCGCCGCGCACCCGTCCGTCGACCGCGTCCACTACCCGGGCCTCATCGACCACCCGCAGCACGAGACCGCCCGCCGGCTGCTGCCGGACGGCGCCGGCGGCGTCCTGTCGTTCGAGCTGGCCGGCGGACGCGAGGCCGGGCGCGTGTTCAGCGAGACGGTGCGGCTGGTGTCGCTCAGCCCGTCGCTCGGCGACACCGGCACGCTCGTCATGCACCCCGCGAGCACGTCCCACCGCCAGATGGACGCGGCGTCCCTCGCCGCCGCGGGCATCGGCGAGGGCACCGTCCGCCTGGCCGTCGGCCTCGAACACCCCGACGACCTCTGGCAGGACATCGAGCAGGCCCTCGCCAAGGCCACCTGACCGGCGGGAGGCGTCAGAGGTAGAAGCCGGTGGCCGTGGCGGGCGCGGCGTGGGTCTCGAGGCGGCGCTCGCCCTTGCGGAGCGCGACGAGCTCGGCGAGGGTGGCGCCGTCCGGGCCGATCTCGGCCGCGGCGTCCGCGCCGTCCAGCCACGCCACCGACTCCTCGCGGGTCAGCCGGCCCACCTCGATCTGCGCGAGGCAGCGGCCCGGCCGCACCACCGCCGGGTGCAGCATCGCCAGGTCCTCGTTGGTGGTGATGGCCACCAGCACGTCCCGGCCCTGCCCGAGCATCCCGTCGGTGAGGTTCAGCAGCCGCGACAGGCCCTGGCCCGTCGACTGCTTGGCCTCGCCGCGGATCAGCTCGTCGCAGTCCTCCAGGATGAGCAGCCGCCAGCGGCGGTTCTCGTCCTCGTCGTCGCCGACCGCGACCTCCATCAGGTAGCTGGGCGTGCCGAACAGCGCCTCCGGGTCGAGCACGCAGTCGGCCTGGCACCACTCGCCCCACGCCCGCGCCAGCGCGCGCAGCGCCGTCGTCTTGCCGGTGCCGGGCGGGCCGTGCAGCAGCAGGAGCCGGCCCGCCACCTGCTCGCGGGTCAGGCCCATCACCTGGTCGAGCGCCTCGGCGACCGCGCCGGTGTAGTTGCCGCGGATGTCCTCCCACGCGTCGGCGGAGATCGCGCGCTCGTCGCGGGACGGGCCGTGCATGCCCATGTGCCAGAAGCCCATCTCGACGCTGGTCTCGTCGGTCTTCGGCGGGTCCGTCGCGTCCTTCACCGACGCGTCCAGGACCGACTCGGCCAGTTCGTCGGAGACCGCCGACACCGCGAGGTAGGCGCTGCCGTTCTTCCACCGGTTCGTCAGCAGCGTCCAGCCGTCGCCCTCGGCCAGCACCGACTCCTTGCCCTTCTCGCGGGCGACCCGCACGAGGCGCGCGCCGTCCGGGCGCAGCGGCGCCTCCGGGCGGACGTGGTCCAGCCGCGCCGACCGCGACCAGGGCTGCTCGCCGGACGCGAACGGGCGCAGCGACAGCACGTCCATCACGTCGGCGGGGGAGTTGTTGTCGCTGAGGTTGAAGACCACGGGCAGCGTCGACTCGGGCCCCGGATCGGTCGCGTTCTCGCCGGGCCCGACGAGGTGCAGGACGTCCTGCGCGCTCTCCTGCGACATGGTCATGTCATTGATCATCGGACGTGTCGGGCGGACGCGTCCACCGATTTAGGAACGCGGCCTGCTCCTGCGGCCTGCTCAGGCGTCGCCGCCCTCGCGCGCCTCGCGCTCCAGCCGGGCCGCCCTGCGGGCCTCCGCCTCCTGGAAGTCGAGCTTCTCGGCCTCCTCCGGCGTCGGCGCGGTGCCGCCCAGGTAGGCGGGCTGCCACCACTTCTCGCCCGGCTTCGGGGCGTCCGGGTACTCGCGCTGCGCCTTCTCCAGCAGCTCCGAGATGCGGGCGCGCAGCTCCTCGGTGACCTGGTCGTAGTCGTCGCCGCGCTTGGGGTGCATGGGCTCGCCGATGAGGATCGTCACCGGGACGTTGCGCTGCAGCAGCCGGCGCTTGCGGCCCTTGGTCCACATCCGCTGCGGGCCCCAGATCGCGACCGGGATCAGCGGGGTCTTGGACGCCACCGCCATCCGCACCGCGCCGCTCTTGATGTCCTTCACGGTGAACGACCGGCTGATCGTCGCCTCCGCGAACACCCCGACGATCTCGCCGCCGCGCAGCGCCTTCAGCGCCGCCGCGTACGAGGAGGCGCCCGCCTCCCGGTCGACCGGGATGTGCTTCATGCCGCGCATCAGCGGCCCGGCGATCCGGTTGTCGAAGATCTCCTTCTTCGCCATGAACCGCACCAGCCGCCCGGCCGGGTGCGCGGCCACGCCGGCGAAGATGAAGTCGAGGTAGCTGACGTGGTTGCTGACGAGCACGGCACCGCCGGTGCCGGGGATGTGCTCGGTCCCCTCCAGCCGGAACTTGATGTTCAGGGCCTTGAACACGCCGAGGGCCGTCTTGATCACTGGCGGGTACACGCGTTCGGACATGTCAGCACCGTACTTGAGGGACGCCATGATCAGCGAGTGCGGCGCCGGGATCGCGATGGATCCCACAAGCGGCCGGAACTCTGAGAAGGTGGGGTGTGACGTGATCCGCCGATGGTGAAGGGGGATGAGCATGGAACCGTTGGACACGGCGGCGGACGTGCACGCGCTCATCCGCGACGTGCTCCCGGCGCTGGCGCCCAGCGCCTGGTTCGACTCCGGGACGTCGGAGGTGGTGCTGCCGCTCGGCCGGTCCGAGGCGCGCGCCTCCAGCTGGACGGTGCTGGAGCGCTGCTCCCGCGCGCCGCGCTCGGTATGGCCGCAGGTGGTGGGCGAGTGGGTCCGCGAGGTCGGTGACCGCGCGTTCCTCGCCGTGGGCGAGATGGAGCTGTTCGGCGACGTCCGCGAGCTGCTGCGGCTGCGGATCGTGCCGAAGCTCGCGCCGCGCGACCGCGAGGGCCTCGTCGTCGTCCCCGCCGGGGACCACTTCGACGCGATGGTGATGATCGAGCACCCGCGCTACGGCGGCCCGCTGACCAAGGCCCGCGCCGGCCTGCTCGGGCTGCACAAGCTCGGCTACGTGATGACGAACACCCACGACCGCGAGCTGTCGGACGTCGCCGTGCACGACCAGCCGCTGCTGCCCGGACGCGACGTCCGGGTGGTGACCAAGCCCGGCAGCCGGTACGTGTCGGCGCTGCTCAGCGAGGTCGACCAGTTCCTCCCGGGGCCGAACGAGCACGGCGCGCTGGTCGGCGTCCCGTGCCACAGCACGCTGCTGCTGTACCCGATCACCTCCACGGCCGTCCGCGAGGTGCTCCCCGTCTTCGCCGACGTCGTCCGCGAGATGCACGCCGCCGCCGACGACCCGTGCGCGCCCGGCGTCTACTGGAGCCACGGCGAGCGCCGCCTGACCCCCCTGCCCGCCGACGCCCCCACCGAGGGCACCGGCGAGTTCGCGACCCTCCTGCGCCGGCTGGATTAGGGGAGTTTCCAGTCGACGGGGGCGGCGCCCTGCCGCTCCAGGAGCTGGTTGGCGCGGGAGAAGGGGCGGGAGCCGAAGAAGCCGCCGTTGGCCGAGTACGGGCTCGGGTGCGGCGACTCGATGCACGGGACGTCGCCGAGCAGGGGCTTGAGGCTCTGCGCCTGGCGTCCCCACAGGATGGCGACCAGCGGGCCGCCGCGGGCGGCGAGGGCGCGGATGGCCTGGTCGGTGACCTGCTCCCAGCCCTTGTCGCGGTGCGAGTTCGGCTTTCCCGGCATGACGGTGAGGGACCTGTTGAGCAGCAGGACGCCGCGCTCGGCCCAGGGGGTCAGGTCGCCGTTGGACGGTTCGGGGTGGCCGAGGTCGTCGCAGTACTCGCGGAAGATGTTGACGAGGCTGGCGGGCAGCGGCCGGACGTCGGGCGCGACGGAGAAGCTGAGGCCGACCGGGTGGCCCGGGGTAGGGTAGGGGTCCTGACCGACGATCAGCACGCGGACCTCGTCGAACGGCTGGGTGAAGGCGCGCAGGATCAGGTTCCCGGCGGGCAGGTAGCGGCGGCCCGCGGCGACCTCGGCGCGCAGCCAGTCGCCGGCCGCCGCGATCGTCCCGGCGACGGGGGCGAGGGCCTGCGCCCAGCCGGCTTCGACGATCTCGGTGAGGGGGCGTGCCGTCATGGCGCATCAGCCTAGTGCGATGATCGAAGGGGCGGAGGCCGAACGGTTTCTTGATCAGGCTTGTCACATTCCCTGACCACATCAGGACGGAAGATCGGGAAAAGTTTTCTCGGTTGCCCCGAATCGGCAGATGAACCGGGTGAAACGTCCCGTTAAGTCGGTGTTACTTTCTGACGCGGTGCGTTGACCTACCGCGTCCACCGCCGAAACCTGGGAGGGCAGGCAAACGCAGGACGAGCGGACGGGACGCGAGATGACCCAGCTGACCAGCGTGGACGCCACATTCCTCAACGCCGAGACGGGCAACGTCCATGCCCACATCGCGGGGCTGGGGGTGCTCGACCCCGCGTCGTGCCCCGGCGGCCGGCTCACGGTCGAGATGGTCGCGGGCCTGGTCCGCGACCGCGCGCACCTGGCGGCGCCGCTGCGGCGCCGGCTCGTCCCGGTGCCGTTCGGCCTGGACTTCCCGTACTGGGAGGACGACCCGGACTTCGCGCCGGAGAAGCACATCGTCGAGGTCGGGCTGCCCGCGCCGGGCGACGACCGGCAGCTCGCCGACGCGGTGGCGATGCTGCACGAGCAGCCGCTCGACCGGTCCCGCCCGCTCTGGGAGATCGCCCTCATCCAGGGCCTCCAGGGCGGCCGCGTCGCCGTCTACATCAAGGTCCACCACGCGGCGATCGACGGCGTGATGGCCGCCGAGACGCTCGCCGCGCTGCTCGACCTGTCGCCCGAGCCGCGCGAGCTGCCGCCCGACGACGCCGCCCCCGTGCGGGCCCCGAGCACGGCGAGCATGGTCGGGACCGGGCTGCTGCGGGCGGCGGCGCATCCGGTCCGGTCCGCGCTGTCGGTCGCGCGCACCGCCCCGTACCTGGACGAGATCCCCGGCCTGGCGGCCGTCCCGGGCGTCGGGCTCGTGTCGTCGATGGTGCAGGGCGCGCTGGGCCGCCCCGGCACGCCGCGGCTGCCCCGGGTCGCCGCGCCGGCCACCCCGTTCAACCGGCCCGTCGGGCGGCGCCGCTCGGTCGCCTGCGGCGAGCTGCCGCTCGCGGACGTCAAGGAGATCCGCCGCGGGCTCGGCGGCAGCGTCAACGACGTGGTCATGGCGCTGTGCGCGACCGCGCTGCGGCAGTGGCTGGACAAGCGCGGCGACCTGCCGGACGGCCCGCTGGTCGCGGGCGTGCCGGTGTCGCTGCGGCGGCCGGGCCACGGCGGCGCCGGCGGCAACCAGGTGTCGATCCTGAGCGCGCCGCTGGCCACGCACGTCCCCGACCCGGCCGACCGGTACGCCGCCGTCCGCCGCGACATGGACCTGGTCAAGCGGCGGTTCACCGCGTCGGCGGGCGGCTGGGTGCGGGAGATGAGCGGGCTGCTGCCCGCGCCGGTCGCGGGCGCCGTCACCCGGTTCGCGCTGCAGGCCGCGTCGGCGGCCTCGCTGCGCCCGGTGAACCTCGTGGTGTCGAACGTGCCGGGCCCGCAGTTCCCGCTGTACCTGTGCGGCGCGCGGGTGCTCGGCTACTACCCGATCTCCGTCGTCACGGACGTCAGCGGCGGCCTGAACATCACGGTCTTCTCCTACGACGGCAAGGTGAACGTCGGCATCGTCGCCTGCCGCGACCTCGTGCCCGACCCGTCCGAGATCATCGACCACCTCGACGACGCGCTGGACGAGCTGCGGGCGCTCAGCCGGCAGGCGCTCGGCAAGGGCTGACCTCAGGCGCCGATGCCGAGCGCGGCCCGGTGCCGCCACGCCAGCGCGAGCGCGGCGGCCCCGGCCGGCTGCATCGGCTCCGGGACCGTCCCGTCGAACGCCGCCGTCGACACGCGGCCCTCGTCGTTGACCGCGACGAGCCCGCCGAACAGGTCGCCGAAGGCCGCGTCGTCCATCACGACGACGGTCAGCAGGTCCAGCGCGAACGTGAGCGGGTCGACGCCGAGGCCGAGGAAATGGGCCCGTATCCGGCGCTCGTTCCGCGCCCGCGTCATCGTGCGGTGGAAAGGCCATTCCTCCTGGACGAAGCCGTCGCCGTAGTCCTCGTCCATTCCGAGCAGTTCCTCGGCGTATTCGCGGACCATGCACCGCCACAGGTCGAGGTCCTCGCGCTCGTCGGTGAGGGGCTGGAAGACGCCGACCGGCATGACCTGGTGGAGGCCGCCGGCGTGCGCGACCTTCGCCGGGTCCCGCCAGTGCAGGACGTACGAGCCGGACGCGGTGACGGTCAGCGTCGTGATCGCGCACAGCGCCGTCCGGCGGCGCAGGTCGCACGGGTCGCCGACGCGTCCGCGCAGGTCGGCGCGGCCGGCGGCCAGTTCGTGCGCCACCGCCTCGCCGACGTTCACGCCGTCGAAGTACCGGGCCGGCCCGAACCGCAGCACCGGCGGACCGGCGGCGCCTGCGGCGAGCAGGCGGTAGCTCGGCCGGTCGTCGAGGATCCGCGGCGCGGCGAGCGCCGCCATGGCGCCGGCGTAGGTGCGGTATCCGTCCGGCAGGCCCTCGGCGGGGTCGGCCACGGCGGGCGGCGCCGGCGCGGCGTCCCATTCCAGCCGGACGTCCTCCAGCGGGACGGGCGCCCGCGGAATCCATTCGTCCCGGCACATCAGCCGGGTCCCCGCGACGCGCGGAACGCCGGGGTAAAGGTCGCTCGCGAGCCGCCCGAGCCGGTCGCGCTCCGCGTTCAGCAGCGCCCGTTCGTCCCGCCACCGCGTTTCGTCGGGATCCATCGCCACCGACCGTAGCCGACCCGGCCGGCCCGCCGGCTGGGACGCCGGATACGTGACCTAAAATAGCTTTACGTGCAGATCGCCCAAAGTACCGAAAACCCCCTGGAACCCCTGGAACGGCGGAGCGCGCCGCCCCTCGCCTGGGCGCTGTGGGGAGTCGGCGTCCTCGCCTACGTCGCGGCGGTCCTGCACCGGACGTCCTTCGGCGTCGCCGGCCTCGACGCCGTGCACCGCTTCGACGCGTCCGCCGGCATCCTCGCCACCTTCACCGTCCTGCAACTGCTCGTCTACGCGGGCCTGCAGATCCCCGTCGGCCTGCTGCTGGACCGCGTCGGCCCGCGCCGGATGATCGCCGGCGGCGCGCTGCTGATGGCCGCCGGGCAGGCGCTGATGGCCGTCTCCACCGGCGTCGGCACCGCCGTGGCCGCCCGCGTCCTGGTCGGCGCCGGCGACGCGATGACCTTCATCAGCGTGCTGTCCATCGTCGCCACCTGGTTCCCCGGCCGGCAGGCGCCGCTGGTCACCCAGCTCACCGGCCTGCTCGGGCAGCTCGGCCAGGTGCTCAGCGCCGTCCCGCTCGTCGCGCTGCTGCACGGCCCCGGCTGGACCACCGCGTTCGGCTCCGCCGCCGCCCTCGGCGTCCTGGTCGGCGTGCTCGCGATCGCCGTCCTGCGCGACCGCGCGCCCGGCGCCGTCCGCACCGCCGCGCCGCCGCTCGGCCAGGTGGGCCGCGACCTCGCCGCCGCGTTCCGGCATCCCGGCACCCGGCTCGGCCTGTGGACGCACTTCGTCACCCAGTTCTCCTCCAGCACCTTCGCGCTGATGTGGGGCTACCCGTACCTGGTGTCGGGCCAGGGGATGCGGCCCGCCGCCGCGTCCACCCTGCTCACCCTGCTGGTGCTGGCCAACGTGATGTCCGGGCCGTTCGTCGGGCGGTTCGTCGGCCGGCACCCGGCGCACCGCTCCCGGCTCGTCCTCGGCATCGTCGCGATCAACGCCGGCGCGTGGGCCGCCGTGCTCGGCTGCCCGCCGCCCGCGCCGTCCTGGCTGCTGGCCCTGCTGGTGGTGTGCATCGCGCTCGGCGGCCCCGGCTCGATGATCGGGTTCGACTTCGCCCGCACGTTCAACCCGCCCGGCCGGCAGGGCACCGCCACCGGCATCGTCAACGTCGGCGGCTTCGCCGCCTCGCTGGTCACGATCCTGCTGATCGGGCTGCTGCTGGACGCCCTGTCGCCCGGCAAGGACTTCACCCCGTCCGCCTTCCGCGCCGCCTGGACCGTCCAGGCCCTCATCTGGACGATCGGCATCGCGGGCGTCCTGCGCACCCGCCGCCTGACCCGCCGCCACCTCGCCCTCACCGAGAACCCGTGAGTCAGGGGCGCAGCTCCAGGGTGCAGCATTTGGGGCCGCCGCCGGCCTTGCGGAGCTCGGACAGGTCCACGGGGACGGGGTCGTACCCGCGTTCGCGCAGCGCGGCGATCAGGGCGGTGGCCTCGGCGTTGATGACGACGTTGCGGCCGTCGCACACGGCGTTCAGGCCGAGGACGGCCGCGTCCGCCTCACCGGCGATGACGGCGTCGGGGAAGAGCCGTTCGAGCACGGCGCGGCTGCCGGGGGAGAAGGCGCCCGGGTAGTAGGCGACGTTCGCGCCGCCGAGCGGGAACAGCGCGGTGTCCAGGTGGTAGAAGCGCGGGTCGACCAGCCGCAGCGTCACCACGGGGCGTCCGAGGAACTCCTGCGCCTCCTGGTGGGCGGCGATGTCGGTGCGGAATCCCGTGCCCGCGAGGATGACGCCGTCCAGGGTGAGGAAGTCGCCCTCGCCCTCGTTGGTGTGCTCCGGGATCAGGACGTCGGGGAAGCCGTTCTTGCGGAGCCAGTCGGCGTACGCGGGGCCTTCGGCGGAGCGTTCGGGGAAGGTGAACTTCGCGCCGTAGACGCGCCCGCCCACGACGAGCGCGCCGTTCGCGGCGAAGACCATGTCGGGAAGGCCCTCGATCGGGTCGACGAGGTCGACCTCGTGCCCGAGCGAGACGTAGGCGGCGCGCAGCGCCTCCCATTGCTCGACGGCCCGTCCCGCGTCCGCTCCCGCCGCCGGGTCCATCCACGGGTTGATGGCGTACGTCACGGCGAAATGCTCGGGACGGCACATCAGGTAGCGGCGCCGCGTCGCGGTCCGCAGGGGCGTGCTCGGCTCCGTTGCCGGCATCACGGTCATGCTCGTCTCCTGGCTTCCAAAGGACATCGACTGAGCGAAAGCCTAGGAAGGAAAGCCCCGCGTTCCAATGCGCCGATCTTGCGCTGACCTGCGGATTCGTTGCGTCTTCGGGGTCGGCGACGGCGATTCGTTGCGGCCGGTCGGCCGGTCGGCGGCGCCGGGAGGGCGGGCGCGGTCAGGGGGCGTGAACATGGGGCCGAGCATGGTGTGCGGGCCAGAGACGGACTATAGTCCGGTTATGCCTCGAGACGGTGCCGGACCGCAGTCCAACTCTGTGACGCCGCTGGAACTGCTGCGCACGCCGCCGGCCAGGGAGCGCTCGGACGCGGCGCGCAACCGGGCGGCGGTGCTGGAGGCGGCCGCCCGGCTGTTCGCCGAGCGGGGCGTCGACGCGGTGTCGATGGACCAGGTCGCGACGGAGGCCGGCGTCGGCAAGGGGACGCTGTTCCGGCGCTTCGGCGACAAGGCGGGGCTCGCCGCCGCGCTGCTGGACGCGCGGGAACGCGTGCTGCAGGAGGCGATCCTGCACGGGCCGCCGCCGCTGGGCCCGGGAGCGGGGGAGGAGGAGCGCCTGGTCGCCTTCGTCGAGGCGTACCTGGACTACCTGCTGGAGCACCTGGCGCTCGTGCGGATGTCGGAGACCGCCGCGCCCGGCGCCCGGTACCGGATCGGCGCGTACCGGTTCTGGCACCGCCACGTGGCGATCCTCGCGCCCGGCGCGCCCGACCCCGAGTACGCGGCGCACGCCGTGCTCGCGGCGCTGTCGGCCGAGCACGTGACGGCGCTCCTGCCCGAACTGGGGGAGGAGCGCATCAGAGCGGGCATCGTCCGGCTCGCCCGGTGCGCGGTGCGGTGACCGGGCGGCGGGACGCGGCGCGCCCGTCCGCGGGGACGGGCACGCCGGAACCGGTCTAGAGGTTGATCATGTGGCCGGCGAGGCCGTGCACGGCCTCCTTGACGGCCTCGCCCAGGGACGGGTGGGCGTGCACGTTGCGGGCGACCTCGTGGACGGTCAGGTCCCACTGCTGCGCGAGGGTCAGCTCGGGCAGCAGCTCGGTCACCTCGGGGCCGATCAGGTGCGCACCGAGGATCTCGCCGTACCTGGCGTCGCTGATCACCTTGACGAAGCCGTCGCCCTCGCCCATGCCGAGCGCCTTGCCGTTGGCGCTGTAGGGGAACTTGGCGACCTTGACGTCGAAGCCCTGCTCCCTCGCCTGCGCCTCCGTCCAGCCGAACGAGGCGATCTGCGGCTGGCAGTAGGTGGCGCGGGGGATCATCACGTAGTCGAGCTCCATCGTCTCCGCGCCCGCGATGGTCTCGGCGGCGACGATGCCCATCGCCTCGGCGGCGTGCGCGAGCATCAGCTTGGCGGTGACGTCGCCGATCGCGTAGATGTGCGGGACGGAGGTGCGGCAGCGGCCGTCCACGTCGATCGCGCCGCGCTCGGTGAGCTGCACGCCGGTCTTGTCCAGGCCGTAGCCGTCCACGTTCGGCTGGAAGCCGATCGCCTGCAGCACCTTGTCGGCCTCGATGACCTGCTGGGCGCCGTCCTTGCCGGTGACGGTGACCTTGACCTTCTCGCCGGAGTCGTCGATGCCGTCGACCCGGGTGGAGGTCAGCACGTCGATGCCGAGCTTGCGGTACCGCTTGGCCAGCTCCTTGGACACGTCGGCGTCCTCGTTCGGCGCGACCCGGTCGAGGAACTCGACGATCGTGACCTTCACGCCGTAGTTGTGCAGGACGTAGGCGAACTCGACGCCGATGGCGCCCGCGCCGGCGATGACGATGCTCCCCGGCAGCTCGGAGCTGAGGATCTGCTCCTCGTAGGTGACGACCCGCTCCGACAGGGACGTGCCCGGCAGCAGCTTGGTGTGCGCGCCCGCCGCGATGATGCAGCTGTCGAAGGTGACGGTCTCGGTGGAGCCGTCGCCCTTGGCGACCTGGAGAGTGTTCGGGTCGGTGAACGTCCCGCGCCCGTCATAGGAGGTGATCTTGTTCTTCTTCATCAGGAACTGGACGCCCTTGACGAGCTTGTCCGACACCTGGCGGCTGCGCTGGTAGGCGACGCCGTAGTCGAAGGTGACGTTGCCCTCGACGTTGATCCCGTAGGTCTTCTGCTCCTGGGTGAAGATGTGCGCCAGCTCGGCGTTGCGCAGCAGCGCCTTCGAGGGGATGCAGCCGACGTTGAGGCACACGCCGCCCCAGTACCGCTCCTCGATGATCGCCGTCTTCAGCCCGAGCTGTGCCGACCGGATCGCGGCGACATATCCACCCGGACCCGAGCCCAGGACCACGACGTCAAAATGTTCGCTCATATTCACCGACGATATTCGGCGCGGGGCCGTGCTCGCATCCCGGACGGCGGCGCGGTGACCCCGGCCACGCCGCGGACCGCGGCGGGCGGCCTCCCCGGCCACGCCGCGTGACCGCGGGGCGCCCGTACGGGTCCGTCGTCACATGCTGTTAGGGTTTTCAGCGTCCCCCGCCGTGCACCTTCGCGGGGGCGTGCGGCGCGCGAGCGGCGCGGCCGCGCCGCTCCGGAGGCGCGCCCGTGCCGTCCGGTCGCGCGAGCCATGGCGGCGTCCTGGAACCGGCGCCCGCGGACGGCGCCGCTCCGCAGGCCGCGGTGCCGCTGGAACACGGCGGCGGCGGCCGATCGTTGCCCTCAGATGGCCTGCCCCCGGGCGCAACGGCCCGTCCCGAGCCGAGTGGAGGAGAAGCCGAGTGAGGATTCCCAAGCGCGTCAACGCCGTCCTCGACTGGATGGAGCAGCACTTTGGCGCACTTGCGGTCGTCGTCGCGCTCGTCATCGTGGCACTGGTGGCCACGCTCGCGCCGCCGCTGGTCGGGCTTCCCATCGCCGGTTTCGTCCTCGGGCTCGCCGCCGGCGGCTTCCTCGTGCACGTCCGGTTGAGCCGGCGGATCGCGCGGGCGCGCTCGGAGGTGGACGACCTGCTGCGGGAGAACGGCGCGCTGCGGCACCGCAACACCGTCCTCGCCAGCGGCGTGATCAGCCGGGGCGCGCAGGAGACGCAGGCGCTGGTGGCCATCCCGGAGGACGACGAGGACCTGGTGGAGGACGACCCGTCGCGCACCGCGGCGCTCCCGGAGCTCACCGACGAGCTGCTCGGCGGCGACCCGGGCGACACCCTCGGCGACGGCTCCGCCGGTATCCCGGCCGAGAAGCCCGCCGAGAAGCCCACCGAAGAAGCGGACGCGGCGGGAACGGCCGCCGAGGGCGACGAGGACACCGACGGGAACATCCGGAAGGCGTGACCGCGCCCCTCCGCCGAGTCACCGGACCGCAAAACCGCGCGCGTTATCTTCGCTGATCTTCGGGCAGGGGAAGCCCGGGAGGTGCGGATGAACGCAGAGTCCGGTCCGGAGTCCGCCGACCCGGCGGCGACGGCGGGGACGGCGGGGACGGCCCACGGCGGCGACCACGCCGCCGACGAGGGCGTCGACATCGGGGCGGTGCACAAGGCCGTCATCGCCTCGGCGATGGGCAACTGCATCGAGTGGTTCGACTTCGGCGTGTTCAGCGCCGGGGTCATGACCTCGATCATCGGGACGCGGTTCTTCCCCGAGGACATCTCCGGCAGCGCGACGCTGCGCTCGTTCGCACTGATCGCCGCGGCGTTCCTGGCCCGCCCGTTCGGCGGGCTGTTCTTCGGCCCGATGGGCGACCGGCTCGGCCGCAAGCGGGTGCTCGCCACCACGATCATCCTCATGTCGGGCTCCACGTTCGTGATCGGCATCCTGCCGGGTTACGGGACGATCGGGATCGCGGCCCCGCTGCTGCTGCTGGCGGTGCGCCTCACCCAGGGCTTCTCGACGGGCGGCGAGTACGGCGGCGCCGCCACGATGATCGCCGAGTACGCGCCGACGAACCGCCGCGGGTACTTCGGCAGCTTCCTGGAGTTCGGCACGCTGACCGGCTACATCCTGGGCGCCGGGCTCGTCCTGCTGGTGAACCTGGCGGTCGGGGACGCGGCGATGCACGACTGGGGCTGGCGGATCCCGTTCCTGATCGCGCTGCCGCTCGGGATCGTCGGGCTCTACGTGCGGACCCGGATCGAGGACACCCCGACGTTCCAGGCGATGGAGCAGTCCGGCAAGAAGGCCCGCTCGCCGCTGAAGGAGACCCTGGAGCACTACTGGAAGATCATCCTGATGCTGATCGGGATCGTCTTCCTGCTGAACGTCGCCGACTACACGCTGCTCACCTTCATGCCGTCGTACCTGGTCGACTTCCTGCACATGGGCAGCGTGAAGTCGCAGCTGGTCACGATCGGGGTGGAGGCCGCGATGATGGCGGTGATCCTGCCGACCGGCCACCTGTCGGACCGGATCGGCCGCAGGCCGGTGCTGCTGATGGCGGCGATCGGGTTCATCCTGCTGAGCTGGCCCGCGTTCGCGCTGATGCAGACCAACAACTGGTTCGGCATCGCGTTCGGCTACGCGATCATCGGCGGGCTGCTGGTGCTGATGCTCGCGGTGATCGGCGCGACGTTCCCGGCGATGTTCCCGACGAAGGTGCGGTACGGGGCGTTCGCGATCGGCTACAACATCTCGACGTCGCTGTTCGGCGGCACGGCCGCGGTGCTGGTGGGCTCGCTGATCGACGCGACGGGCAGCAACTACGTCCCGGCGTACTACATCATGATCGCGGCGGCGGTGGCCCTCGTCCCGATCCTGATGATCAAGGAGACGGCGAACGTGCCGATCGAGCGGGTCGGAATGGAGAACGCCCCGGAACCGGTGGGTTCCGGGGCGGAACGCTGACCTCCCGCCGCGCGGGCGGGGGACGGCGTGCGGCGCGTCAGCGGGTGAAGTGCCGGCGGGACCAGCCCACCAGCGATCCCGCGATCACGAGTGCGCCGGTCGTCTCGAGCGCCAGTGCGGTCCAGACCATGGTCACCGGGGGCCTCCCTCCGTCGTCGCCGGACGCGTTCCGTTCCGCGTCCGATGCTCATCATGAGTAACACCAGGATGCGGTCCCGGTTTCCCTGCCAGGGCCGTTCCGCAGCGTGATTCGGGTCACGCAGCACCTCTCTGACCTGCGACGAAACCTCTATGGACGGTAAAAACGCAGGTCGACGGCGGGCGGCCCCGCGCCGCCCCCGCGCACCGGGTTCCGGTACCGGCCGGAATCGTGTCCGGCGGGCCCGCGCGGGCTATCGCTCAGCGGTGTGACTTCTGTGGCGGCCAGGCGAACATATAGCTCGTTGCGCCCGTCTGATTACCGTCGGTAGCGTCTCCGTTGGTTCATCCATGGCAGACCTACGACGAATCGGTGGTGTGGACGTGACGGAAGAGCAGTTGAGCCTCAGTACCTCTGCGGCGCGGAACCTGGCGACCACGACCAAGTCCGTCCCCCAGATGCAGGGGATCACCTCCCGGTGGCTGCTGAAGCTGCTGCCGTGGGTGGAGGCGCACGGCGGCGCCTACCGCGTCAACCGGCGGCTCACCTACACGGTCGGCGACGGGCGGGTGACGTTCGTGACGACCGGCGCGGACGTCCGGGTCATCCCGCGCGAGCTGGGCGAGCTTCCCCCGCTGCGCGGCTACGAGGACGACCTGGCCCTGGACGCGCTGGCCGGCCGGTTCACCCAGCAGGAGTACGAACCAGGCGACGTCATCGTGGAGGAGGGCCGGCCGATCGACCGGGTGGTCCTCGTCGTGCACGGCAAGCTCAGCCGGGTCGGGGCCGGCGAGTACGGCGGGGAGGCCGTGCACGGGACGCTCGCCGACGGCGACTTCTTCGGCGAGCAGACCCTCGTCGGCACCGGCGAGGGCGCGGAGCCGGCGACCTGGGACCACACCGTCAAGGCGCTGACCACGGTGACGGTGCTCAGCATGAGCGAGGCCGACTTCCAGGAGACGCTCGGCCAGTCCGCGTCGCTCCAGGCGCACCTGGACGGGTACCGGGCCGACCCCGGGCGGTCGGCGAACGCGCACGGCGAGGCCGCGATCGACCTGGCGTCCGGGCACGACGGCGAGCCGGTGCTGCCCGGCACGTTCGTCGACTACGAGGGCGCCCCGCGCGAGTACGAGCTGAGCGTCGCGCAGACGGTGCTGCGGGTGCACACCCGCGTCGCCGACCTCTACAACGAGCCGATGGACCAGGTGGAGCAGCAGCTCCGGCTGACCATCGAGGCGCTGCGCGAGCGCCAGGAGCACGAGCTGGTCAACAACCGGGACTTCGGGCTGCTGCACAACACCGACCTGGCGCAGCGCGTGCACACCCGGCTCGGGCCGCCCACCCCCGACGACATGGACGAGCTGCTCACCCTCGTCTGGAAGGACCCGGCGTTCTTCCTCGCCCACCCGAAGGCGATCGCGGCGTTCGGCCGCGAGTGCAACGCCCGCGGCGTGTACCCCGACAGCGTGGACGTCGGCGGCCACAAGGTGCCGGGCTGGCGCGGCGTCCCGATCTTCCCCTGCAACAAGATCCCCGTCAGCCGGACCGCGACCAGCTCGATCCTGCTGATGCGCACCGGCGAGGCGACGCAGGGCGTCATCGGCCTGCACCAGACCGGGCTGCCGGACGAGTACCAGCCGGGCCTGTCCGTCCGGTACATGGGCATCGACGACAAGGCGCTCATCAACTACCTGGTCAGCTGCTACTACTCGGCCGCCGTCCTGGTGCCGGACGCGCTCGGCATGCTGGAGTCCGTCGAGATCGCGCACGGCGGTGCGGCCTAGTGCGACCGTTCGAACTCCCCGAGTTCTACCTGCCGCACCCCGCGCGGCTGAACCCCCGCGTCGAGGCGGCCCGCGCGCACTCCGGGCGCTGGGCGCACGACATGGGGATCCTCGGGCCCGACGAGACGGGGCCCGAGGTCTGGAGCGAGGACGAGTACGACGCCCACGACTACGCGCTGCTCACCGCGTACACGCACCCCGAGGCGCCCGGCCCCGTGCTGGATCTGGTGACCGACTGGTACGTGTGGGTCTTCTATTTCGACGACCACTTCCTCGAACGGTACAAGCGGCCCCGCGACCTCGCGGGCGCCGAGGAGTACCTCGCGCGGCTCCCCGCCTTCATGCCCGTGGAGGCGGGGGGCCCGCCCGGGGCGGCCGGCGGCCCGGAGCCGGCGAACCCGGTCGAGCGGGGGCTCGCCGACCTGTGGGAGCGGACCGTCCCGCTGATGTCGCGGGAGTGGCGGGCGCGGTTCGCCGAGAGCACCCGCAACCTGCTGCGGGAATCGGCGTGGGAGCTGGCCGGCATCGCCGAGTCCCGCGTCCCGAACCCGATCGACTACGTGCACATGCGCCGCAGGGTCGGCGGCGCGCCCTGGTCGGCGGACCTGGTGGAGGTCGCGGCCGGGGCGGAGGTGCCGGCGCGGGTCGCCGGGACGCGCCCGCTCCGGGTGCTGAAGGACGCCTTCTCCGACGCCGTCCACCTGCGCAACGACATCTTCTCCTACCAGCGGGAGACCGAGCGGGAGGGCGAGGTCAACAACGGCGTCCTGGTGATGGAGCGGTTCCTCGGCACCGAGCCGCAGCGCGCCGCCGAGATCACCAACGACCTGCTGACGTCGCGGATGCAGCAGTTCGAGAACACCGCCCTCACCGAGCTGCCGATGCTGTTCGAGGAGCACGGGCTCGACGCGCGGGAACGCCTCGACGTGCTGCGCTACGCGCGGGGCCTGCAGGACTGGCAGTCCGGCGGGCACGCCTGGCACCTGCGCTCCAGCCGCTACATGAACGAGGGCGCGGTGCGGCGGCGCGGGCTCGCGGGCCTGCCGGAGATCGCCGGGCTGCTCGGCTTCGGCACCTCGGCGGTGCGGATCCGGTCGCTGACCAACCCGCCTTTCGGGCGCAGGCTCTGGGGTTCCGAGGGGGCGCCGTCGGCAGCGACGCCGCCGCCCGGCCCGCCGCCCGCCTCCGGCGGGTTCCGGATGCCGGCGTTGACGCTGCCGTACGACACGCTGGTGAACCCGCGCGTCGCCGGGCTCCGCACGCATGTGGCGGCATGGGCGCGGGAGATGGGGATGGTGGACGGCGCCGTCCCCGATACGCCGTCGCCGGCCGCGGGTTCCGCCGTCCCGTGGACGCCCGATGCGTTCGACGCCGCCGACTACGCGATGTTCGCGGCGCTCACCCACCCCGACGCGCCCGGCCCCGAGCTGGAACTGATCGCCGACTGGCATGTGTGGCGGTTCTACTTCGACGACTTCTTCGCCGGACGGTTCAAGCGGCCCCGCGACCTGCCCGGCGCCAAGGCGTACACGGCCCGGCTGCTCGCGCCGCCGGCGGGCGCCGAGCCGTCCGACCCCGTCGAGCGGGGGCTCGCCGACCTGCGGGCCCGCACCGCCGCCGCCATGTCCGAGGACGAGCGGGCCGGGCTCGCCGAGGCGCTGCGGCGGCTCACCGACAGCTGGCTGTGGGAGCTGGCGGGGCTGCTGCAGAACCGCGTCCCCGACCCGGTCGACTACGTCGAGATGCGCCGCAGGACGAGCGGCGCCGCGTTCACCGCCGGGCTCCTGCGGCACGCCCTCGCGGGCGGGCTGCCGGAGGACGTCCTGTCGTCCACGCCGATGCAGGCGCTGCGCGACACGTTCGCCGACGTCCACGGGCTCCGCAACGACCTGCTCTCCTTCCACAAGGAGACCGAGGTCGAGGGCGAGCACAACAACGGCGTGGTGGCCGTCCAGCGGTTCCTCGGCTGCGGGACGCAGCGCGCCGCCGACATCGTCGCCGACCTGGTCGAGGCGCGTGTCCGGCAGTTCGAGCGGACCGCCGCGACCGGGCTGCCGGTCCTCGCCGCCGAGCACGGGCTGGACGCCGCGGCCCGCGCCGGCCTGGCCCGCTACGTCGAGGCGATGCGCCGCTGGATGGCCGGCGACCTGCACTGGTCCACGACCACCGGCCGCTACGCCCGGCCCGTAGGCGACGCGGCGCCCGCCGGCGGGGCAGCGGCGCCCGTCGGCGGTGACGGGGCGTCCGCCGGGCTCCCGGCGGCCGGCGTCCCGGCGGGCCCGTCCGGGCTCGGCACCGCGGCGGCCCGCGCGCCGGCCCGTCCGGCGGCGGCGCGGACCGCGCCGCCCCAGCACAGCCAGATCCGACCAGCGATCCCCGGAGGTAGCGGCACATGACCGACCCGCAGCTGGCCCTGAGCACGCGGGCAGCGCGCAATCTCGCGACGACGACCAAGTCCGTGCCGCAGATGCAGGGCATCACCCCGCGGTGGCTGCTGACCCTGCTGCCGTGGGTGCGGGCGGACGCCGGCGTCTACCGGGTGAACCGCCGGCTCACCTACGAGCTGGGCGACGGGCGGGTGACGTTCGTCAACGACGGCGCCAACGTCCGCGTCATCCCCGGCGAGCTGGTGGAGCTGCCGCAGCTCAGCGGCCTGGACGCGATGGTGCTGGACGCGCTCGCCGGCCGGTTCACGCAGGCCGAGTACGCCCCCGGCGACACGATCGCCACCGCCGGCGACCCGATGGACCGCGTCCACCTGATCGCGCACGGCAAGATCGCCGAGGTCGGGACCGGCGAGTACGGCGGCGAGACGCAGGTCGGCATCCGCGACGGCGGCGACTTCTTCGGCGACCGGGCCCTGGCCGGCGACGCCGGCGAATGGCCGCACACGTTCCGGGCCATCACCCCGGCCATCGTGCTGACCCTCTCCCCGGCCGCGATCGAGGAGGCCACCGACCGGTCGGAGGCGCTGCGCGCGCGCCTGGAGGAGTACCGCAACGCGCCCAAGCCGCCGCAGACCCGGCACGGCGAGGCCGCCATCGACCTGTCGTCCGGGCACGACGGCGAGCCCGCCCTGCCCGGCACGTTCGTCGACTACGAGACCTCGCCGCGCGAGTACGAGATGGCCGTGACGCAAACGCTGCTGCGCGTCCATACCCGCGTCGCCGACCTCTACAACAAGCCGATGAACCAGATCGAGCAGCAGCTGCGGCTCACCATCGAGGAGATCCGGGAGCGGCAGGAGGACGAGCTGGTCAACAACCGGGACTTCGGCCTGCTGCACAACGCCGACCTGCGGCACCGCATCCAGACCCGCGGCGGCCCGCCCACCCCCGACGACATGGACGAGCTGCTCGCCCGGCGCCGCAAGACCCGCTTCTACCTCGCCCACCCGAAGGCGATCGCCGCGTTCGGCCGCGAGTGCACCCGCCGCGGCGTGTACCCGGGCACCGCCGAGGTGGACGGCGGGCGGCGCGTCCAGGCCTGGCGCGGCGTCCCGATCTACCCGTGCGACAAGATCCCCGTCAGCGACACCGGCACCACCTCGATCCTGGCGATGCGGACCGGCGAGGACGACCAGGGCGTCATCGGGCTGCACCGCACCGGCATCCCCGACGAGGTGCAGCCCGGCCTGTCGGTGCGCTTCACCGGCATCGACGACAAGGCGATCCTGTCGTACCTGGTCAGCGCCTACTACACCGCCGCGGTGCTGGTGCCCGACGCGCTCGGCGTGCTGGAGAACGTCGAGATCGGCCGCTAGCCCGGCCCGCCGGGACCGGGGCGCCCCCCGGAAGGGAACGAGGGAGACGAGATGTCGGTGGAGACCTCCGCCCGATCCGCCGCCGAGATCCTGGCGTGGAGCCGGGAGCTGGTGGAGCCCGCGCTGCGCGCCGTCGTCGAGGCGATGCCCGGCTCGATGCGCGGCATCGCCGAGTTCCACTTCGGGTGGCGCGACGAGGCGGGCCGGCCGGCGGCGGGGGCGGGCGGCAAGGCCGTCCGCCCGGCGCTGACGCTGCTGGCGGCCGAGGCGGCCGGCGGGACGGCGGCCGCCGCCCTGCCGGCCGCCGTCGCGGTCGAGCTGACGCACAACTTCTCGCTGCTGCACGACGACGTCATGGACGGCGACCGCACCCGCCGGCACCGGCCCACCGCGTGGACGGTGTTCGGGGTCAGCGCCGCGATCCTCGCCGGGGACGGGCTGCTCGCCGGCGCCTACGAGGCGCTCGCGGACGCGCCGTCCCCGGACCCGGCGGGCGCGGCCCGGGTGCTCAGCCGCGCGGTCCTGGAGCTGGTGGAGGGGCAGAGCGCCGACACCTCGTTCGAGGACCGCACCGACGTCACGCTCGCCGAATGCCTGGCGATGGCGGGCGGGAAGACCGGCGCGCTGCTCGGCGGCGCGTGCGCGCTCGGCGCCCTGTACGGGGGCGGCGCCGGGCGCGCGTCCCGGTTCCGGGTGTTCGGCGAGCGGCTCGGGCTGGCGTTCCAGCTCGTGGACGACCTGCTCGGCATCTGGGGCGACCCGGCCGTCACCGGCAAGCCCGTCCACTCCGACCTGCGCAACCGGAAGAAGTCGCTGCCGGTGGTGGCGGCGCTGACGTCGGGCACGGCGGCGGGGGCGGAGCTGGCGGCGCTGTACCTGCGGCCCGGCGCGCTCGCCGGCGACGAGCCGGCCCGCGCCGCCGCGCTGATCGAGGCGGCCGGCGGCCGGGACTGGGCGGCGGCGGAGGCGGACGCCCTGGTCGCGAGCGCCCTCGCCGAACTGGACGCCGCCGATCCCGTCCCGGCCGCCGCCGCGGAGCTGCGGGCGGTGGCGCACCTGCTCACCCACCGGGACCACTGACCCGCCCGCCGGACGGGCGCTGCCGGCCCCTGCCGCTGCACGACGAGCCCGTCTCCTAGCAGCGGCCGCGCGCGGCGGTGCGGCCCAGGCCCGCGATCAGGACGGCGCCGACGACCAGGTGCATCGCCGTCAGCGCGGCGTAGGTGCCCGCGCCCTCGGAGTCCATCGGCCCGGTCATCGACAGGCCGAGGGCGATGCCGGCGGTGATCCCCCAGGTGCGGCCGGGGCGCTTCGCGCGGCGCTCCATGACGGCCAGCAGCCCCCAGCCGGCCAGGCCGATCAGCAGCGTGGACACCAGCACGGCGGCGGGGCCGACGTGCTGTCCGCGGGCGTGCATGCCGGCCCCGGCGATCGGGTCGGCGATCACCCAGACCAGCAGCGCGGCGGCGGCCGCGGCGAGCACGGTGAGGGCGCGCCGGACGGCGGTGCCGGCGGGGACGGGGCGGGTTGCGGTGGTCTCGTTCATGCCACCACGATCGCCGCCGGTCGGGGCGCGGCGCATCGGGCGCGCGGCCGCGCCGGGTCCGCCCGCGGGCCGGGGCACCCCCTACTTCGGTAGGTGTCGCGGCCGTCGGGCCCCGCCTTACGCTGGCCCGGTGAACAGCGAGAACGTCTGCGAAGCCGAACGGCCCGGGCCGCGGTTCGCCGTCGGCGCGGCCATGGCCGTCGCCGCCGTCGGGGCGCTGGGCGCGGTGACGCTCTGGGGCCGGCCCGCGGAGGATCCGGTGCCGCTCGGCCTCGACATCGCGGCCGGGGTGCTGGCCTGCGTGCTGTCGCCGCTCGTCCTGCGGCGCCCGGTGCCCGGCACGGTCGCGCTGACCGTGCTGGCCGCGCTGTCCCCGGCGGTGACGCCGGCGGCCACGTTCGGCGCGTTGCACGTCGCGCAACGGCGCCGGTTCCCGGTCGCGGTCGCGGTCGGCGCGGCAGGGATCGCCGCGCACGCGGCGCGCGGGATCTGGCGGCCCATGGGCGGCATCACCTACGCCTGGTGGCTGCTGCTGGTCGCCCTCGCCTACGCCGCGCTCGTCGGCTGGGGCGCGCTGTCGCAGGCGCGCCGCGCGCTGCTGGCGTCGCTGCGCGAGCGGGCCCGCCGCGCCGAGGCCGAGCAGGGCCGCCGCGTCGCCGAGGCGCGGATGCTGGAGCGCACCCGCATGGCCCGCGAGATGCACGACGTCCTCGCGCACCGGCTGTCGCTGCTCGCCACGTACGCGGGCGCGCTGGAGTACCGCCCGGACGCGCCGCCGGAGAAGCTCGCGCAGGCCGCCGGCGTCGTCCGCGCCGGGGTGCACCAGGCCCTCGACGAGCTGCGCGAGGTGATCAGCGTCCTGCGGGACGAGGACGCCGGCGGCGACGACCGCCCGCAGCCCGTCCTCACCGACCTGCCGGACCTGGTGGCCGAGTCCCTCGACGCGGGCGGCAGCGTGCAGCTGCGGGACGCGGTGGTCGAGCCCGCCGCGCTGCCCGCCGCCGCCGGGCGCACCGCGTACCGGGTTGTGCAGGAGGGGCTGACGAACGCCCGCAAGCACGCGGCGGGCCGGCCGGTGCGGGTGGCGATCGAGGGCCGCCCCGGCACCCGGCTGGTGATCGACATCCGCAACCCGCTGCCGCCGGACGGCACCGCGCCGCTCGCCCCCGGCACCGGGACGGGCCTGGTCGGGCTGACCGAGCGGGTGCAGCTGGCGGGCGGCCGGCTGGACCACGAGGTCGCCGCCGGCGAGTTCCGGCTGCACGCCTGGCTACCATGGCCGGCGTGACGTCCGCCGAGGCGGCGGGGGACCGCCCCCTGCGCGTGCTGATCGTGGACGACGACGCGCTCGTCCGCGCCGGCCTGTCGATGATGCTGGACGGCGTCCACGGCATCTCGGTCGTCGGGGAGGCGGCGGACGGCGGCGAGGTGCCCGCGGCCGCCGACCGGCACGCGCCCGACGTCGTCCTGATGGACCTGCGGATGCCGCGGGTGGACGGCATCGCCGCCACCCGCGCCCTGCGCCGCCGGGAACCGGCGCCGGAGGTCATCGTCCTCACGACGTTCGACACCGACGAGAACATCCTGCAGGCGCTGCGCGCCGGCGCGAGCGGGTTCCTGCTGAAGGACACCCCGCCCGCGCAGATCGTCGACGCCGTCCGGCACGTCGCGGCCGGCGATCCGATCCTCTCGCCGCGGATCACCCGCCGCCTGATGGACCGCGCCGCCACTCAGGCGGGCGCCTACGAGCGCGCCCGCGCGGCGCTCGCCAGGCTCAGCCCGCGCGAGAACGACGTGGTCGCCGCGATCGGCGCGGGCCGCTCCAACGCCGAGATCGGCGCCGAGCTGTTCATGAGCGTGGCGACCGTCAAGGCCCACGTGTCCAGCATCTTCACCAAGCTGAGCCTGGACAACCGCACCCAGATCGCCCTGCTCGCCCACGACGCCGGCCTCGCCTGATCCGGCCTCGGCGGGCCCGGGGGCGTCAGGCCAGGGCCACGCGCAGGGTCGCGGCGGTCAGCACGACGCAGACCGGGGTGTAGACGGCCAGGTTGAGCTTGTAGAAGGCGGAGTCTCTGCGGGCGCCGACGCCCAGGGCCCAGACGACGCCCGCGCCGGTGCGCAGGCCGAGCCCGGCGGCGACGGCGACGGTTCCGGCCGCCGGTAGCCACCCCGGCAGGCCGGGCAGGATCACGTCGGCCCGGGCCAGCACGGCGACCGCCCCCGCCGACAGGACGAGAACGAGCGGGGCCAGGACACGCGGCGTGAAGGGGACGTCCGCGTTCAGCAGGCCGCGGGACAGGGCGGTCACGTCGCGTGCGGGCCAGGTGCGGCCGGTCATCCAGTACACGTGCAGCAGCGCGTCCAGGACGAGGACCGCGGCCGTCAGGACGGCGGCCGTTTCGTAGGTTTCCATGTCTGGAAGAGGAGCCGGGACGGCCGTGGCACTCCCGTGACGTGCGTCACTCCGGCGGCGTGAACCGCCTGACGAACCGGCGCAGGACGACGGGGCCGAGCAGCCGCCGCAGCGGCGGGCCCGCGATGCGCATGCCCGGGGCACGGATCCCGGCCATGTAGGCGAAGCGGGTGGCGTCCCCGGCCGGGACGGCGGCCATGCCGAACACCAGCAGCCGGCTCTGCATCAGGCACCGGCCGGGGCGCAGCACCATGTCGAAGCGCGCGCGCATTCCCGAACGGCCGTGGACCATCGCGCGCATCCGCTCGCCCTCGCGCTCGGTGACGCGCAGGGACCGGACGTCGGGCACCAGGCCGGGGAAGCCGCGTTCCGGGTCGCCGAGCACCGTCCACACGTCCTCGAACGCGGCCGGCAGCACCGCCTCCTCCACCAGGGCGCCGGGGAACGCGGCGGCCAGCGCGCGGAGCCGGCGCACGTCGTCCAGCTCTCCGACGGGCCAGGTCACGATGGGCTCCCTTCGTCGCGCCAGCTCAGCCGGAAGCGCGCCCGCGCCCGGAACAGCCGGCTCCGGACCGTCCCGGCCGGGACCCGCAGCATCCGCGCCGCGGTCTCCTCGTCCAGCCCCTCCAGGTCGCGGAGCGTGAGCACGGCGCGGTGCTCGGGCGACAGCCGGTCGAGGACGTCGCGGACGTCGGCGGCCAGCGACGGGTCGCCGGGCGCGGGCAGGTCGACCGGCTCGGCGGGGACGGCCCGGGACGACCGCCGCGCCACCCGCACCGCCTCCCGGACGGCGATGACCCGCACCCAGCCGAAGAGCGCGCCGGGATCGCGCAGGCCCTTCAGCTCGCGCATGACCACGATCAGCGTCTCCTGGGCGGCGTCCGGCGCGTCCTGCAGCGCGATCGGCCCGCAGAGCCGGCGCACGTACGGGGTGAGCGCCTCCAGCACCTCGTTCAGCGCCATCAGGTCGCCGCGTTGCGCACGCCTCACGACGTCGGGATCCAGCGCGCTCACCGGCCTGACCTTATCCTCCACGTCGGTCGATAGTATGTTCGAGTGGTGCATGTCCCGTTCCTGTGCCCCCGCGGTCACCGCCTCGTCCCCGGCCGCGTCATCGTCGGCTGGTCCCCCTGCGTCTGCCCGCCCTGCGGCGGCCGCGCCCGCGGCCTGCGCGGCCACCGCACCTACCTGTGCCTCGACTGCAAGGACGAGCACGTCACGACGAAGTGCTACCTCCCGCACCACGTCCCTTCGCAGGGCGCCGCCTACCGCTGGCCGTGAGCCCCCCGGCGGCTACGCTGTGATCATGACGGAGCGGTGGGCACTGGGCGGCGACCTGGAGGTCGCGCGGATCGGGTACGGCGCGATGAAGCTGTCCGGCTGGCCGGGCGGTCCCCGCCCCGACCGCTACACGGCCCTGACCGTGCTGCGCCGCGCCGTCGAACTCGGCGTGAACCACATCGACACCTCGCACTACTACGCGCGGGACGGCGTGGCGGCCAACGAGCTGATCCGCGAGGCGCTGTCCCCCTACCCCGACGACCTGGTCATCGTCACCAAGGTCGGCGCGCTGATCGAGGGCCCCGACATCCACCTGCCCGGCCCCGAGCAGACCGGCCTCACCCCCGACGGCCTGCGCCGCGGCGTCGAGGCGAACCTCCGCTCGCTCGGCGTGGACCGCCTGGACGCGGTCAACCTGCGCATGGGCGAACTCGCGGACGCCCGCACCCCCATCGCCGGGCCGCTGGAGACCCTCCTCGCCCTCCGCGACGAGGGCCTGATCCGCCACATCGGCATCTCCAACGTCTCCGCCGCCGAATTCGCCGAGGCCCGCGAGGCCGCGCCGATCGCCTGCGTCCAGAACCTCTACAACGTCGCGCAGCGCGACGACGACCCGCTCGTGGACGCCTGCGCCGACGCGGGCATCGCCTACGTCCCGTACTTCCCGGTAGGCGGCTTCCAGCCGCTCACCGCGGACCGCCTGAACACCGTCGCCGCCCGCCACCAGGCGACCGTCCCGCAGGTCGCCCTCGCCTGGCTGCTCGCCCGGTCCCCGAACATCCTCCTCATCCCCGGCACCGGCTCCCCGGCCCACCTGGAGGAGAACATCGCCGCCGCCGGCCTCCACCTCACCCCCGAAGACCTCGCCGAGCTCGGCTGACCCGTCCGCGGGAACCCGAACAGGGCGTCCGAGGGATAACCGGTGTAGGCACACCGCGATCCCTTGGAGGCCCCCGATGACAGAGCCGTCCGCACAGCCGGCCCCGTGGTGATCGGAATCCGGGCGCGGCCCGGCCCTCCGCCCGGAACGGCGCAGGGCGACGCCGAACTGATCCGCAGATCCCTCGCGGAACCGGACGCGTTCACCGCGGTGTACGACCGGCACGCGCCCGCCATCCACCGGTACGTCGCGCGCCGCCTCGGACCCGACCCGGCCGACGACCTGATGGCCGAGACGTTCCTGATCGCCTTCCGCAAACGGCGGCGCTACGACCTGGCCCGCCCCGACGCCCGGCCCTGGCTGTACGGGATCGCGACCCGGCTCGTCGCCCGGCACCGCAAGGCCGAGACGGCCCGCTACCTGCTGCTGGAGCGGCTCGGCGGCGAGACGGCCGCCGAACCCGTCGACAGCGAGGCGCGGGTGAGCGCGCAGGCGCTGCGCGGCCCGCTCGCCCGGGCGCTCGCCGACCTGCCCAAGGCCTACCGGGAGCCGCTGCTCCTGGTGGCCTGGGCCGACCTGACCTACGAGGAGGTGGCCGCGGCACTGGACGTCCCCGTGGGCACCGTCCGGTCCCGGCTGTCGCGCGGCCGGGCCCGGCTCCGCGCGGCGCTCGGCGGCGCCGACCCCACCGAGGAGGACATCGATGGATGAGATGACGATGCTGCGCGAGGCCAGGCCCGACGTGCCGCCGCCGACCGACACCGCGCTGCGCGCGGGCCGCGACCGGCTCACCGCCGCCGCGCGTCCCGCCCGCCCCTGGTCGCGCCTCCCGAAGCCGGCCGCCATGGGCCTCCTCGGCGGCGCGGCCGCACTGGCCGCCGCCGTCGCGATCACGGTGGCGCAGGTCGTGGCGCCGGAGGGCCACGGGTCCGCCACCGCCGCGGCCGCGGCGGTGCTGCGCGACGCCGCGGCCACCGCCCGCGGCGGCCCCCCGGTCGGGCCGGGGTCGTACAGCTACACGCGGGAAGTGATCGTCCACCCCGGCGGGACGGGCGGAAACCAGTGCACGGAGACCTGGCTCCGGCGGGACGGCTCGATGGCGGCCTTCACCACGTATTCGGAGCGGTACGGTGGCCGCTGCGATTCCAAGAACCGGCCGCGCCGGACTCCGGCCCTCGGATCAGGCCAGGACGACCGGCGCCCGCACGCCGACGTCCGCACCCTGCCGACCGGCCCGTCCGCGCTCCGCGCGCGGCTGTACTCCGACGCCGCCCACGGCAGGGGCCAGAATCCGGACAACACGGGATCGCGCGACCAGCTCGTCTTCGACCGCATCGGACGCCTGCTGAGCATGTCCCTCCCGCCCGAGCTGCGGGCCGCGCTGTTCCAGACGCTCGCGACGATCCCCGGCGTCGACGCCGTCCGCGGCGAGAGGGACGCGCTCGGACGGCAGGGGATCGCGCTGGCCCGGTCGTTCGACGGCACGGCGACCCCGGGCCGCCTGGCGATCATCCTGGCCCCGGGCACCTACCGCTACCTCGGCGCGAAGGTGGTGCAGGACATCGGGGAGGGTGACCAGACCGACCTCACGGCCCTCCTGACCACGGCCGTCGTCACGAAACCGTTCCAACGCCCCTGAGACGCCCCGCCCGGCCCCGGCCGGGCGGGGTCACGCGTCCCCGGGGAGCGGCGGCAGCGGCAGGGGCAGCCCCGGCAGGCCGTCGATGCTGGTCGCGACGTGCTCCTTCTTGTGGAAGTAGGCGTCGAGCGACTCGTCGGTCTCCCGCGCGAACCGCGACCCGTGCAGCGGGCGGTCTCCCTCGTAGCTCATGAACGGCACGGCGTACCCGCAGGTGTCGCGGATCTTCTCCGCCCGCACCACGATGATCGCCCGCAGCCCGTGCGAGGTCACCTCGATGTCCGGGAAATGGCGCATCAGCTCGCCCCACCGCGGATCGTCCCGGAACACCGGCTCGCCCCGCCCGTGCACCCGCACGATGTTCGGCGGGCCGTCGAACGCGCACCACATCAGGGTGATCCGGCCGTTCTCCCGCAGGTGGGCGATCGTCTCGGCGTTGCTGCCCGCGAAGTCGAGGTAGGCGACGGTCAGCTCGTCGAGCACCGCGAACGACCCGGTCAGCCCCTTCGGCGAGAGGTTGACGGTCCCGTCCCCGTCCAACGGCGCCGTGGCGGTGAAGAAGATCCGCTGCGCCTCGATGAACTCCCGCAACCGGCCCTCAATACCCTCATAACTCTTCCCCATGACCCGAGTATGACCGCCCGCCGTTCCGTTCCCCAGTGGCCCCCTGGGGGCCGGCCGCACCGGTTGGGGGTGGCCGGTGCGGCCGGTTCGCGGGCGGGTCAGGTCAGCAGAGGCTGGCCGGGTTGGAGGTGCGGCAGAGGTTGCCGCGGAACCGGTTGGTCTCGCTGCCGCTGTTGTCGACCAGGTCGAACGGCGCGTTGCCGCGGACGACGTTGAGCTGGACGAGGTTGTGGCGGGCGGGCCGGTTCAGCGGCGGCGTCCCGCGGAAGAGCACGATGCCGCCGGAGTACGGCAGGTTGCCCCGGTTGCCGTTGACGACGTTCTTCTGGACGACGTTGTGGTCGCCGCCGAAGAACAGCACCCCGGTGCCGCCGAGCGGCGGGACCTCCTCGTGCGCGGCGCACGTCCGGTTGTTCTTCGAGACGTTGTTCTTCCACACCCTGGTGTTGCCCTGGCCGCCCTTCTGGCTGTCGTCGATCAGCGCGATGCCGACGCAGTTGCCGATGAGTGAGTTGTCCCATGCCTTGACGTTGCGGGCATGCCGGACGAGCAGGCCGATGGCGTTTCCGGTGGCCCGGTTGCCGGTGACGACCGTCCCGTGCGCGTTGGCGATGTCGCCGACGTAGAAGCCGGCCTCGTCGCCGTTGTCGACGGCCCAGTTGTGCGCGAACCGGCCGCGTGTGGAATGGAATTCCGAGATTCCGTACTCGCCGTTGTTCGCGGCCAGGACGTGTTCCACGGTGAGGCGGTCGGTGTAGTGGCCGAAGACCCCGTTCTTCGCGAATTTCCGCACGGTCAGGTTCTTGATCGTGACGCCCTTGACCGGGTGGTCGGCGCGGCCGACGACGCAGATGCCGGTGCCGGCTGACTGGGCGGCGGCGCAGTGGTCGGTGCCGCCGGGCCGCAGCACGGTCTTGACGCCGGCGCCGCGGATGGTGAGGCGCTTCTTGACGAGGACGCCCCCGTCATAGGTGCCGCGGAGGAGCCGGACGGTGTCGCCGGGCCGGGCCCGGTCGACGGCCGCCTGGATCGAGTGTCCCGGACGCACCACATGCGTCCGGGGCCGGTGTCCGGACGTGCTGCCGTCCTGCGCCGATGCCTGGCCCGCGGATGCGAAGGGGACGAGCCCGGCCAGTACGGCGACGGCGACGGCCGAACCCGCGGTAGTCCATCTCATTCTATTTTTCTCCGTTTCTGGCTGATCTGCACGCCGCGAATGCGTTCCGCGGCTTCGGCTCCGCGGCGTTGCGCCCGCGGGAGCCGCGCTGATCATTCCGTCAGGCCGGAGGAGCAAACATGGGAAGGGTGCTCGGGTTTTCGCAGCCGGTCGGCCGGGGTGCCCATTGGGCATTATGGCCAAATAGCTTATTTTGGACGGACTTCCGGAACGTCCGCTACCGCTCGGCGAGGGCGGCGCGGGCGGTTTCGATGAGGGAGCGGGAGGCGGCGGGGGTGAGGGCCTTCTCCTCGACGAGTTTCCAGGTGTCCCACAGGTCGGCCTGGGCGGCGTCGATGCCGAGGGCGGTGTGGACGAGCGACATCCGCTCGGTGACGCCGGGGAACTCCAGGACGTCGAACGCGCCGTGCAGGCCGGCGTACGCGCCGACGCCCGTGGGGACGACGCGGACGGTCGTGCGGGCGTCGGCGGCGAGGTCGAGCAGGTGCGCGACCTGGGCGTGCAGGACCTCGGTGCGGGGGCCGGAGTGGTCGAGCATGTAGCCGTCGATGATCACGTCGAGGGTGCGGGGCTCGCCGAAGGGGCGGTGCTCCTGGCGGTTGCGGAGCAGGTCCCACTCCTCGTCGGGGTCCGTCTCGCGGACCTCGAAGATCAGGCGGGCGTACTCCTCGCACCAGACGAGCTCGGGCATCCGGGCGATGCCGAACGTGTGGATGTAGGGCGACTCCGACTCGACGGTGTAGATGTCGCGGACCAGGGCCTTGAGGCGTCCGAGGTGGCGTGCCAGCCAGGGCGGGCCGGCGGGGCGGGAGGCCAGGTCGACCAGGACGGCGCGGACCTTGTCGGGCGCGCCGTAGGCGTCCAGCATCGCGCCGACCTGCTCGGGCGTGACCTCGCCGAAGCCCGTCTCGACGCGGGCCAGCCAGTCGGCGTCGCGGTCGAGGAGGGCGGCGGCGTCGGGGTAGGACAGCTCGAGGAGTTCCCGGATCCTGCGCAGCTGCTGCCCGAGGCTGCGCGCGTTGATGTTCGGGGCTCGGTAGTCGACCGGCATGCCCCCAGCGTAGGAGCCGGCCGGTTCCGGTGCGGGGTTTTCCGGTCGCCGACCGTGACGGCCCCCGGGAGGGCCTGGCGCGGCTGCGCGGCGCGCCCCCGGAGATCACTTCAGCGTGTGCTCGGACTGGTTCCAGAAGTCGGTGAGGGCGGTCGCGGTCGTCTCCGGCGCGTCCCACGCGGGGGAGTGCGCCGCGCTCGGGATCACGACCTTCGCCGCGTTGAGCCGCTCCGCCATCTCCGCCTGGGCGCGCGGCGCCCACACGTCGTCGTCCTCGCCGTACAGGACGAGCGTGCGCAGGCCCGTGTCGCCGCAGTGCTTGGCCAGCTCGTCGACGCGGTCGGGGGCGGAGAGGATCTCGCGGGACATGCCGATCAGCCCCGCCTCGGAGTTGCCCAGCGTCCGGTCCCTGAGGAACTCCAGGATCTCCGCCTGGACGCCGCTCGCGACGTAGTCCGGCTCCATGCCGACGCTCCAGATTGCGGCCATGCCCAGCTCGGGGATCGCGTCCTTCAGCGCCCGCGCCTTGTCGGCGGCGTGACCGGTGACCGCGGCCGGCCCCGAGCTCATCAGGGTCAGCGACGCCGGGCGCACCGCGCCGGCCAGCACCGCCTCCCGCGCCACCAGCCCGCCGAACGAGTGCCCGACCAGGTGCACCGGATCGGGGCCGAGCTCCTCCAGCAGCGCGGCGACGTCCTCGCCGAGCGCCGCGCGGCCGTAGGCGTCCGGATCGTCCGGGCCCGGCGTCTGGTGCTGGCCGCGCATGTCGATCGCCAGCACCCGGCGGCCGGACGCGGCGAGCGTCTGGAGCACCGCGAGGAAGTCCTCCTTGCTGCCGGTGAGGCCCGGCACGAGGAGGGCGGGACACCGCTCGGGCACCCGCGACCCCGGGAGCGCCTCCAGCGCGGCGAACGGGCCGCGCGAGGTCTCGACGGTCGTCCGGCTCACGCCGGGGGGCAGGGTCAGGAACCGGGGCGTACTCACGGAGTGCAACCATACTAAACGGGCATCCGCCGGCCACCGGCGCGAAACCGCGCGGTGATAGCGTCGCAGCGTGCGAGCGAAGCCGGCGATCTCGGCGCATCGACGGGACGAGGCGGGCCTGGCGGGCCTGCGTGAGGCGGTCGACTCCGGGGCCGAGTACGTGGAGATCGACGTCCGGCGCACCGGGGACGGGCGGCTCGTCGTCCACCATGACCGGGAGATCGGCGGCCTTCCGCTGGCACGGCTGTCTTACCGGCGGGCGAAGGAACTGTCACCCCGGCCGCTACCGCTGGTGGACGAGGCGATGGACATCATCGCCTCCCGCGCGCAGGGCCATCTGGACCTGAAGGAGCGCGGCTGCGAGCACGAGACCGTCGCGCTGGCGATGGAGGCGTTCGGGCCCGGCCGGTTCGTCGTGACGACCCGCGAGGTGTCCTCGCTGGTCCAGATCAAGAAGCGCTTCCCGCAGGCCAGGACGGCCCTGTCGGTGGGCCGCAACCTGTGGGAGCCGGGCGTCGCGCGCGACTTCATGCCGCTCCGGCTGATCCGCCGGGCCGGCGCCGACATGGTGGCGCTGAACCACCGGCTCGCCCGCGTCGGCGTGCTGCGCCAGTGCGGCCGCGCCGGGATCCCCGCCATGATCTGGACGGTCAACGCCCAGCCGCTGATGCGCCGCTTCCTCGGCGACCCCCGCGTCGCGGTCCTGGTCACCGACCACCCCGACACGGCCCTCACCATGCGCGAAGGCATCTGACCGCACCCCCACCTAGGGGGACGACCGTGACGCCGCGCCCCCAAGCGCCCGCTCAGGCGGCGAGCCACCGCGCAGCCACGTCCCCGAGCGGCTCTTTCCCCGACCACGCAACGACCCGAACCGTCGCGATCGCGAGCGAAGCCAAGTTCGAGCTTGCGAGAACTTGATCGCGCAGCGAGGCCCCCAGGGCCGAGTCGGAGCGATGCAGCGATCGCACGCAGTGCCCGCCGAAGGGAGGGCCCCCAGGGCCCGACCGCCAAGGGCACTGCCAATAAGCACGGCGACCGCGAGAGCACGGGGCGGGCCGTGTCTCGCGGTCGGGTGGTCGTCAGGCGCTCTGCGGCGCCTCGGTGGTGTCGGCGGCGGGCTTGCCGGCGCGGGTGCGGCGCCGGGGCCGGCTCCGCTTGCGCTCGGTGGCCACGGCGTCGACCACGGCGCCCTCGCCCGGGGCGTCGCCGGTCTCGGCGGCCTGGCCGGCGGAGACGCCCTCGACCGGCTTGCCGCCGCGGGTGCGGGTCCGGGCCCGGTTCCGGCGGCGCGGGCGCGAAGGCTCGCGGTCGTCGTCCCGGTCGCGGTCGCGGCCCCGCGTGTTGCTGCGGGTCTTGCCGGTCTCGCCGATGTCCTCCAGCTCCTCGGCGTCCAGCCCGGCCCGCTCGTGGCGGTGCTCCTTGGGCAGGGTGCCCTTCGTGCCCTCGGGGATGCCGAGCGCCGCGAAGTAGTGCGGGGAGGTGGAGTAGGTCTCCTCCGGGGCCGCGAACGGCAGGTCGAGCGTGCCGTTGATCAGCTTCCACCGGGTGAGGTCGGACCAGTCGACGAACGTGACGGCGACGCCCTCCTTGCCCGCGCGGCCGGTGCGGCCGATGCGGTGCACGTAGGTGTCGGCGCTGTCGGGGCACTCGTAGTTGACCACGTGGGTGACGTCGTCGACGTCGAGCCCGCGGGCCGCCACGTCGGTGGCCACCAGCATGCCGATCTTGCCGTTGCGGAACGCGCGCAGGGCCCGCTCCCGCTGGCTCTGCCCGAGGTCGCCGTGCACGGCCGCGGCGTCGAAACCGCGCTGGACCAGGTCGGCGGCGACCCGGTCGCAGGCCCGCTTGGTCTGGCAGAAGATCATCGTCAGCCCGCGGCCCTCGGCCTGCAGCAGCCGCGCCAGCATCTCCGGCTTGTCCATCTGGTGGGCCTGGAAGACGTGCTGGACGACCTGCGGCGTCGCGTCGGACTCCGCGTGCGACTCGGCCCGCACGTTCGTGGGCCGGGTCAGGTAGCGGCGCGACAGCGCGACGATCTCGCCCGGCATGGTCGCCGAGAACATCATCGTCTGCCGCTGCGCGGGGATCCGGTCGATGATCCGCTCGATGTCGGGCAGGAACCCGAGGTCGAGCATGCGGTCGGCCTCGTCCAGCACCAGCACGCCGACGTGCGACAGGTCCAGGTGCTTCTGCTTGACCAGGTCGAGCAGCCGCCCCGGGGTGCCGACGACGACGTCCACGCCCTCGCGCAGCGCGTCGATCTGCGGCTCGTAGGCCCGGCCGCCGTACACCGACAGCACGCGGGTGCCGAGCTTGCCGCCGGCGACCAGCAGGTCGTCGGTGACCTGGAGGGCCAGTTCGCGGGTCGGCGCGACGACGAGCGCCTGCGGCTTCTTGCCGCCGTGCTCGATGCGCTGCAGCAGCGCGGCGCCGAACGCCAGCGTCTTGCCGGTGCCCGTGCGGGCCTGGCCGATGATGTCGTGGCCGCCCAGCGCGATCGGCAGGGCGAGCTCCTGGATGGGGAACGCTTCGATGATGCCCTCGGCCTGCAGGGCATCTGCTATCTCGGGTACGACCCCGAGTTCACGAAAGGTAGTCAGGGCTTTCAGCCTCCAATATGCGGGGTCCTCGCTCCCCGGTGCGGCGCGGCTCGTCGCCCGCGTCGGCCGGATGCCGGCGGGCGGGCCCGTCAGGGGCGCCGTCGTTCGAGGTCACAGGGGCCGCCGGCAGGGCTTCGCCGTCCTGGCGCGCCCGCCGATCGCTTCCTGTGGCCGCGCGCTCGCGCGGGAGGGACCAGCCGTTGATCAAAATGTCTCGGCGACCGCAGTCAGGGGTTGAAAGCAGTCACTCGCTGTGGCTGCGTGCGGTCACACTCCGCCACGCAGTGTACCGACCGTCGGATGCATACACCAATAGCCGATCACTAGACCTAACGTTTCCGCGTTTTCGTCTATTCCCTCCCGCTCGCCAGCGTGATCCACGGCCTGGAACGCGCCCGGACGGACCGGCGCCGGGCGGCCCGGGCGCGGCCACATCCGGTCAGTGCGGGCCGTGCACGATCACCGGTTGCCCGGGCGCCGCGCCGTGCCGCACATTGATGGGCATGATCGAACCGTCCGGGGCCGTGCCGTCCGGCGCCGAACCGTCCGAGGCCGGACCGCCGCCCGCCGCACCGCCGCCCGCCGGACCGCCGCCGCCCGCCGAACCGCCGTGGCGTGTCGAGGGCTTCACCGAGGTGCGCGAGCTGGGCGCGGGCGCGCAGGGCCGGGTGGTGCTGGCGCGGCACGCCACCGCGGGCGCGCCGGTGGCGATCAAGTACCTGGTCCGCCGGGACGGGGACGAGGAGGCGATCGAGCGGCTGCGCGCCGAGGCCGTGATGCTCGGGCGCGTGGACGACCCGCACGTCGTCCGGCTCTACCGGTTCGTCAGCGCCGAGCGCGGCGCGGCGCTCGTGATGGAGGCGGTGGACGGGGTCCCGCTCAAGCGGATCCTGGCCGAGCACGGGGCGCTGGAGCCGGAGGCGGCGCTCACCGTGCTGAAGGGGTCCCTGCGCGGCCTCGCCGCCGCCCACGCGGCGGGCGTGGTGCACCGCGACTACAAGCCCGCCAACGTCGTCGTCCGGGCGGACGGGCTGAGCAAGCTGATCGACTTCGGGATCGCGACCGCCGCCGGGGACGGCGCCGGGTCCGGGACGCCGGCCTACATGGCGCCGGAGCAGTGGGAGCGGCGGCCCGCCTCGCCGGCCACCGACGTGTACGCTGCGACCTGCGTGTTCTTCGAGTGCATTACCGGCGCCCGGCCGTTCTCCGGGGATCTGGCGGCGCTGCGGGCCGGCCATCTGCGCGGTGCCGTGCCGGCCGGGCGCGTCCCGGAGGGGCTGCGCGACCTGGTCGCCCGCGGGATGGCCAAGTCCCCGGAGGACCGGCCGCCCGGCGCCGCCGCGTTCGCCGCGGAACTGGAGGCGGCCGCCGCCACGGCGTACGGGCCCGGCTGGGAGGGGCGAGGCGTGCGCGCTCTGGCGGGTGCGGCCGTGGCCTTCGCGGCCGCGTTCCCGCTCGCCGCCGCCGGACTGGTCCCGGCGGCCGCGGGCGGAGCGGCGGCAGGCGGTGCTGCGGCAGGCGGAGCGGCGGCCGCGGGCGGGGGTGCCGGGGCCGGCGCGGCGGCCGGCGGCGGGCTGTTCGCGGCGACCGGCGCCAAGGTCGCCGCCGCGGTCGCGGCGTCCGCAGCGCTTGCGGCGGGCGGCGCGGGAGCCTACACGGCCGCCTCCGGGGGCGGCGGCGCTCCGGACCCGCGGACGGACCTGCGCGTGCGGCCCGTGTCGGTCGTCCGGACGACCGGCCATCCCGCCACCCGCGTCACGGCGAGCTATCCGCAGCTCAGCGGCCTGCCCGCCGCGCTCCAGACCAAGGTCAACGCGCTGGTCCGCGAGCCCGCCGAACGCTGGGCGCGGACGGCCGGCAGCGACTTGGCCGCCTTCAACGGCACCACCGACCCGCCGACCCCCTACACGGGCAAGGTGACCTACGACGTGAGGCTGAGCGGGCCGAAGCTGTTCTCCGTCCGCTACGCCTACGGCGGGACGGTCCTCACGAGGAACACGGCCATGGTGCAGATGGTCACGGTCGACCTCACCACCGGGCGCGCGTTGCCGCCCCGCGACTTCTTCCAGGCGGGCGCGCTCACGGCGGCCGGCACCCACGCCTTCACCCGCCTGCTGGTCGAGTACGGGCCCGGCGGCGGCTCCCTGTGCGAGGGCGAGCCGCCGAGTCCGGACGGCGGGGACGTCACCCCCGCGATGATCAAGGACGGCAACGTCCACCTGATACCGACGCGCACGGGCGTCGACTTCTACCCGCCGGAGCCCGCGCTGGGCTACAGCATGGCCTGCGGACGGGCCTGGCGGGCGTTCAGCGTGCCCTACCGCCGGCTCGGCCGGTTCATCCGCCCGGAGATCTTCCGCGCGGTGGGCGTCCCCGTCCCGTCGCCCTGATGGCGCGTGACCCGGGGCCGCCGCGTGGCCCGGACAGGGGACGGCCCCCGCTCGCGTGGAGCGGGGGCCGTCCGCCGTGAGTCCGGCCGGAGGCCGGGGGGAGCCCCCGGCCGGGGGATCGGTCAGAAGGTGCGGCTCCGTCGCCGGCCGCGCCAGCCGCTGTGCCGCCATCCGCCGCCGCCGCGGGTGTTCAGGGAGGTGAGCGCGGCGACGCCGATCGCGGCGATCACCACCGCGAAGACGAAGGCGATGATCGCGCCCGCGCCGAGCGCGCTCGCGATCACACCGCCGACGATGGCGCCGACGATGCCGACCGCGATCGTCAGCAGGATGCCGATCGGGTTGCGGCCGGGGAGCAGGAGCCGCGCCAGGGCCCCGATGACGGCACCGACGACGATGAACCAGAGGATCGTCGTGAGCATGTCAGATCAGTCCATTCCGTTTCCGTCGGCCCGGAGTTTCCCTCGGGCCCGTGGTCGCAGACCGGTATGCCCGTTCTGCCGGAATGAAACAAAATCCTGGTCAAGCCCGGTACGGCCGCGTCAAAACCGCCCGGGACGGCCGAGCGCCCCCTGTCACGGCCTCACGCGTACTGGGTGCCGAACCCGACGCCGCGCCGCTCGTCCTCGGCGATCTCCAGGTAGCCGACCCGGCCGGCCGGGACGACCACCCGGCCCGAGCGCCGGTCCTTCAGCACGAAGACCCCGTGCGGCTCGGCCAGCGCGCCGGCGAGGGCGTCCTGCACCTCGTCGGCGGACTGGTCGGTCTCCACCACGATCTCCTTCGGCACGTTCTGCACGCCGATGCGAACCTGCACGCGCTGCTCCCCTCGTCCGTCCGTCCCGCCGCGCGACGGGCGCTCCCCACGATGGTCGCACGATCACCGATGCGATCACATCAGCCACCACACCGACCCCGCTGGGCCCCGGCCGTCGCGATCGCGAGCGGAGCCGGATTCGAGCTTGCGAGAATCCGATCGCGCAGCGAGCCCCCAGGCGAGTCGGAGCGATGCAGCGATCGCACGCAACGCCCGTTGAAGGGAGGGCCCCCAGGGCCCGACCGCCGAGGGCGGTGCAATCAAATCTGCGGGAAGCCGGAGATGCCGCGCCAGGCGAGGCGGGCGATGATCTTCTCGGCGGTGTCCTTGGGGATGGCGCGGTGCTGCGAGAGCCAGTAGCGGGCGCTGACCTCGGCCATCCCGACCAGGCCCATGCCGAGCAGGTGCGCCTCGTCGCTGGCGGCGCCGGTGTCCTCGGCGATCACCTGGGCGATCATCTCGGCGCACTGCTGGTTGGCGCGGTCGACGCGGGCCCGGACGGGCGCCACGTTGCGCAGGTCGGACTCGAAGACCAGCCGGTACGCCTCGCCGTCGCCGGCCACGAAGTCGTAGAAGGCCCGCATGCTGGCCTGCACGCGCAGCTTGTTGTCCGTGGTGGAGCCGAGCGCGTCGCGCACGGTCTTCACCAGGGCCTCAGCGTGCTCGTCCAGCAGGGCCAGGTACAGCTCCAGCTTGCCCGGGAAGTGCTGGTAGAGCACGGGTTTGCTGACTCCCGCACGCTCGGCGATCTCGTCCATCGCCGCCGCGTGGTACCCCTGCGCGACGAACACCTCCTGGGCCGCGCCGAGCAGTTGCCTGCGGCGCGCCAGCCGCGGCAGGCGAGTGCCACGGGGGCGGGCGTCCGGGGTAGCCGTCACCACACTCTCCGATCACCAGATCAGTGCGACGGTAGAGGGTGTCCGTCGCGGGGAAACAATCCCATCATCCTACGCGCCGGTAACCTCGTGGGTCACTAACAAAGCACCCCGACATTCCTCGCGCGCGCAGGTCAGTGTATTCCGGCGGCGACCCGCCGCGGCCGGACGAGCGGGCCGCCGCCCCCCGGAGGGGCTACCGGTAGTCGTCCTCGTCGAGCGGGATCTCGCGGTGCTGCTCGGCGGCGTCGGCCTCGTTGACGTCCATCGGCACCGGGCCCGGCCACTCGGCCGCCTCCTCGCCCTCGCCGGCCACATCGGCCCGCTGCTCGGCCCGGTCGGCCTCGTTGGCGTCGGCGGCGTCGTCGGGCTGCGGCTCCCGCCGCAGGTCGTCGGTCTCGCTCATCACGCGTCCTCCTCGCACGAGCCCTTCGGAAGATCGGTCACAGGCGTCCGGCCAGTTCCCGCAGCGGCGCCTCCAGGGACTCGCCGTAGGTCGGGAACGCGTGCACGACGTCGGTGAGCACGCTCAGCGGCGTCTCCGCGCGGATGGCCAGCGCGATCTCGCTCATCCACTCCTCAGCGTAGAGTCCGGCCGCGACGGCGCCGATCAGCAGCCCGCGGGAGCGGTCGGCGTACAGCTCGACCCGGCCGCGCTCGTCGGCCTCCACCGCCGCCCGCGCCGTCGCGGCGAGGTCGTACCCGGCGGTGAGGAGGTCTATTCCGAGTTCCTCGGCCTGCTTCGGGGAGATCCCGACCGCGTAGACGGTCGGCGTCGTGTAGACGACGCGGGGGATCGCGCGGTAGTCGGCCGCGCGGTGCTCCCCGAGCAGGTTCGCCAGCGCCAGCCGGGCCTGGTAGCGGGCGGCGTGCGTGGTGCGGGCGACGCCGGTGACGTCGCCGGCCGCCCACACGTCGCCGGCGGGGCAGGGCACCCGGCACGTCTCGTCCACCGGCACGCCGTGGCCGGGGGACGTGGCGATGCCGAGCGCCTCCAGCCCGAGGCCCTCCACCCGGGGCCGGCGCCCGGCCGCGACGAGGATCCGGTCGGCGTCCAGCGTGCCGCCGTCCGAGAGCCAGAGCCGCAGCCCCGACTCCTTGCGCTCCACATGCGAGAGGTCGGCGCCGAGCCGCAGGTCGACGCCCATCCGGCGGAGCGCCTCGGCGAGCACCTCGCCGGCGAACGGGGCCTCGGCGGTCAGCAGCCGCCCGGACGCCTCGACCACCGCGACCTGCGACCCGAACGCCGCGTACACCTGCGCCAGCTCGCAGCCGACCGGGCCGCCGCCGAGGATGACCAGCCGGCGCGGCAGGTCGGGCACCGACAGGGCGCCGTCGCTGGTCCACAGCGGGACGTCGGCGAGGCCGTCGACCGGCGGGATCACCGGCTCGCTGCCGGTGCACAGCACCAGGTCGGCGAAGCCGTGCTCGGCGCCGTCCACCTCGACGCGGCCGGGCCCGGTCAGCTGGCCCCGGCCGCGCAGCACGGTGACGCCCTCCTCGGCCATCCGGGCGACGATCCGCTCGTCGGTGCGGTGCCCGGTCAGGGCGTCGCGGCGGGCCACCGCCATCTCCCAGGTCTCGCCGCGGCGCGCCGACAGCAGCAGCGACTTGGACGGAACGCAGGCGAAGTACGGCGACTCCCCGCCGACCAGGCGGTTCTCGACGAGCGCGACATCGCGCCCGGCGCGGGCCAGGCCGGTCGCCACCAGCTCTCCCGCCGTCCCCCCGCCCAGCACCACGGCGTCGTAGTGATGGTTCTGCGACAACTGTTCTTCCTTCCGCACGGCGGGTGTGTGCCCGCTCACATAGCGTCCCCCGTGCACATGGTGGCGGAAGTCGACGCCGGAGCGTGCCGGTTCGGACACATACGGCGCCCGAAAAGTGAGAGATCGTGTCAGGGGCGCGTCACGGGAGGGCGCGGCGGCGCCCGTCCAGCAGGGGCTCCAGCAGGTCGCCGTGCCGCTCGACGCGGGCGAGCACCTCGTCGGGGGAGAACACCAGGTCGGCGGCGTCGCGGCAGGAGCCGAGCTCGTCCCAGTCGAGCGGCGCGGACACCGACGGGCTGGACGCCGCGCGCAGCGAGTACGGCGCGACCGTCGTCTTCGCCGGGTTGTTCTGGCTCCAGTCCACGAAGATCTTCCCCTTGCGCAGCCGCTTCTCCATCCGCGCGACGACCAGGTCCGGATGCTCGGACGCGAGGCGCTGCGCGGCGGCCTTGGCGTACTCCGACGTCCGCGCCGCGTCGTTCGGCTCCTTGATCGGCACGTACAGGTGCAGGCCCTTCTTGCCGCTGGTCTTCGGGTAGGAGTCGAAGCCGTCCTCGGCGAGCACGTCGCGCAGCAGCGCGGCCACCTCGCACGCCTCCACGATCGTGGCGGGCTCGCCCGGATCGAGGTCGAACACGACCAGGTCGGGGGCGTGCTGCTTGCCGCGCGGGCCGACCTTCCACTGCGGGACGTGCAGCTCCAGCGCGGCGAGGTTCGCGCACCACACGAGCGTGGGCAGGTCGTCGACGACGACGAAGTCCGCCGTCTCCCGGCCGGACGTGCTGCCCGGCGTGGGGATCTCCGCCGTCCGCACCCAGTCCGGCGTGTGCGAGGGGGCGTTCTTCTCGAAGAACTTCCCGCCGTCCACGCCCTCCGGCCAGCGGATCCGGGTGGCCGGACGGTCCTTCAGGTGCGGCAGCATCACCGGCGCGATCCGCGCGTAGTAGTCGATGACCTCGCCCTTGGTGAACTCCGGGTACAGGTTCTTGCCGAGGTTGGACAGGTTGAGGCGGCGCCCGTCCACCTCGACCTGCCTGCCGCTCACCACCGGTCCTCCAGTGCGGGGGACTCACTGCTCACTGGTGACCTCCAGGGGGTCCTTGTCGTCGCGGCGCCCCCGCCAGGACGGGAAGCGGAGGCGGCCGTCCCTGGTGCGGGCGCTGTAGGCGACCTCCCCGACCAGGCGCGGCTCAACCCACTGGGCGTCGCGGGCGTGCTCGCGCGGGACGGCCTCGTCGAACGGGCTGGTGGGGCGGCGCAGCGGCCACAGCGCCTCGTACAGGTCGTCCAGGGCGCGGTCGCTGAAGCCGGTGCCGACGTGCCCGACGAAGCCGAGCCGCCCCTTGGCGTCGTACTCGCCGAGCAGCAGCGACCCGACGCCGCCCTCGCGCCGGCCGCGGCCGGGCTTCCAGCCGCAGACGATCACCTCGCGGGTCTGGAAGTTCTTCACCTTCCGCCAGAAGTCGACGCGCCGGCCCGGCCGGTACGGGGAGTCCAGCCGCTTGGCGAGCAGGCCCTCCAGGTGCTCCTCGACGGTGAAGGCGAGCAGCTCGTCCACCTGGGAGGTGTCGCCTCCGTGCAGGTAGGGGGGCACCTCGACGGGGCCGCTGCCGGCGAGGTCGAGCCCGGCGAGCAGCGCCCGGCGCTCGGCGTAGGGGACGTCGTACAGCACCCGGCCGTCCAGGAACAGCACGTCGAACACGACGTACCGGACGGGGACCTCGCGGATCAGCCGGGGGTGCGGCTCGGCGACGTGCATCCGCCGCTGGAGGCGCTCGAAGCTCGGCCGGCCCCGGTCGAAGGCGACGACCTCGCCGTCCAGCACGACGTCGTGGTCGGGCAGCAGGTCGGACAGGGCGGTCAGCTCGGGGTAGCGGGCCGTCACGTCGTGCCCGCGCCGGCCGGTGGCGCGCACGCCGTCCGGCGAGACCTGCGACACCACGCGGACGCCGTCCCACTTGAGCTCCAGGGCCCAGCGCTCGCCGTCGCCGGGGAGGTCCCCGGTGGCGGCCATCATCGGCTCGACGGGCCATGGCATGGTCATAACGGCGTCTTACCCGATGGTCGCGCCGAAGAAAAGGATCAAGGGTCCGTTATGGTGCAAATCGAACGGGGTTGCGACGCTAAGGGGAGGAGCGGAACCGGCTGGGTAAGGACACGGCATGCGGAGCATCTGGAAGGGCGCGATCTCGTTCGGGCTGGTGACGATCCCGGTGAAGCTGTACTCCGCGACCGAGCAGCGGGACGTCAGCTTCCACCAGGTGCACCGGGAGGACGGCGGCCGGATCAAGTACAAGCGGGTCTGCACGGTCGACGGCGAGGAGGTCCCCTACTCCGACATCGCCAAGGGCTACGAGCTGCCGAGCGGGGAGATGGTGATCCTCACCGACGAGGACTTCGCCGACCTGCCGCTGTCCACCAGCCGGCGCATCGACGTGCTCCAGTTCGTCGAGGAGTCCGAGGTCGACCCGATCTACTTCGCCAAGTCCTACTACCTGGAGCCGGACGCGCAGGGCGCCAAGCCGTACGTGCTGCTGCGCGACGCGCTGGAGAACTCCGACCAGGTCGCGATCGTCAAGGTGGCGCTGCGGCAGCGCGAGTCGCTGGCGACGCTGCGGGTCCGCGACGGGGTGTTCGTCCTGGAGACGATGCTGTGGCCGGACGAGGTGCGCCGGCCCGACTTCCCGTTCCTGGACGAGGACATCGAGGTCCGCAAGCAGGAGCTGTCGATGGCCTCGTCGCTGATCGACTCGATGGCGGGCGACTTCGACCCGACCGAGTACAAGGACGCCTACCGGGAGGCGCTCCAGTCGGTGATCGACGCGAAGGTGGAGGGCCGCGAGGTCACCCGGCCGTCCGAGGAGGCCGAGGAGGAGCCGGCCGCCGACCTGCTGAGCGCGCTGCGCGCCAGCGTCGAGGCCGCGAAGAAGAGCCGCGGCGGCGGAGGCGGCGGCAAGGCGGCGGCATCGTCGTCGGAGAAGGCGCCGGAGAAGAAGCCCGCGTCGCGCAGCCGCAAGACGGCGTCGAAGTCGGGCGGCAAGAAGGAGCCGGCGAAGAGCCGGACCCGCAAGTCGGCCTGAGGGCTACTCGATCGGCGCCAGCGTGGGGCGCTTGGCGGTGACGAGGTCGCCGGACGAGCGGCCCCGCAGCCGCCGCGCCACCCACGGCGCCAGGTACCCGCGCGCCCACCGGGCGTTCGCCAGCCGCCGCGCGCTCCGGCTCAGCTCCGGCAGCGGTTCCAGCTCCGGCTTGCGCCAGTCGCCCGCGTCCGGGACGCCGAGCGCCTCCAGCATCGCCAGCGCCACGCGCCGGTGCCCCTCGGGCGCCATGTGCAGCCGGTCGGCGCCCCACATCCGCCAGTCGCGCAGGACGTCCATGGACCACTGGTCGACGACGAACGCGCCGCGCCGGGCCGCGATCGCCCGCAGGTGCTCGTTGTAGACGGCGACGCGCCCGCGGGTGCGGCGGATGACGGGCGAGCCCACCGGGTCGACGCCGGTGAACAGGACCGCGTCGGCGCCCGTCGCGCGGATCGCCGCGACCGCCTCGTCCATCCGGGCGGCGAGCGCGTCGATGTCGGCGCCGGGGCGCAGGAGGTCGTTGCCGCCGCCCGACACCGACACGAGGTCGGGCTTCAGGTCCAGGGCGGCGGGGAGCTGCTCGTCGACGATCCGGCCGAGCAGCCGGCCGCGGATCGCGAGGTTGGCGTAGCCGAACCCGTGGGAGCCGGGTCCGTTGGACCGGACGGCGAGCTCGGCCGCCGCCCGGTCGGCCCAACCGCGCCAGCCCCCGCCTGCGGCGCCCCCCGCGTAGGGGTCGCCGACCCCTTCGGTGAAGGAGTCGCCGATCGCCGCGTAACGCGTCCAGAGCATGAGCTACATGCTATTTGACCTGCGGTGATCGCCAGGCCGTCCGGAATGTGAGTTAGTTCTCCCGGGGCGGCGGGCGGGGTCAGCCGTCGCGGCGGGTGGCGAGGACGCGGCCGAGCATCGCGGCCGCGGCGGAGGGGTCGGTGCACGGCGCGATCCGCTCGCCCCAGCTGTAGAAGTACGACCAGGAGGCGTCGGAGCGCTCCTGCACCGCGATCACGTTCTCGTTGAACATCCGCATGTCGGGGTTGGCGACGAGGGCGGAGGGCCAGCGGTCCGACGGCGGGGCCATGTCCACCGCCCAGCCGCGCGAGCGCAGTTCCTCGGTGAGGCGCTCCAGATGGCCGAAGGCCGTCTCGGCTTCGGTGATCGCCAACGCGGACATGATGCCTCCAGGGAAGTACCCGTGAACCGGGAGAGCCGGGGTCGCCGGGCGCGGGCCGTCGCGGTGCGCGTCACACGAACGGCGCCGGGCGAATGGCATTCAGTTTCCCGCCGGGTGGCGCGGTCCACAACCGCTTTGCCATTGTTGGCGGCCCTTTTCTCGCGGACGGTCCCGGCCCGGCCCCGACCGGCGGCCCCGACCAGCGGCCCCGACCGGCGGCCCCGGCCCCGGTCCCGCAGAGGGGAGCCGGGGCCGGGGAGCCGGGTTCAGCGCACGGGCGCCGGCTCGGCCGCCCGCGGCGGCGCGGCGGAGTCGCCCTCGCGGATCCCGTACCGCCCGTACAGCCGGGCCAGCGGGCCGGGCGCCCACCAGTTGGCGCGGCCGAGCAGCCGCATCGTCGCCGGCACCAGCAGCGCGCGGACGACCGTCGCGTCCACCAGGATCGCGATCGCCATCCCCACCCCGGTCATCTTGATGAACGCGACGCCGGACGTGGCGAACGCGCCGATCACCACGATGAACAGCAGCGCGGCGCTGGTGATGATGGCGCCGGTGCGCTGCACGCCGGTCGCGACCGCGGTCGTGTTGGAGCCGGTCAGGTCGTACTGCTCCCGGACCCGCGACAGCAGGAACACCTCGTAGTCCATCGAGATGCCGAACAGCATCGCCAGCATCAGGATCGGCATCGAGGGGGAGATGGCGCCGGTGGCGGTGAAGCCGAGCGGGCCGGACAGGTGGCCGTCCTGGAAGATCAGCACCACCACGCCGAACGTCGCCGACAGCGACAGCATGTTCATCACGATCGCCTTCAGCGGCAGCACCACCGACCCGAACGCCAGGAACAGCAGCACGAACGTGACGCCGCCGACGAGCAGCCCCAGCCAGGGCAGCGTGCCGCCGATGCTGGACAGCTGGTCCACGACGTCGGCCGTGCTCCCGCCGACGTATGTGTGGGCGCCCGGCGGCGCCGGGACGTCCCGGACGCGGTGGACCAGGTCGCGGGCCGCGCTCGAGTGGGGCTCGGCGGAGTAGGTGAGCGCGATCCGGGTCGTCTCGCCCTTGGCGCCGGTCACGGTGGCGCCGGTCGCGCCGGGCAGCGCGGCGAGCCGGTCCTCGTAGGCCTGGACGGCGGCCCGGTCGGACGTGCCGGTCACGACGGCCTGGATCGCCTCGGTTGGGTTGCTCGGGAACCGGGTCTGCAGCTCCTCGGAGACGACCCGGGCGTCCGCGCCGGACGGCAGCACCTTGGCGTCCACACCGCCCCAGTTGATGTGGAGGAAGGGACTCCCGAGCGTGAGCAGCAGCGCGACGGTGGCCACGGCGTAGACCACCGGGCGGCGCATCACGCTGTGCGCGAGCCGTCCCCACCAGCCGTCCGCCTCGCTCTTCGCCGCGGCGGGGGCGGCCTTGCGGCGGCGGATCGCCAGCGCGTTCACCTTCGGGCCGAGGACGGCCAGCAGCGCGGGCAGCACGGTCAGCGCGCCGAGCATGCAGACGAAGACGGTGGCGATGCCGCCGTAGCCCATCGAGACCAGGAAGTTCTGGTCGAACAGCAGCAGCCCGGACAGCGACACCGCGACCGTGACGCCGGAGACCGCGACCGTGCGGCCGGCGGTGGCCATCGTCGCGGCGAGCGCGTCCTCGGCGGTCGCGCCGTCCCGCCGGATCTCCTCGCGGAACCGGCTGACCATGAACAGGCCGTAGTCGATCGCGAGGCCGAGCCCGAGGAAGGTGGTGATGTTCACCGCGAAGATCGACACGTCGGTGACGTAGCTGAGCGCGTGCAGCGCGGTGAACGAGCCGAGGATGGCCAGGCCGCCGATCAGCAGCGGCAGGCTCGCCGACACCAGCCCGCCGAAGATCAGCACGAGCAGCACCAGCAGCACCGGCATGGCCATGCCCTCGGCCCGGCCGATGTCGGACGAGACCCGCTCGTTGATCGCGGTCTGCGTGCCGAGGGAGCCGCCGACCTTCGCGGTCAGGCCGCCGCCGGCGGCGGTGAGGTCGTCCTTGATCGCGTCGTAGGAGTCCTGCCGCGCGCCCTCGTCCTTGCCGCTGAGCTGCAGCACGGCGTAGGTGGACGTGCGGTCCTTGCTGACGAACTGCGGCGCCCTGGTCGTCCAGTAGGTGGACGTCCCGGCGACCCTGTCCTTCGGGATGGCGGCGAGCGCCCTGTCCACCGACGCCTTGTAGGCCGGGTCGTCCACCGTCATGCCGGGGCGCCCCGTGTAGAGGATCACCACGTCGGCCTGGTCGCGGCCGAGGTCGCGCTCGGCGACCTGCGTCGCCCGCGCGCTCTCGCTGCCCGGCGTGTCGAAGCCGCCGGACGAGGTCAGCGCGCCGAACACGCCCGTGCCCCAGACGCCGGCGAAGACCAGCGCCGCACCGGCGACCGCGAGGACCCACCGCCGGCGGCGGTGGACCCAGCGGCCCCATCGCTCGAACATCGTCGTTCCCCCTGCCTGTTACCCCGCGTCACGTCCGTGAACGCTGTAAACTAGCGAACGCTGTAAACTTTGCATATGACGTTCACTTTCGTCAATGGTGTTTTTGGGGAATCATGCGGAGGCGGCCGGAGGCGGCCGCGCCGGGGAGGAAGAGAGGCGGAGCGTGACGACACGGCGTGACCGGCTGCGCGAGGCGACGGTGCGGGAGATCTCCGAGACCGCGCGGCGGATCCTGGTCGAGCACGGGCCCGAGGCCGTGACCTTGCGCGCCATCGCCCGCGAGATGGGCATGACGGCGCCCGCGCTCTACCGCTACTACGACAGCCACTCCGAGCTGCTGCGCCACGTCGTCGGCGACATCTACACCGAGCTGACGGCCGAGCTGCAGGCGGCCATCGCGAAGGTGCCGCACGACGACATGAGCGGCAAGTTCCTGTCGGTGGCCCGGCAGTTCCGCCGCTGGTCGCTCGGCCACCCCCGCGAGTACGCGCTGCTGTTCGGCGCCCCGATCCGCGGCCTCGCCCCCGACGAGCAGGCCGACTTCGCCGAGGAGTGCGCCCAGCAGTTCGGCTGGACGTTCATGTCGCTGTTCCTGGAGCTGTGGCAGAAGAAGCCGTTCCCCGTCCCGCCGGACGACGAGCTCGACCCCGGCCTGCTGCCGCAGCTGCGCCGCTATCGCGAGGAGCGTCTCGGCGTGGCGCTGCCGCTCGGCGTGATCCAGCAGTTCCTCAAGTGCTGGGTGCGCCTGCAGGGCAGCGTCAGCCTGGAGGCCTTCGGCCATCTGAGCTTCGCCCTGGAGGACGCCGCCCCCATGTTCGAGATCATGCTCCAGGAGATCGCCCCGCCGCTCGGCCTCACCTACGCCCCGCCCGCGAAGGAGTAGCCGGCCCGGACGGCGCGGACCGTCCGGGCAGCACGAAGCCCCCGGATCCGCGGCGGATCCGGGGGCTCGGTGTCAGCGCGTCAGTAGCTGGGCTGGCTCGGGTCGATCTGGTTCACCCAGGCCAGGACGCCGCCGCCGACGTGCACGGCGTCGCCGAAGCCGGCGTTCTTCACCACGGCGAGGGCCTCGGCCGAGCGGACGCCCGACTTGCAGTGCAGGACGATCTTCCGGTCCTGCGGGAGGCGCTCCAGCGCCGAGCCGTTCAGGAACTCGCCCTTCGGGATCAGCGTCGCGCCCGGGATCGAGACGATCTCGTACTCGTTGGGCTCGCGGACGTCGACCAGGAAGATGTCCTCGCCGCGGTCCTGCATGCCCTTAAGGTCCTGGACGGTGATCGTGGAGTCCTTGACGGCCTCGGAGGCCTCCTCGGAGACCGCGCCGCAGAAGGCCTCGTAGTCCTCCAGCAGCTCGGTCTGCGTCGGGTTCTTGCCGCACAGCGGGCACTCGGGGTCCTTGCGGACCTTGACCGACCGGTAGGTCATCTCCAGCGCGTCGTAGATCATCAGGCGGCCGACCAGCGGCTCGCCGATGCCGGTCAGCAGCTTGATGGCCTCGTTCACCTGGATGGACCCGATCGACGCGCACAGCACGCCGAGGACGCCGCCCTCGGCGCACGACGGCACCATGCCGGGCGGCGGCGGCTCGGGGTAGAGGCAGCGGTAGCAGGGGCCGTGCTCGGCCCAGAACACCGACGCCTGCCCGTCGAACCGGTAGATGGAGCCCCACACGTACGGCTTGCCGAGCAGCACCGCCGCGTCGTTCACCATGTACCGGGTCGCGAAGTTGTCGGTCCCGTCGACGATCAGGTCGTACTGGCCGAAGATGTCCATGATGTTGTCGCGGTCGAGCGCGGTGTCGTGCACCACCACGTCGATCAGCGGGTTGATCTCACGGACGGTCTCGGCGGCCGACTCGACCTTCGGCCTGCCGAGCGACGACTGCCGGTGGATGATCTGGCGCTGCAGGTTGGACTCGTCCACGACGTCGAAGTCGATGACGCCGAGGGTGCCGACGCCGGCGGCGGCGAGGTAGAGCAGCGCGGGGGAGCCGAGACCGCCCGCGCCGACGACCAGGACCTTGGCGTTCTTGAGGCGCTTCTGCCCGGACATCCCCACGTCGGGGATGATGAGGTGCCGCGAGTAGCGGTTGACCTCGTCGCGGGTGAGCTCCGCTGCGGGCTCGACCAGAGGTGGCAACGACACGGTGGGTGCTCCTGTGCTGACGCTCGGCTGTTACGGGGGCGGGACGTCGTCGTCCCCTCACGGCACAACCTTGCCATGTCCGCGGTCATTCCCCGAAGGGCGGTGCCCCGGGCGGCATGGATGCATGGATCGGAACAGAGCGGGCAGGGCCTTCTGCAGTACGGACCTCGTACGGAAGAAGGAGCCATGGGCATCCTCGACAAGCTCAAGAACAAGACGCAGAAGGCCAAGGGCCGAGGCAAGGAGGAGGCCGGATACCGCTCCGGCGACCCCTACCTGGAGGCCGAGGGCCGCAAGGACCAGGCCGCCGGCGGCGCCAAGCAGGTCGGCGAGCAGGTCAAGGACGCGGCGAAGGAGGCCCGCCGGACGATGGAGCGGTGACCCCGCCGCACGGCGCGCGGTGACCCGCGCCACGGCGGTGCCGCGAGCGCGCCATGAGCGAGAGGGGCCCCTCCCCGGAGGGGCCCTTTCCCCTGTCCGGGGGCGGGGACGTCCGGGTTAGGACGGTCCCCTCACCCCGATGTAAGGGCGGAATGTCATGAACCAGAGTTAATCTTGGCTGTTGTGGCATTCCTGCCCCCCTCCCAGCAACCGCCCCCGCCGGGCCCGCGCTTCCAGCCCGGCCCCCAGGCTCCCCCCGGTCCCCGGCCGGGCGCGCCCCCCGGCCGCCCGCCCGGACCGGCCCCCGGCATGCCCGCCGGGCCGTACGGCCCGATGGCGCCGCCGGGTGCCCCGGGTGCCCCGGGTGCTCCAGGTGCTCCAGGTGTGCCCGGTGCGCCCTCGGTCACCGTTCTGGGGCTGCGCGCCCGCCAGTGGCTCGTCGTCGCCATCGTCCTCGGCTGCGTCTACCTCGCCACCGGCACGATCGCGATCGGCGGCGCCTGGGCGGAGCTGCACCGCGACCCCACCAACGCCGAGGTGGAGCGGGCCGCGAACGCGGAGGTCGCCCGGCGCTGGCAGGCCTGGCCCGCCGAACGGATCTTCCCCACCAAGATCGCCTACAGCACGCGGGACGCGGGCGGCGAGTACGCCACCCGGACCGGCATCGTCCCCGACACCGGCTGCGCCACCGGCGTCGACCGGGAGGTCGCGGCGACGCTGGGCAAGCACGGCTGCAAGGCCGTCCTGCGCGCCACCTACACCGACCAGCTCCAGGGCATCGTCGTCACCGTCGGCGTCGTCGCGTTCGCCGACCCCTGGGCCGCCGACCGCGCCTTCAAGGAGCTGCCCGGCTCGCAGGGCCCGGACGGCAGCGGCTCGGTCGGTCCCGCGCTGCGCGCCGCCCCGTTCCCCGGCACCGCGTCCGCCCGGTTCACCGACGCCGCCCGCCAGGACCGGACGTCCGACCGCGGCGGCCCCTACGTCGTGCTGACCACCTCCGGCGAGGCGGACGGCCGCCCGGCCGCCGCCGTCACGAAGGAGCGGCCCGGCAAGCCGTTCTCGATCGCGGCGCAGATCGGGCACACGGTCGCCCGGAGCCTCGCCGCCAAGGCCCTGCCGGACTGCCACGAGCGCGGGTGGAAATGCTGACCGGAACACGGACGGGCCGCCCGGCGGCGTCCCGGCGGCGGCGCGCCGCCGCGTCGGGGCTGCTGGCCGCGGCGCTCGCCGGCGCCTGGATCCCGCTGGTCCCCTCGCCCGCTCGCGCCGACGACGTCCGGGCCCGGCAGCGGGGCGTCCTGAACGAGCTGGGCATGGACGCCGCCTGGAAGATCACCAAGGGCCGGAACGTCACCGTCGCCGTGGTCGACTCCGGCGTCGACCCGCAGCAGAAGGACATCGCCGGGTCGGTCACCGTCGGCCCCAACCTGCTCGCCGCGATCGACGGCGGCAGCAAGCCCGCCCACCTGCACGGCACCGGCATGGCGTCGCTGATCGCCGGGCACGGCCACGGGCCGGGCGGCGGCGACGGGGTCATCGGCCTGGCGCCGGAGGCGCACATCCTCGCGATCCGCGTCATCGGCGAGAAGGAGGACCCGAGCTTCGCCCGCTACCGGGGCTCGCGCGAGGCCGAGGACGCCGTCGCGAAGGGCATCCGGTACGCCGCCGACCACGGCGCCGACGTCATCAACCTCTCGCTCGGCAAGGACGACGAGATCTCCGCCGAGCGCGAGGCGATCGGCTACGCCATCGGCAAGGGCGTCGTGGTGGTGTCCGCGGTCGGCAACGACGGCGACGACGAGCGGCTCATCGACGGCAACGGGTTCGCGCCGTATTCCTATCCGGCGTCCTACCCGGGCGTCATCGCCGTCGCGGCGACGCAGCCGTCGCACGCCCGCGCGCCGTTCTCCAACCGGAACCTGTCGGTGGTGGTGTCCGCGCCCGGCGCCGGCCTGCCCGTCGCCGGGCCCGGCGGCGAGTACTTCCTGTCCGACGGCACCAGCGACGCCAGCGCCCTGGTCTCGGGGATCGCCGCGCTGATCCGCGCCCGGCACCCGAAGATGGCGCCCGCGCTGGTCTCCCAGGCCCTCGTCGAGGGGACCCGCTTCGGCCCGCAGGCCGGCTACGACCCCGACGTCGGCTTCGGCGAGGTGAACGCGCCGCGCGCGCTCACCGCCGCCGACTCGCTCGCCCGCGGCCGTCCCGCGTCGGCGGCCGGCAAGCCCGGCGCCAAGCGGTTCGGCGAGGCCGACCCCGGCCCCGTCACGATCATCGACCGCCCGGCCTGGGTCACCCCCACGGTCGCCGGGATCATCCTGCTCGGCGTCGCCGGCGTCGTCGGGTCGACCGTCATCGCGGTCGCGTTCCACCGCCGCCATCCGCGGTTCCTGCCGGCCGGCTCCGTGCCCGCTCCGGCGGGCCCGCCCGGCGGCGGATTCGCGCCTCCGGCCAGGCCGTCGTACGCGCAGTACGGGGGTGTTCCGGCCGGCGCGCCCAACCGCCCGGTGTACGGGGCGCCCGCGCCGCAGGCGCCCGGCGGCGGGTACGGCCGTCCGGGGTTCGGGCCGCCCGGGTCCGCACCTCCCTCCGCGCCGGCCGGCCCCTCCGCCGACACGCCCCGGCAACCTGGTCAGGGAGCCCCGGCCTTCGCGCCGCCGGACCGGCAGGGCCAGGGGACCTCGGCTTTCGCGCCGCCGGACGCGCCCGCCGGCGGCCGGCCGCCGGTCGCGGCGCCGGACGGCCCCGCGCCGCCGGACCCTGCGGCGCGCCCCTCGTTCGGGGCGCCGGAGGAACCGTCCGGCGAATCCTGATCTGACCGGCCGGTCATCGGGCGCCGCCGGGGGCGCGTCCGTTACGCTCCGCTCGTGGCGCGCGCGGAGACCCCTGGCCCGGACACCGAACCGGGCGCGGCCCGGGGCGAGCGCCCCGGCGCGGTCCCGGACGGCCCGGCCGGCCCGTCCCGCCACCGGCGCCGGCCGCCCCGCGCCACGGCGCCCCTGCTGATCGCCTCGGGATGCGCGGCGGTGCTCGCCGTCGCGGCCGTCCGGCTGGCCGGCGAGGTGACGCGCGCGCCGACGCCCGCCGAGCGCTCCGCCGCGGTCGCCACCGAGATCGGCCGGCGCTACCGGGCCTGGCCCGCCGGGCGGATCTTCCCCGCCGGGCTCCGCTACACCCTCGACGAGGGGTCCGCCGAGACGGCCCGGCGCGTCGGCATCGGCACCGACACCCGCTGCGGCACCGCCGTCGACCCAGGGCTGACCGCGTCGCTGACCGCGCGCGGCTGCCAGGCGGTGCTCCGCGCCACCTACCTCGACCAGGCGCAGGGACTCGCCGTCACGATCGGGGTCGCGGCGTTCCCCGACACCGCGTCCGCGCACGGCGCCGTCGCGTGGTTCCCGCCGCGCGCGCCCGCGCCGGGACTGCGGGCCCTGCCGTTCGCCGGGACGGTCGCGGCGCGGTTCGGCGACGCGGCCCGGCAGGCGTCCGCCGCCGCGCAGCGCGGCCCGTACGTCGTCGCCGCCACCGTCGGGTACGCCGACGGGCGGCCCACGCTGCGCGCCGCGCGGCGGCTCCCCGAGCTCGCCGAACTGGCGCCGCGGCTCGTCGACGCCGTGCTGCGCCCCCTCACCGCGCCCGCCGCGATCCGCTGCGGCACCCGGGAATGGTCGTGCTGAGAAGGCTGGCCGCGGCGCTGGCCGCGGCGGTCCTGGCCGTCCCGCCGCTCGTCCCCGGCACCGCCCGCGCCGACGAGGTCCGGGACGCGGCCATGCGGGTGCTGGAGTCGCTGGACGTCCCGCGGGCCTGGGCGTTGTCGCGGGGCGCCGGCGCGACCGTGGCCGTCCTGGACTCCGGTGTCGACGCCGCGCAGGCCGACCTCGCCGGCTCGGTCACGACCGGCCCCGACTACACCGCGGGCGCGTCGCCGCCCGGCGTCCCGCCGAAAAGGCTGCACGGCACGAACATGGCGTCCGTCATCGCCGGCCACGGGCACGGCCCCGGCGGCGGCCTCGGCATGGTCGGGGTTGCGCCGCAGGCCCGGCTGCTGGCGTTGCGGGTGATCCTGGAACGGGACGAACCGGGCTTCGCGGCGTTCACCGGGAACCGCCGGTACGCCGGGACGATCGCGCAGGGCGTCCGGTACGCCGTTGACCACGGCGCCGACGTGATCAACCTGTCGCTCGGCCGCGCGTACCCGACCGAGCGGGAGCGGGCCGCCGTCGCCTACGCGGTCGCCCGGAACGTCGTGGTGGTCGCGGCGGCCGGCAACGGCGACGCCGACCGGACCGCCAAGCGCGGCGGCCACACCGAGTACACGTATCCCGCGTCGTTCCCCGGTGTCATCTCCGTCGCCGCCGTGGACGCGCAGGGCCGGCACGCGAACTTCTCCAACCGTAATTCGGCCGTCGTCGTGTCGGCGCCGGGCGTCCAGATCATCGGCGCGGGCCCCGGCGACCGGTACTGGATCGGCGACGGCACCAGCCCCGCGACCGCGTTCGTGTCGGGTGTCGCGGCGCTCGTCCGGGCCCGCCACCCCGGCCTCGCGCCCGCGCTGGTCACGCAGGCGATCGTGGCGAGCGCCCGGCACCGCCCGGCCGGCGGCTACGACCTCGGCGCCGGGTTCGGGCGGGTCGACGCGCTGGCCGCGCTCACCGCGTCCGACGCGCTCGCGGGCACCCGGATGGACGGCGCGGGCCTGCCCCCGGACCGCCGGTTCGCGACCGGCGGCGCCCGGCCCGTCGAGGTCGTGCACCGCTCGGGCGCGCTCGTCGTCGGCTGCGTCGCGATCGGCGCGCTGTCCCTGGCGGGTCTGGTCCTGGCCGGTTGGCGGTGGCGGGGCGGGGACTGGAGAATCGGCGCATGTGGTCGGAACCTGACGAGTACGCCGAGGCGGTCCTGGACACGGTGGACCGCATCCCGCCGGGCCGCGTCCTCGCCTACGGGGACATCGCCGAGATGGTGGGGCGGGGCGGGCCGCGGCAGGTCGGACGGGTGATGTCGCTGTTCGGCGGCGGGGTGCCGTGGTGGCGGGTGATCCGCGCGGACGGGCGCCCGCCGGCCTGCAACGAGGTCGAGGCGCACGAGCACTACCGGGCCGAGGGCACCCCGCTGCGCCCGGACGGCCGGCGGGTCGACATGACCCGCGCCCGCTGGAACGGCCACTCCTGACCGCGCGGCGGGCCGGTCAGGAGACGCGGACCGCGTGCAGGCGGCGGGCCGCCAGCACGACCACCAGCAGGACGGCGGGGCTGAGCGCCGCCGCCAGCACGGGCGCGTGGGCCATCAGCGCGCCGGCGACGGCCGCGCCGGCGGCGAGGCCGAGGATGACGCAGGTCCGCAGCCCCGCGGCGGCGGTCTGCCCGACGGCGAGGCCGCCCATGACCGAGGTGAGGGTCCCGGTGACGAACGTGGTGGTGATGCCGTCGGCGGCCATGCTGCGGGCCGCCGCCGTCTGCGCGCCCATCGCGGTGGACGACAGGGCGATCAGCGCGAGCAGCCCCGCGCCTCGCGGTTCCGCATCGGCGAGCGCCCAGCCGGCGAAGAACACCGTCTGCAGGGCGAGGACGACGCACAGGACGGCGGTCACGCGCGGCGGCCACACGTGCCCGGGGTCGGTGCGTCCGGCGACGCGGAACCCGGCCAGCAGGCCGAGCGCGAACGCCAGCGTGGCGATCCCGCAGCGGGCCAGGTCGACGCCGTGCGCCTCGCCGGCGGCGAGGCCGAACAGCACGATGTTGCCGGTCATGTTGGCGGTGAAGACCTTCTCCATGCCGAGGAAGCCGACGATGTCGGTCGTCCCGGCGCCGAAGGTCAGCAGCACCAGCAGCACCGCGCGCAGCCCGGCGGGGGACAGGTCGGACGAGGTGGTCACCATGCTCCTTGCCGAGGGGGTGGACGCCGGACGGGCCGGTCAGAAGATGATCAGGCCGGCGACGGTCGCGACCACCAGGCCCGCCACCACCGGCAGGAACGAGCGCCGGACGAGGTCCATGACCGGCACCCGGGCGAACCCGGCGACGGCCAGCAGCGACGACCAGGCGATCAGCACGCCGCCGCCCGACCACACGCAGCCCATCTGGCCGATCGCGGCGAGCAGCGCCGGGTCGACGCCGGAGGTCGGGCCGAGCGTGCCGGCGAGGGAGCCGGTGAGCGGCAGTCCCGCGAAGCCCGACCCGTCCAGCCCGGTGATCATGCCGATGAGCAGGACGCCGAAGCCCACGACGTAGCGGCTGTCGGGGATGGCGCCCTCCATGTGGGTGACGGACTCGAACAGGAAGCCGGGCGCCTTGGCGCCGTCGCCGAGGCTCATGATCTTGCCGGCGAAGTCGGCGTTGCCGATGAAGAAGAACCCGGCGATCGGGATGACGACCCCCATCGCGCGGACGGCGAAGACCAGGCCGTCCACGATGTGGTCGGCGCAGGCCTGCAGCGCGTTGCCGGCGTCGCGGGCGACGGCGGCGGCGAGCAGCAGCGCGACGGTGACGCCGCCGACCAGCGCCGCGGCGTCGCCGCCGACGACCTCCGGGACGGCGTCGGTGAACTTGCCGAGCATCATGTAGCCGACGAGCCCGACGAGCGCGAGCGGGATGATCGCCGCGAACGCCCTGGACCGCTTCGGGCAGTCGTCGCCGGGAAGGTCGCCGCCGTTCAGCGACTTCAGCGCGGCTGCGGCCATCGCGTCGCCCGGCTCGCCTCCGGACCGTCCGAGACCGCCGTTCCGCGTCCCGGAGGCGGGGCCGTCGCCGTTGCGCGGTGCGGGGACGGTCACCGAACCGGCACCTGCCCCCTGGCCGCTGCCAGGGCCGGGGCCCGCGTCGAGGACGGCGACGGAGCCGTCGCCCTCGGCGGCGGTGGCGGCGGCGGGCGCGGGCTGCAGGACGCGGCGGCGCAGCGGCAGGCCCGGGATGAGCGAGCGGCGCGCCACCGGGGCGGCGGCCTCCGTCTCGCCGGCCTCCCAGCGTTCGAGCAGCAGCGCGTCCGGCTCGCGGTACTGCGAGCGGGTCATCAGGTAGCCGAGGAACAGCGCCACGCCGCCGGTGATCAGCGACAGCACCATCGCCTTGTCGGCGACGGCGTCGGTGCCGACGTTCGCGGCCTTCGCCGACAGCCCGGGCGCGACCTGGATGACGTAGTCGCTGGACAGCGCCATGCCCTGCCCCGCGACGGCGATGGCCAGCGCGGCGGCGATGGGCGGCAGGCCGGCGGCGATCGCGGCGGGCAGCAGGATCGCGCCCATCAGCGGCACCGCCGGCGTCGGCCAGAAGAACAGGCTGATCGCGTAGGTGACGAACGCCAGCACCCAGAAGGCGGAGTGGCCCGACCGCATGACCAGCCGGAACGGCTCCACCATGCGGCGGTCGGCGCCGAGCGCGCGCAGCGCCCCGAGCAGCGCCGTGACGAGCGCGATGATGAGGAAGATGTTGAACAGCTCGGAGGCCGAGGTCAGGCTGGCATTGAAGATGGACTCCAGTCCCTTGACGAAGCTGCCGGTGAACGTCCAGGCGGTGAGGAACGTCGCCGCGATGGCGGGTATCACCACGTTCTTCCGGGCGATCATGACGGCGATGATGAGGACGATTCCGGACAGATAGACCCAGTGAGCGGCTCCCACGGGCGCGCCACCTCCCTGTCAGCGCCATCTGCGAGGCGATGGGCGCAACGGTTGCAGAGAATCTGGTCGATCCCTCCCCGGCGAGCAATGAGGAACGTGCACACGGCACGGCCAGTCATTTTGTGCATGATGTCGGACTCGTTGGCAAGCAATCAGGGGTGTCCGGTTCGCCTGTGCACAGTGCCCAAGGAAGGCTGCTGATCTTCGGCATTCGGTCCGTATCGGGGCTTATCGGGACGCGCCGAAACTGGGCGTCATGTCAGTACGGAACGCAACGCCGGCGGGCTTCGGGCACCCCGGCCGGGGCCCCGCCGCCGCCACCGGCGGCATGGTCGCCTCCAGCCATCCGGCGGTCAGCCAGGCCGGCGCGCGGGTCCTCGCCGAGGGCGGGAACGCGGTGGACGCGGCGCTCGCCATGGCCGCGCTGTCCTGGCTCGCGCTGCCCGGCCAGTGCGGCGTCGGCGGCGACGCGTTCGCGCTGCTGCGCCGCCCGGACGGGTCGGTCGCCGCGTTCAACGGCAGCGGCTTCGGCCCGGACGGCGGCGAGCCCGCCTTCTACCGCGACCGCGGCCTGACCGCCGTCCCCCTGGAGGGGGCCCTCGCGGTCGCCGCCCCCGGCGCGGTCGGCGCGCTCGCCGCCCTGCACGCCGACTCGGCGTCCCGCGGGCTGCCCGAGCTGTGGGCGCCCGCGATCGCCGCCGCCGAGGACGGCCTGCCCTGCACTCTCAAGACCCGCGCCGACATCGTCGAGCGGCGCGACGCCCTCGCCCGCGACGCCGGCACCGCCGGGACGTTCCTGCCGGGCGGGCGCGTCCCGTCCGCCGGTGAGCCGCTCCACCAGCGGGAACTCGCCGGGACCCTGCGCCGCCTCGCCGCCGACCCGGGCGACCTGTACGCGGGCGGGCTCGCCGAGCGATGCGTGGACGCGCTCGTCGCCGCCGGCGCCCCGTTCTCCGGCTACGAGTGGATGGCGAGCGGGCGTTCCGCCGCCGAGACGCCGCTGACCTGCACCTACCAGGGCGCGACCGTCCACCTCACGACGCCGCCGACGCCCGGCTGGATGGTCGCCCAGCAGGCCGGCCTGTGCGACGGCGTCCTCGCCGGGCTGCCGTGGCTGTCCGCCGGGGCCGTCCACCGGATGGCGTCCGCCGCCCGGCTCGCGTTCGCCGACCGGTTCGCCGGGTGCGGCGCCGACAGCGACCACTGGCGCGGCCTGCTCGCCGCCGACGCGATCGCCGCCGCCCGCGCCCGCCTCGACGGCGGCGAACTCCCGGCCACCGCGCCCTCGCCCGTCCCCGCCGGCGGCGACACCACGTCCATGGTCGCGGTCGACGCCGAGGGACGCGCCGTCAGCCTCATCCACTCGCTCGCCTTCACCTTCGGCGCCCGGATGACCGTCCCCGGCACCGGGATCGTGCTGAACAACCGGCTCGGGCGCGGCGCCTACCTCATCGACGGCCACCCCAACGAGGTCCGGCCGCGGCGGCGTCCGCTGCACACCTTGAACGCCTGGCTCGTCACCGACGCCGCCGGACGCCTGCTGCACGTCGGCAACACCCCCGGCGGCGACGGCCAGGTCCAGTGGAACACCCAGCTGCTCTCGCACCTGCTCGACCACGGCCACGACCCCGCGACGGCCGTCGCCGCGCCCCGCTTCACCGTCCACCCCGGCAGCGACGCCGACGTCATCGGACGGCCGCCGGAACTGCGCGTCGAGTCCCGGCTCGGCGCCGGCCGCGTCGAGGCGCTCCGCGCGTCCGGCCATGACGTCGTCGTCCAGGACGCCTGGGACGCCGGTGGCAGCGCCCAGATCATCTCCGTCGCCGGAGACGCCCTCCTCGGCGCCTCCGACCCCCGCCAGGACGGGGTGGCCCTCGGTGTCTGAAACAAGCTCGGTGTCTGAATCGCTTTCGCCGCCGCGCCCGCAGGGCGCCTACGTCACCGCCGTCGCCGAGCCGCTGCGCGCGGGCGACGTCCTGGTCGCCAGTGCCGGGATGACGCCGCGCGAGGACGGCCGGCTGGTCGTGACCGGCCTCGTCGGGCGGGACGTGGACGTCGCCGCGGCCCGCGCCGCCGCCGCGCTCGCCGCCCGCAACGCCGTCGCCGCCGTGACGGCCGGGGAGTCCGCCCGGATCCGGCGGTGGGTGCGGATGACCGTCTACGTGGCCTGCGCCGACGGGTTCACCGAGCTGTCCGCCGTCGCGGACGGCGCCTCGCGGGTCCTGGACGGCCTCGGGCTCGGGCGCCCCGCGCGCAGCGCGGTCGGCGTCCGGGCGCTGCCCGGCGGCGCCCCGGTGGAAGTCGAGCTGACCGCGATCGCCGCAACGAACGTGGAGGACGAGTGACCGTGCACGAGGGCCTGAACTTCATCGGCGGGGAATGGGTTCCCGCCTCCTCGGGAGTGACGTTCCGGCGCCACAATCCCGCCGATCTCGGTGACGTCGTCGGCGAATTCCCCGAATCGTCGGCCGCAGATGTGGAAAGGGCCGTGAAGGGCGCCGTCGAAGGCGCCGCGGAATGGGGGGCGACGGCCGCCGAGAAACGTGCCGACGTTCTCGAGGCGGCCGCGCGGTGGCTGGAGGACCGGGCGGGCGACCTGGTCGGCGAGCTCGTGCGCGAGGAGGGCAAGACCCGTGCCGAGGCCGCGATGGAGATCTCCCGGACGCCCCGCAACCTGCGCTTCTACGCCGCCGAAGCCCACCGGATCGCGGGGGAGAGCCACCCGTCCGCCGACGGCGGCCTCGTCTACACGCGGCGCGAGCCCGTCGGAGTGGTCGGCGCGATCACGCCGTGGAACTTCCCGCTGAACATCCCGTCCCGCAAGCTCGGGCCCGCGCTGGCGGCGGGCAACGCGGTGGTGTTCAAACCGTCGCCGGTGACGCCGCTGCTGGCGCAGCGGCTCGTCGAGGCGCTGCTCGCGGGCGGGCTGCCGGCGAAGGCGATCGCGCTGGTGCACGGCGGCGCGGAGGCCGGCGCGGCCGTCGCGGCGGACGAGCGGGTCGGCGCGGTGACGTTCACCGGCTCCACCCGCGCGGGACGCGCCGTCCACGCCGCCGTCGGGCCGTCGCGGCGCGCCCAGCTGGAGATGGGCGGCAAGAACCCCGTCGTCGTCATGGACGACGCCGACCTGGACCGGGCCGCGCAGATCATCGTCAAGGGCGCGTTCGGGCTGTCCGGCCAGGCGTGCACCGGCACCAGCCGGGTCATCGCGCACGACGCCGTCCACGACGAGCTGCTCGACCGGGTCGTGCGCGCCGCCGAGGCGCAGGTCGTCGGGAACGGCCTGGACGACGGCGTCCAGATGGGCCCGCTCGCCGCCGACTTCCAGCTGGAGAAGTTCCTCGACTACGTCCGGATCGGCGCGGACGAGGGAGCCGAGCTCGTCACCGGCGGGCGGCGCCTGCCCGGCGACGGCTACTTCGCCGCCCCCGCCGTCTTCGCCGGCCTCACCCCGGACATGCGGATCACCCGCGAGGAGATCTTCGGGCCGGTGCTGGGGTTCCAGCGGGCGTCCGGTCTGGACGAGGCGGTCGAGCTGGCGAACGGCACCGACTACGGGCTGTCCGCCGGGATCGTCACCCGCGACCTGGGCCGGGCGCTGGAGTTCGCCCGCCGCTCCGAGACCGGCCTGGTGAAGGTGAACCAGCCGACGTCCGGAATGGCGATGACCGTGCCGTTCGGCGGCCTCAAGGACTCCAGCACGCAGACCTACAAGGAGCAGGCCGGCCCCTCGATGATGCTCTTCTACCTGCGCGAGAAGAGCATCTATGTGACCCCCTGAATAACGAATCGCCGCACCACCGGAAGGAGCAAGGAAATGGCAGAGCTGCTGTCCAAGGAAGAGTTCCGCGCCGCGCTGGAGAACGCCATCAAGGGGCGCGAGGCGAAGAACGCCTCGTTCAGCCGGGCGTGGGCCGACGGTGAGCTGAAGCGCGAGCACTTCGCCCGCTGGGCGGAGAACCACTACCACTACGTCGGGCCGTTCGCCGACTACCTCGGCTACGTCTACGGCAACACGCCCGACGAGTTCACCGGCGCCAAGGACTTCACGCTCCAGAACATGTACGAGGAGGAACTCGCCGACATCCGGCACACCGACCTGCTGATCCGGTTCGCCGAGGCGTGCGGCACCACCCGGGAGCGGGTCGAGAATCCCGACAACATGAACGCCATCACCCGCGGCCTCCAGGCCTGGTGCTACGCGGTCGCGATGCGCGAGCACTTCGTGGTCGCCACCGCCGCCCTCGTGGTCGGCCTGGAGTCGCAGGTGCCGAGCATCTACAAGAAGCAGATCGTGCCGCTGCGCGAGGTGTACGGGTTCACCGAGGACGAGATCGAGTTCTTCGACCTGCACATCACCTCCGACGTGGTGCACGGCGAGCGCGGCTATCAGATCGTCCTGGACCACGCCGACACGCCCGCGCTCCAGCAGCGCTGCCTGAAGCTGTGCCGGTGGGGCGCGGAGATGCGCTTCTCCTACACGCAGGGCCTCTACGACACCTACGTCAAGCCCGACCTCGTCACCGCCTGATCCGAACCCGACCCGGCGGCGGGGGCCGGCGCCCCCGCCGCCGCACCACACGCGAGGAGGGACCCGTGGAAGAGCAGCGGGCGGGCGAGCGGCCGGAGGAGTGGGTGGAGGCGGCGTCGCTGGCGCAGCTGCGCAAGCGCAGGCGGCTCGGCGTGACCGTGGCCGGGCGGCCGATCGCGCTGTTCCTGGTCGGCGACGACGTCTACGCGCTGGACGACGTGTGCGTCCACAAGCAGCGGTCCCTGTCGAAGGGGACGGTGCTGAACGGGCGGGTGATCTGCCCCGGCCACCAGTGGCTGATCGACCCGGCGACCGGGCGCGTCGAGGACCGGGACGAGTGCCAGCCGAGCCACGCCGTGCGGATCGCCGGCGACGCCGTCTACGTGGACCCGCGTCCCCGGGTCCTGACAGAGGAGCATTAGATGACGACACGCACTTCTTCGGGGGGTACAGGGGGGTCGTCCCCCCTGAGGGAACTCGAGTCGGTCGTGGTGGCCGGGGCGGGGCAGACCGCCGCCGTCGCCGCCCGCACGCTGCGCCGCCGCGGCTTCGAGGGCCGCGTGACCCTGGTCGGCGCCGAACCGCACGTCCCGTACCAGCGCCCGCCGCTGTCGAAGGAGTACCTGGCGGGCGAGGACGGCCGCGACGAGCTGTACCTGCTCACCTCCGACTGGTGCGAGCAGAACGGCGTCGAGCTGCGGCTCGGCGCGGCGGCGACCGCGATCCGGCCGTCAGAGCGGAGCGTGGAGCTGGCGGACGGCTCGTCCCTGCGGGCCGGCGCGCTGCTGATCGCGACCGGCGGGCGGCCGCGCCGGCTGCCGGGGATCGAGGGCGACCGGGTCCGCTACCTGCGCACCATCGACGACGCGGACCGGCTGCGCGCCGAGCTGCGGCCCGGCGCGCGGGTCGTGGTGATCGGCGCCGGGTTCATCGGCTGCGAGGTCGCTTCCACCGCGATCGACCTCGGCGCGCAGGTCACGCTTGTGGAGCAGGCGGCACGGCCGCTCGGGCACGTCCTCGGCGACCTGATGGGCGACGTCATGGCGGCGCTGCTGCGCACCAGCGGCGTCGACCTGCGCACCGGCGAGAAGGTCGAGGGCTACGCCGAGACCGCGTCGGGCGCGGTCGTCACGACCAGCGGCGGCGCGTCCCTGGAAGCGGACGTGGTCGTCGTCGGCGCCGGAATGGTGCCGAACGTCGAGGCCGTCACCGGCGCGGGCATCGAGACCGCGGGCGGCATCCCCGTCGACGAGTACTGCCGCACGTCCGTCGACGGCGTCTACGCGGCCGGCGACGTCGCCCTGCAGTGGCGGCCCGAGCTGGGACGCCGCGTCCGCGCCGAGCACTTCGACAACGCCAACGCGCAGGGGATGGCCGCCGCGAAGAACATCCTCGGCGGGAAGTCCGCGCACACCGCGCCGCCGTGGTTCTGGTCCGACCAGTTCGGCCGCAACCTCCAGCACGCCGGGCACTGCGACGGCGCCGACCGGGTCGTCGTCCGCGGCCGCGTCGAGGACTTCGACTTCATCGCCTTCCACCTCGCCGGCGGCGTGCTGCGCGGCGCGTTCAGCGTCGACCGCGGCGGCGACCTCGCCGTGGCGCGGCAGCTGATCGGCGCGGGCGCCGCGCCCGATCCCGACGTCCTGCGCGACGAGGACGCCGACCTCACCGAACTGTTCGACACCCTCTAGCCGACCCGACGCACCCTGAGGAGCGACCGATGGAATACCAGCCCGTGGCCCGCTCGGGCCAGGTGCCCGAGGGCGTCGTCCGCCGCTTCTTCGTGGGCGAGGCCGAGGTGGCCGTCGCCCGCTGGGACGGCGAGGTGCACGCCATGTCCAACTACTGCACCCACCTGGACTGCCTGCTGTCGTCCGGCCACGTCACCGAGGACGGCCTGCTGTGCTCCTGCCATGGCAGCGTCTTCGACTTCGGCACCGGCGAGCCGATCACGCCGCCCGCCACCAAGGCGATCCGCGTGTACCCGGTGAAGGAGGAGGACGGGCAGATCCTGGTGCACGTCCCGCCGGAGGACGCCGCGGACGGCGGCCCGCGCCGCCGCAAGCTCGCCCGCGGATGACGGCGGTCGGCCGGGGACGCGGTACCCGCGGCCGCGACGAGGCGGGGCGCGGGTCGTGGGCGGCGCTCGTCCCGCTGCTGCTCGGCACGTTCACCGGGACCGTCGCCAACACCATCGTCAACGTCCCGCTGACCCTGATCCTGCGGGACCTGGACGCCCCGATCTCCGCCGGGACCCTGGTCGTCGTCGCGTTCACGCTGACATTCGCGGTGCTGCTGCCCGTCTCGGGCTGGCTGGGCGACCGGATCGGCCCGCGCCGGGTGTTCGTCGCGGCCATGCTCGCGCTGGCGCTCGCCTCGGCGGGCGCCGGGCTCGCCGGGACGCTGCCGCTCCTGGTCGCGATGCGCGCGGTGCAGGGCGTCGCGACCGCCGCGATGCTGCCCGCCGTCATGGCGCTGATCGCCGCGCGGTTCGACGGCGACCGGCGCGGCCGGGCCCTCGGCCTGTGGGCCGCCGCGAACGGCGTCGGGCAGGCCGCCGGGCCGGCGCTCGGCGGCGGCCTCGCCACCTGGTTCGGCTGGCACGCGGTGTTCTGGCCGGTCGTCCCGGTGTGCCTCGCCGCCGCCGCCCTCGCGCTCCGGTTCGTCCCGCCGGGGCGGGCGCGGGCCGTCCCGCTCGACTGGCGCGGCGCCGCGCTGCTCACCCTCGCCGCGGCGCTCGGCCTCGGCGCCACGTCCGCCGCCGCGAGCCTCGGCGCCGCGTCGCCCGTCGTGTGGTGCGGCGCCCTCGCCGGGCTGCTCGCCGCCGCCGGGTACGTCGCGTCCTCGCGCGGACGCCCCGACGCGTTCCTGCCGCCGCGCCTGCTGATCGAGACCCGCTACCTGCGGTCGTGCCTCAGCGTCCTCGCGCAGATGTTCTGCCTCGGCGCGACGCTGCTCGCCGTCCCCGTGTACCTGACCACGCAGCGGCACACCGCCACCCTCGCCGCCGGCGCCTACCTGCTGAGCCTCCCGCTGGCGATGGCGCTGCTCGGGCCCGTCACCGGTGTGCTGATGGAACGGCTCGGCGCCCGGACGGTCCTGCGCGGCGGCCTCGCCGTGCTCATCGCGGGCCAGGCGCTGGTCGCCGCCGCGCTCGCCTGGCCGGGGCCGATCCCGCTGCTGCTCGCCGCGCTCGCGCTCACCGGGGCCGGCGTCGCGTTCGTCCAGACGCCCGCCGCGACCGGCGCCACCCGCTCCGGCGCCGGACGGACCGGCGCCGGCCTCGGCCTGTTCAACCTGCTGCGCTTCGGCGGCTCGGCGGTCGGCGCCGCGTGGGTCGGCGCCGTCCTCGACCACGCCCCCGCGTTCGGCCTGGTCTTCACCGTCTGCGCCGCGACCGCCGCCCTCGGCCTCCTGGCCTCCCACCTCGGTCCCGATCCCGTGGCGCGCCCGGACTAGCGAGGGGCGGCGGCGGGCGGGGCCATCTCCTCGGCGAGGCTGCCGGTGACCGTCGTCAGCGTGTCGATGTGCAGCGCCAGCCAGAACATGAACTGCGCGTCCGCCGACCGGATGTCCATCCGCAGCGCCCGCGACGCCCGGTCCAGCTTGTAGAGCATCGTGTTGCGGTGCATGCCCAGCTCGCGGGCCGCCGCGTTCAGGTTCCCCGACGTCCTGATGTAGGCCAGGACGATCTGCTCCAGGTCGCCGCCGTTCGCGCGGCGCAGCGGGGCGAGGGTCTCGTGCGCGAACGACTTGGCCTCCGCGCTGCCCGCGACGTCCTTCAGCGCGGCGAACACCCGCAGGTCGTCGTAGCCGCAGACGGGCGCCGCCGAGGTGTGCCAGGCCAGGCCCATCGCCAGCCGCGCCTCGTGGTAGCCGGCCGCGACGCCCGCCGCGCCGGCGCCCGGACGGCCGTGCGTCACCCGCAGGTCGTCGCCGAGCCGCGGGCGCAGCGACCGGTGCAGCCGCTCGGCGAACCGGGCCGCCTCCGCGCGCTGCTTCAGCGGGTCGGTGCCGGCCGCCACCTGCCGGATCACCACGATCGTGGAGCCGATCGCGGCCGTCAGCGTGCAGCCGGCGGGGTCCAGGGTCTGCGCGGTGCGCGTCGCGGTGACCGTCCGGCGCAGGTAGTCGCGGCCGACGGGCAGCAGCGCCGCCGCCGACACCACGTGCACCGCGTAGTGGCCGTCCACGTCGAAGCCGTGGTGGCGGGCCCGCGCGCCCAGCTCGTGCGGGTCGGCGAACCGGCCGTGGACCAGGGCCTCGACGAAGTCGCCGCGGGCGCGCTCCTCGGCGGCCCGCACCGACCGCTGCCGCAGCATCTCCGACCCGATCAGCGTGGCGCCGTGCTCGGCGACGACGCGGTGCTGCGCCAGGTCGTGCGGGTCCGGCGGGCACGCCGGCTCCACCATCACCAGCCGCCCGAACGGCTCGCCGCCGACGACCACCGGCGTGATCAGCGCGTTCACGGCCGCGCCCGGCGCGACGGGCAGCTCGGTCTCGGCCGCGTGCGCGTGCCCGTCCAGGACGGCGTCCGGCCCGTGCGGGGCGGGCGCGGGGAGGGCGGCCTGCACGGCGTCCGGGTCGGGCGCGGGACCGTCCGGCGTCTCCGCCCACGCCAGCCGCTCCCCGTCGGCGTCGCAGATCAGCACCGAGCAGCGCGACAGCCCGACGATCGCGTGCGCCATCGCCGGGATGCCCGGCCCGTGCGCGAGGACCTCGGCGAGCGTGCGGTGCACCCGCGTCCCGTACTCCAGGATGTGCGCGGCCTGCGCGAGGGCCTTCTGCCCGACGAGCCGGCTCACCGTCCGGTAGTCGGCCTCCGCGGGCAGCTCCAGCAGCGGGACGCCCGCCGCGTCGGCGGCGCGGGCCGCGGCGGCGAGGTCGGTGCCGTCGCCCCGGGGGCGCCGGGCGAGCAGCGCGGCGGCGTCCCGCCGGACCAGGCCGGCGACCAGCGCCGCCGCCTCGTCCGGCGGCGCCAGCGCGGTCACCGGCAGGTGGACGGCGACGCCGGCGAGGTCGGTCTCGGTGCTGGTCTCCGACAGCGGCAGGCACCAGCCGACGCCGCGGTCGAGCCCGGACGCGCCGGCGATGAGGGTGCCCCGCAGCAGCGGCTCGGCGAGCAGGGTCCGCACCGGTACCTGGTCGCCCGCGCCGGTGGCGGAGGGGGTCGTCGTGGATGCTGGAGATTGTGCCATGTGCCCACATCCCGTCCGGATCGTTCGGCAGAGTGTACATAGCCGCGGAGGCGGCGGTCCTCCGAGACTGACGGGACATGAAGGCGATCGTGGCGGACGGTGGGAGCCGGCGCTTTATCCGTCAGCCACATCCTGCGCGACAATTCCGATTCCGGCAATACCCACTGTCCGCCGCCATGGAATCGGCGGCGAGGGCAGGTCCGGGTCGGTCTTTCCCGCTCGAGACGACCGGAGGTCCCGTGCACACCGTTCACCGGCTCACCCTGGAAGACGCCCTGGTCATGCTGACCGCAGCCGAGGAGGAGGCGCGGCGGATCGGGGTGAGGCAGACGATCTGCATCGCCGACGACGGCGCCCACCCGATCGCGCTGCACCGGATGACCGGCGCCCGGCTCACCGGCGTCGAGATCGCGATCGCGAAGGCGTTCACCGCGGCCGGCCACCAGCGCGACACCCACAAGTTCAACGAGCCGCCGAACGGGCCCGCGCTGCCCGGCAACGAGGCGTTCGGCATCAACCAGATGCTGCCCGGCAAGTTCGCGATCTTCGTCGGGGGCTTCCCGATCGTGCACGAGGGCGAGGTCGTCGGCGCGGTCGGCGTCAGCGGCGGCAACGGCGACCAGGACAAGGCCGTCGGCGCCGCCGCCCTCCGCGCCTTCCAGGAGAAGATCGCGACCGCGTGACCCGGGCCGGACGACGCGCACGCCGCCGTCCGGCCCGGCGCAGTCAGGTCGCGGGCCAGGGCCGCAGGCGCTCGAAGGCCGCGGCCGCGGCGAGGACGCGGGCGTCCTCGTGGCGCCGCCCGACGATCTGCAGGCCGGTCGGGGCGCCGCCCGCCCACCCGGCGGGCACCGACACCGCCGGATGCCCCGACAGGTTGAACGGGAACGTGACGGCCAGCGCGCCCCAGTGGTCCACCGGGCGCCCGGCGATCTCGGTGGGCATCGGCCCCTCCGCCGGGAACGCCGGGGCCTGCGTCGCCGGGGTCAGCAGCAGGTCGAACCGGCCGAACGCCTCGGCGAGCGTCTCGACCAGCCGCGCGCGGGCCTCGTGCGCGTCGACCAGCGCGTCCGCGTCCAGCGCCTGCGCCGCGTCGCCGTAGCGGCGGACGGTCGGGTGGACGGACCCGAGCCGGTCGTCCGGCGCGTTCCGCAGCTCGGCGTGGACGTCCGGCACCGACAGCGTCCGGAACGCGGCCCCGCAGGACTCCAGCCGGAGCCCGGCGGCCACCTCCCGTGCGCCGGTGCCGGCGACGAACGCCTTCGCCGCGTCCTCGACGACCGCAGCCACCTCCGGATCGCAGGGCGCGCCGCCCAGGTCGGGCGACCACGCGACCCGCAGCCCGCGCAGGTCCTCGCGTTCCAGCGCCGTCTCGAACGGGACGGGCGGGGCGGGCAGCGATGCGCGGTCGTACTCGTCCGTCCCGCAGACGCAGTCGAGGAACCGGGCGGTGTCGCGCACCGTGCGGGTGAGGACGCCGTAGTGGTCGTTCTCGGCGGTGCCGCGGTGCCGGGGCCCTCGCGGGACGCGCCCGTACGTCCCCTTGAACCCGACGAGCCCGCAGTAGGACGCGGGGATCCGCAGCGAGCCCGCGCCGTCCGTGCCGGTCCCGACCGGCACCATGCCGGCCGCGACCGCCGCGGCCGACCCGCCGCTGGACCCGCCCGGCGTCAGCTCCGGCGCGTGCGGGTTGCGGGTGACGCCGTGCAGGACGGACGCGGTGAACGACGCCCGCCCGAACTCCGGCGACGCCGTCAGCCCCACCGGGACGGCCCCGGCCGCGACCGCCCGCGCGACGATCGTCGACGTGTGGCCGGCGACGCGGTCCGCGTGCAGGACGCTGCCCATCGCGTATGGCCATCCGGCGACGGCGTGCAGTTCCTTCACGGCGAGCGGGACGCCGGCGAGCGGCCCGGGGTCCTCGCCGCGCGCCACCATCGCGTCGATCTCGGCGGCGCGGGCGAGCGCGCCCTCCGCGTCCACGTGGACGAACGCGCCGAGGTCCCCGTCCAGCCGGGCGATCCGGTCGAGCGCCGCCGCCACCGCCTCGCGCGCCGCCAGCGCGCCCGTCCGGACCAGCTCCGCGGTCTCCACCGCGTCCCGTGCCGCGCTCACAGCGCCACCGCCGCGACCGCCGTGGCCACGACCAGGCCCGTCACCACCGGCACGAACAACCGTCTGGCCAGGTCGATCACCGGGACGCCGGTGAGGCCCGCGACGACGATCAGCGACGACCAGATGACGAGCGTGCCGCCGCCGGTCCAGCTCGCGCCGTTCTGCGCGATCGCGGCCAGCGTGGCGGGGTCGGCGCCCGAGGCGTGCCCGAGCTCCCCGGCCAGCGACCCGGTGAACGGCAGGCCGGGCCAGCCGTTGCCGTCCAGCCCGATCACCATGCCGACCAGCAGCATCGCGAACGAGGCGAACACCGGCACGTGCGGGATGTGGTCCTGGACGTGCCCGATCGCGTCCAGCAGGAGCGCGGGGCCCTTCGCGCCGTCCGGCATCCCGAGGATCTCGGCCGAGTAGTCCGACAGGCCCACGTAGACGAACCCGGCGATCGGGATGACGACCCCCATCGTGCGGAACGCGAACCCGATGCCGTCGGTGAAGTGGTCGGCGCAGCTCTGCAGCCAGTTCCGGCGGTCCGCGACGACCGCGACGGCGACCAGCGCCAGCGCCGCCGTCCCGCCGACGAGCGGCGCGCCCTGCCCGTCGTCGATGTCGGGGACGAGGGAGGTGAACCGGCCGAGGAGCATGACGACGAGCAGCACGGCGAACACCAGCGGCACGGCCACCGCCACGATCCGGGCCCGCGTGCCGGGCTTCGCGGGCTCCTCGTCCGGGCCCGCGGCGCCCGCCGGGCCCGTCGCCGTCAGGGTCGCGGTGGCGCCGGCGCCGTCCTCGCCGCCCGCCGTCCTGCGGGCCTCACCGTGCGCCTCCGCACGGACGTCGCCGTCGCCCGCGGCGGCGAGGTCGAGCGTCGCGGCCGCCGCCACCACCGGGTCGAGCAGCTTGGTGCGGACGTCCCGCAGGTAGGACACGCCGAGCGCGACCACCCCGGCGATGAGCGAGATGATCAGGGCGCGGTCGGCGATCGCGCCCGCGGGCACGTGCGCGCCCTGCGCGGACAGCCCGGACGCGACGCCCATGATGTAGTCGGAGCTGAGCGCCATGCCCTGCCCCGTGATCGCGATCGCGATGGCCGCGGCGAGCGGCGGCAGCCCGACCCGGACCGCCGCCGGCAGCAGGATCGCCGCGATCAGCGGCAGTACCGGCGTCGGCCAGAACGACATCGACAGCAGGTAGGTGACGACGGCGAGCACGAGGTAGGCGACGTGCCCGTTGCGGACGAGCCGCTGCAGCGGCCGCACCATCATCAGGTCGGCGCCGAGCCCCCGCATGGCGCCGAGCATCGCGGTCACGATCGCGATGATGAGGAAGATCGGCAGCAGCTCGCGGGCCGCGACGATCCCGGCGTTGAACACCGCCGCGATCCCGGTCGTGACGCTGCCGCTGTAGACGAGGGCCGTGACGAAGGTCCCGCAGACCGCGAGACCCACGACGTTCTTGCGCGCCACCACGGTGGCGATGAGGGCGGCGAGGCCCAGGAGATAGATCCAGTGCGCAGGCGACAAAGGGTGAAGACCTCCCACCTCCCCGGGACGCGGCCGTCCGCGTTCGGTGCACGGGGGTGGGCCGACTCTCCATGATCGGTCGCGCGGAGGGCAACGGAAGACCGCACAATCGCGGCGGGCCGCGATTGTGCAGGCTGCCGAGCCCCGCGTCCCGCGCGTTCCGCGTCGCGTCACGTTCGCGACATGCGTCCGTTGTGGTCCGAGCAGCCCCGGTGATCTGTTCCAATGAACTGTTGTGCCGCCTGCTTCCTACCGTCTCGTGCGCCGCGCGGGTCCCGCGCGGGCCGTTCCGCCCCTGCTCGACGAGCAGCAGCGGCGGGTCGTCGAGCATGCCGGCGGGCCGATGCTGGTGCTGGCCGGGCCCGGCACCGGCAAGACCACCACGATCGTCGAGGCGGTCGTCGACCGGATCGAGAACCGGGGCGTCGACCCCGAGCGGGTGCTCGTGCTCACGTTCAGCCGCAAGGCGGCCGGCGAGCTGCGGGAGCGGATCACCGGCCGGCTGCACCGCACGACCCGGACGCCGCTGGCGCTGACGTTCCACAGCTACGCCTACGCGCTGATCCGGCGGGACGCGGTGCTGAACGAGGAGCCCGCGCCCCGGCTGCTGTCCGGTCCGGAACAGCTCCTCGAAGTGCGGCGGCTCCTCGAAGGGGAGATGGCGGACGGCGCGCGCGGCTGGCCGGAGCGGCTGCGGGCGGCGCTCGCGACGCGCGGGTTCGCCGAGGAGCTGCGCGACTTCACGCTGCGCGCCGTCGAGCGGCAGCTCACCGCCGAGGAGCTCGTCGCGCTCGGGCGGATGCGCGGCCGCGACGACTGGCCCGCCATCGGCGCGTTCATGGAGCGGTACGTCGAGCGGTTCCTGCTGGACCCCGTCCCCACCTACGACTACGGCGAGCTGATCTACATGGCCGCCGGGATGCTCGCGGACGAGGAGGTCCGCATCCGCGAGCGGAACGCCTACGACGTGGTGTTCGTGGACGAGTACCAGGACACCGACCCGGCGCAGGAGGCGCTGCTGCACCTGCTGGCGGGGGAGGGCCGCGACCTGGTCGTGGTCGGCGACCCCGACCAGTCGATCTACGGGTTCCGGGGCGCGGACGTGCGCGGCATCCAGGAGTTCCCGGACCGCTTCCTGACGCTGGACGGGCGGCCCGCGCCGGTGGTCGCGCTGCGCACCTGCCGCCGCATGGGCCCGGAGATCCTGGCGGCGTCGCGGCGCATCGCGCGCCGCCTGCCCGCCGGCTCCGCCGGGAGCGCCGCCGAGCACCGCGCCCTGCTCACGCCCGACGAGGCGGAAGAGGGCGAAGTCCGTGCGGTGTCTTCCAGGGGGGGCGACCCCCCTGGACCCCCCGATGAAGTGCGTGCTGTTATCGCCGACTCCGAGAGCCAAGAATCGGCGCTGGTCGCGGACGAACTGCGGCGCGCGCACCTGCTCGACGGCGTGCCGTGGTCGCGGATGGCGGTGCTGGTCCGCAGCGCGGTCCGGCAGGTGCCGGTGCTGCGGCGGGCGCTCGCGCAGGCGGGCGTCCCGGTCGTCGTCGCGGGCGACGAGGTTCCGCTGATGCAGGAGCCGGCCGTCCGCCCGTTCCTGGTGCTGCTGCGCGCGGCGCTGAAGAAGGGCTACCTGGACGAGGTCGTCGCGGAGGACCTGCTCACCGGCCCGCTCGGCGGCGCCGACGCGCTGGCGATGCGGCGCCTCAAGCGCGCGCTGCGCGACCTGGAGGAGCTGTCGGGCGGGCAGCGCCCGCTGGGGGAGCTGCTCATCGCGGCGGTGAACGACCCGCGCGAGCTGGTGCCCGTCCACGAGAAGGTGCGCGCCCCCGCCGAGCGGATCGCGCACCTCATCGACGTGGCGCGGCGCAACGTCCGCGACGGCGGGTCCGCCGAGGAGGTGCTGTGGGCGGTGTGGGAGGAGAGCGGTCAGGCGGACGTCCTGCTGGAGCAGAGCGTCAAGGGCGGGACGCGCGGCGCCTCCGCCGACCGGGACCTGGACGCCGTCGTCGCGCTGTTCGACCACGCGGCCCGGTTCGTCGACCGGCTGCCGCAGGCGGGCCCGGAGCTGTTCGTCGACAACATCGCCGCGCAGGAGATCGCCGGGGACACCCTCGCCGAGCAGGCGCCGGAGGGCGAGGCCGTCCGGATCCTCACCGCGCACCGGTCGAAGGGCCTGGAGTGGGACGTCGTGATCGTCGCGGGCGTCCAGGAGGGCGTGTGGCCGGACGTGCGGCTGCGCGGTTCGCTGCTGGGCGTCGAGGAGCTGATCGAGCACGCGGCGGGCGCCGCCCCCGACTCCGACGCGGCGGCCGGCGCGTCCATGGCGGCCAAGATGCTGGACGAGGAACGCCGCCTCTTCTACGTCGCGGTCACGCGCGCGCGCAAGCGGCTCGTGGTGACGGCGGTCGGCGGCGACGACACCGAGGAGCGGCCGTCCCGGTTCCTCAACGAGCTGCTGCCCGGCGCGATCGAGCAGTCCCAGCTGGACGAGAAGACCCGCTGGCTGTCGCTGTCCGCGCTGGTCGCGGACCTGCGGTCGGTGGTGTCGGACCCGACCCGCCCCGAGCCGCTGCGCCGCGCCGCCGCCGGGCACCTCGCCCGCCTCGCGCGCGCGGGCGTGCGGGGCGCGCGGCCGGAGAACTGGTACGCGATCACCGCGCTGTCCGACCCGGGCCCGGCGTTCGCCGAGGACGAGCAGATCGCCATCTCCCCGTCCCAGGTCGAGGCGTTCACCACCTGCGGGCTGCGCTGGCTGCTGGCGTCGGCGGTCGGCGCGCAGGAGGGCGGCCCGAACGAGTTCAGCACCATGGGCAAGGTCATCCACGCGGTCGCCGAGATGGCCGGCGCCGACGACGGCGTCAGCGAGGTGCACGTCGCCGAGCGCCTCGACGAGATCTGGAACGACCTGGACTTCCGCAGCTCCTGGTACTCGGAGAAGCAGCGCGAGCAGGCCGCCGCGATGGTCGACAAGTTCCTCACCTGGCACCGCGACAACCCCAACGAGGTCGTCGCGCTGGAGGAGTCGTTCAAGGTCGACCTCGGCCGCGTCGTCATCAAGGGCCGCATCGACCGCGCCGAACGCGACGAGCAGGGCCGCGCCGTCATCATCGACATCAAGACCTCCACCACGGCCGTCCCGAAGGACGACCTGGCCCGCCACCCGCAGCTCGGCGTCTACCAGTACGCCGTGATGCTCGGCGCGTTCGAGCGGCACGGGCTGATCGAGCCGGGCGGCGCGAAGCTGATCCAGGTCGGCAAGGCCGCGTTCACCGCGAAGGCCCGCGAGCAGGAGCAGCCGCCGCCCGCCGAGGACGCCGACCCCGAATGGCCCAAGAAGCTGGTCGAGATCGTCGCGACGGGGATGGCCGGCGACGTCTTCCAGGCGCGTGCGAACGACAAGTGTCGGACCTGTCCCGTACGCTCCTGCTGTCCCGTCCACGACGAGGGCGGGCAGGTAGGCGACTGACACTGACGGGCGCGGGGGCCGTCTCACCCCGCGGTGACGGCTCGGGGGAGCGGCTGGTGGGCGAACGTACATGAACCTGAGGACCTCTGCGGACCTCCCCGCAGGCGGCGTCCAGGTTCTGTCAGAGGACGCGGCTACGGTGCGGAGTGTGAAGGTTACGCAGGCGTACCGATTCGCCTTGGACCCCACCCCTCGGCAGGAGCGGGTGTTGCGGTCGCACGCGGGTGCGGCGCGGTTCGCGTGGAATTGGGGACTGGCAGCCTGCCGGGACCGCTACGACGCCGAAGGCAAATGGTGGTCGGGCATCGAGTTGCACCGGCTGTGGAATCAGGTGAAGAAGACCGACCCCGCGCTGGAGTGGTGGGGCGAGCACTCCAAGTGCGTCTACCAGGAGGCGTTCCGTGACCTGGACCGGGCGCTGCGCGAGTTCGTCGCCTCCCGCAACGGTGTCCGCAAGGGACGCCGCCTGGGGTTCCCCCGGTTCAAGAAACGCGGCCGGTGCCGCGACTCCTTCCGCTTCGGGTCCGGGGTGATGCGGTGCTCGGGACGGATGGTGACGCTGCCGCGCATGGGTGCGATCGCCACGCACGAGTCCACCCGCAAGCTGGCCCGCCGCCTGGAGAACGGGACGGCGCGGATCCTGTCGGCGACGGTGTCGCGGATTGCACATCGCTGGTACGTGTCGTTCACCGTGCAGGTCGACCGCGACATTCCTGGACGACATGCCCGGCCGGGCAGCGCCGTCGGCATCGACCTGGGGGTCAGGACCCTGCTGACCGCCGTGGACGACCGGGGCGCGGTCATCGAGATCGACGGTCCGAAGTCGCTGGGAGCGGGGCTGCGGAAACTGCGGCGCCTCGGCAAGGCCTGCTCCCGCAAGCAGCGCGGGTCGGTCAACCGGGCCAAGGCGGCCGCGCGGCTGGCCCGCCACCACGCCCGCATCACCAACGTCCGGGCCGACGCGTTGCACAAGGCCACCAGCATGCTGGCCGCCCGCTATGAGATCGTCGTGGTGGAGGATCTCAACGTATTGGGGATGCTGGCGAACCGACGGCTGGCCCGGCGTGTGGCCGATGCCTCGTTCGGGGCCGCACGGCGAATGCTGGAGTACAAGACGGCATGGAAGACCGGCCGCCTGATCACGGCGGGCCGCTGGTATCCGTCGTCGAAGACCTGCTCGGGTTGCGGTGAGCGAAAGCCAAGCCTGCCGCTGTCCGAGCGCACCTTCCGCTGTGACGCTTGTGACCTGGTCCTGGGCCGGGACGTCAACGCCGCGCGGAACCTGCTCGTGCTCGCCGCCAGTGGGGCGGAGAGGGGAAACGCCTGTGGAGGTGACATGAGACCCGGCCCGGCCGGGCCGACACCTGCGAAGCAGGAACCCGGCGCCACGCCTGGCGTGGAAGACCGGGACCGCCGCCGCGCAAGCGACGGCCGCCCAGAGCCGTGTTCGCATTCGATCACGGCCCGGGTGACGGGAGCGAGGTGATCTCGCCGGGAGAGCTGGCCCGGCTGCTGGAGATCCCGGAGCCGACGGAGGAGCAGGCCCGGGTGATCGAGGCGCCGATGGCGCCGATGGCGGTGATCGCGGGCGCCGGGTCCGGCAAGAGCGAGACGATGGCCGCGCGGGTGGTGTGGCTGGTCGCGAACGGGTTCGTGCGGCCCGAGCGCGTCCTCGGCCTGACCTTCACCCGCAAGGCCGCCGCCGAGCTCGGCGTGCGGGTCCGCAAGCGGCTCGACAAGCTGCGCGAGGTGCTGCCGGGCGACGAGCTGGAGCGGCTCGGCGGCGAGGCGCTGTTCGACGGCGAGCCGATGGTGTCGACGTACCACTCGTACGCGGCGCGGCTGTTCGGCGACCACGCGCTGCGCGAGGCGCTGGAGCCGACGATGCGGCTGATCTCGCCGGCGGTCGCGTGGCAGATCTGCTCGCGGGTCGTCGACGCCTACGACGGGCCGATGGACCGCATCGAGTGGCAGCCCGACACCGTCACCAAGGCCGTGATGGAGCTGTCCGGCGACCTGTCGGAGCACCTGCGCACCGCCGACGACGTCCGCAAGGTCGGCGCGTGGCTGGACGAGCGGTTCGCCGCGGTGAAGAAGCCGCTGAAGGCGCAGCGCGACATCCTCGCGAAGCAGGCCGTCCGCGAGCAGATGATGCCGCTGATCGAGAAGTACGGGCGGGCCAAGGCCGACCGCGAGGTCATCGACCACGGCGACCAGATGGCGCTCGCCGCGCGCATCGCCTACAAGCACCCCGAGGTCGGGATGATCGAGCGGTCCCGGTTCTCCGTCGTGCTGCTCGACGAGTACCAGGACACCAGCCAGGCGCAGCTCGTCCTGCTGAAGTCGCTGTTCGCGGGCGGGCATCCGGTGACGGCGGTCGGCGACCCCTGCCAGTCGATCTACGGGTGGCGCGGCGCCAGCGCCGGGAACCTGCTGCGCTTCGCCTATGACTTCCCCTCGCAGGCCGCCGTGGGTTCGGGACGGCCGGTCCCGGCGCCGGTCGTGCAGCTGAGCCGGTCGTTCCGCAACGGCGAGCAGATCCTCGAGGCCGCCGCGAAGATCCAGGAGGAGCTGCGCGCGGAGACCAGGGCGGTGCCGCGGCTCGTCCCCGGCGCCGGACGGGAGGGGCGCGGGCGCGTCGAGTGCGCGCTGTTCCCCACCGTCGAGGACGAGGCCGACCGGATCGCGGGGCGCGTCGCCGGGCTGATGGCCGGCGACCCGGCGGTCGCGCCGGACGGCGGCGTGCAGGCCGAGCCGCTCCAGTACTCCGACGTCGCCGTCCTCGCCCGCAAACGGTCGCAGTTCCCGCTGATCCGGCGGGCGCTGGAGGCGCGCGGCATCCCCGTCGAGGTCGTCGGGCTCGGCGGGCTGCTGACCGTCCCCGAGGTGCAGGACGTCGTCGCGACCCTGCGCGTCATGCACGACCCGACGGCGGGCGCGTCGCTGGCCCGGCTCCTCACCGGCCCGCGCTGGCGGCTCGGCCCCCGCGACCTGGTCGCGCTCGGACGGCGCGCGCGGGCGCTGGCGCAGGAGTCCGCGCGCGACGTCACCCCGCCCGAAACCGCCGCGGAGGAACCGCCCGAGGGCGGCGAACCGGCGCCGGAGACGGGCGACGACCCGCTCCGCCAGCTGGTCAGCGAGCTGAACCAGGAGACCGGCAGCCTCGTCGACGCGCTCGACGACCTCGGCGCCCCCGAGACCTACTCGCCCGAGGGGTACGGGCGGCTGCGGCGGCTGCGCGACGAGCTGCGGGCGCTGCGGAGCCAGGTCGGGCTGCCGCTGCCCGACCTGGTCAACGAGGTCGAGCGGGCGCTCGGCCTGGACATCGAGGTCGCGGCCCGGTCCGGCCTCGACCCCGTCACCGCCCGCGCCGACCTCGACGCGTTCATCGACGCCGCCGCCACCTTCGCCGGCGACGCCGAGGACCCGACGCTCGGCGCGTTCCTCGCCTACCTCAAGGCCGCCGAGACCGAGGAGTTCGGCCTGGAGGCGGGCCGCGTCGGCGAGACCGACAGCGTCAAGCTGCTGACCGTCCACGCGTCCAAGGGCCTGGAATGGCCGGTCGTCGTCGTGCCGGGCCTGTCGTACGTGCCGCAGAAGAACGGCGGCCCCGCCAAGGGCTCGATCTTCCCGTCGCCGCCGCAGAACGCGACCCGCTGGACGGCGAACCCGCGCGTCCTGCCGTTCATGCTCCGCGGCGACCGCGCCGACCTGCCGCCGCTGACCGGCCTGGAGAAGGACGACCTCGCCGCGTTCGACCAGGCCTGCTCCGAACGCGACCTGCGCGAGGAGCGCCGCCTGGCCTACGTCGCCGTCACCCGCGCGTCCAGCCTGCTCATCACCACCGGGTACTGGTGGGGGTCGTCGGGGCGCCCGCTCGGGCCGTCACCGTTCCTGGAGGAGGTCCGCGCGGTGTGCCTCGCCGGCGCCGGGACGGTCGCGGTGTGGGCCGACCCGCCCGCGGAGGGCGAGACGAACCCGCTGCTCGCCGACCCGGAGGAGGCGCAGTGGCCCGTCGCGCCGGGGGAGCGCGGCAGGACCGACGCGTCCGCCCGCGAACGCTACGAGGCCGTCGTCGAGGCCGCCCGCATGGTCGAGGACGCGATGGCCGGGCGGAACCGGCTGTGGGCCGGTGACGAGGGCCTGTCCGACGCCGACCGGGGCCGCATGACGGCGTGGGCGCGCGACGTCGAGCTGCTCCTCGCCGAACGCGACCGGGGACGCGGCGGCGACGGCCTCGTCGTCGAGCTGCCCGCGCACCTGTCGGTGTCGTCGCTGGTGTCGCTCGCCCGCGACCCGGCGGCGCTCGCCCGGCAGATCCGCCGCCCGATGCCGCGCCCGCCCGCCCCGTACGCGCGGCGCGGCACCGCGTTCCACGCCTGGCTGGAGGGGCGCTGGGGGCAGCAGCGCCTCATCGACCCCGACGAGCTGCCCGGCGCCGCCGACGAGGGCGCCGCCGACGACTCCCACCTCGTCCGCCTCCAGGAGAGGTTCGAGGAGTCGGAGTGGGCGTCGCGCGAACCCCTCGACATCGAGGTGCCGTTCGAGACCATCATCGGCGACCGGCTGATCCGCGGCCGGATGGACGCGGTGTTCCGGCGGCGCGGCGGCGGCTACGAGGTCGTCGACTGGAAGACCGGCCGCCCCCCGTCCGGCGACGACGCCCGGTTCGCGTCCGTGCAGCTCGCCGCGTACCGGCTGGCGTGGGCGGAACTCGCGGGAGTGGACGTCGCCGAGGTCAGCGCCGCGTTCCACTACGTCAGCGCGAACACCACCGTCCGGCCCGCCGACCTCCTGGACGCCGCCGGCCTCGCCGCTCTCCTGGAGACCGTCCCGGCAGCGTGACGCGTGCTTACCGTCCGTCAGTGAAGACCGTCACTGCCTCTGTTCACCGCACCCCGTTTCAGAGATGATCCGGAGAACGCTACGAGGGAGGCGACGTGACGGTGACCCACGGCGACAAGGTCGTACGGGAGTTCTCCAAGCAGGCGGCCGGGTTCGCCGACCCGCGGCTGAACGTCGCGTTCACCCGGCACCTGGACGACCTCGTCCGCTTCATGGATCCCGAACTGGACCTGGACGACAACGTCCTGGAGGTCGCCGCCGGCACCGCGATCGTGTCCCTGGCGATCGCGCATCGCGTCCGGCACGTCACCGCCCTCGACCTCACCCCCGCGATGCTCGCCGAGGGCAAGCGCGAAGCCGACCGGCGGGGCCTCACCAACGTCACCTTCACCGAGGGCGACGCGACCGCGCTGCCCTACCTCGACCGTTCCTTCACCCTCGTCGTGACGCGCTTCTCCCTGCACCAGGTCACCGCGCCGGAGGCCGTCGTGCGGGAGATGGCCCGGGTCAGCCGGCCGGGCGCCGCGCTGATCATCGCCGACCTCGTCCGGCCGGACGGCCTGGAGGGCGACCCCGACCGGATCGAGCGGCTCCGCGACCCCTCGCACGGCACCATGCTCACCGAGGCGCAGATCGCCGGCCTCGTCACCGAGGCGGGCGCCGAGGTGAAGCGGTCCCGGCGCATCGACTTCACCCGCCCGCTGGAGCCGTGGCTGGAGCTGTCGCGGACGCCCGCCGACGCCGCCGCGCGGATCCGCGGCGAACTCGAAGCGGAACTGGCCGGCGGCCCCGCCACCGGAATGCGGCCGAGCCGCGAGAACGGCGAACTGCACTTCACGCACTCGTACCTGTTCCAGCACGCTGTCGCCGGCTGATTCGCGCGTTTTGCTCGAATGTTTTCGAGTGAATGTTCGACGTGCGTCGCTCGTGTGTTCTATCTTGTCGAACATGGGTTCTAGCACCGTGCGCCCCCTCGATCGCGAGCCGGCCGCGCTGGCGATGCGCATCGGCGTGGTGGCCGCCGAGGCCGCGCTGGCCACCTTCGCCCGCAACCTCGACCTCGACGACCTGGAGGACGGCATCGACTTCCAGGGCGCCATCGGCCCCGCCGAGTGGCCGGTGTTCTCCCTGGTCATCGACACCCTCGCGGAGGCGGGCCCGGGCGACCGGCGCACCCTCGACGAGCGCCGCGCCGACGCCCTGAACGACCTCGCCCGCATCTGCATGGCCGCCAAGAACCGCGGCGCCGCCTGAGCCGGCCCGCTCGCTCACGGGGTGGTGACGGGGCGCGTCCGGAGTCCGCGGCCTTGGTTCCGGACGTCGCCCTCCGTCACTCGGTCAGCGCCTTCGAGCGGACCTTGCCGGTGCTGGTGCGGGGCAGTTCGTCCACGAAACGGACGTCCCGCGGCACCTTGTAGCGGGCCAGGTGCTTCTTCACGTGGGCCTTCAGGTCGTCCTCGGTGACCTGCGAGCCTTCCGCGCGCACCACGTAGGCGGCGAGCCGCTGGCCGAACTTCTCGTCCTCGACGCCCTTCACCGTCACCTCGGCGACGTCCGGATGCTCGCCGAGCAGGCTCTCGACCTCGCCCGGGAACACGTTCTCCCCGCCCGAGACGATCATGTCGTCGGCGCGGCCGTCGATGAACAGCCGCCCTTCGGCGTCGAAATGCCCGAGGTCGCCGGTGCCGGTCAGGCCGTCGCGGACCTTCTTGCCCCCGCCGCCGGTGTACCCGGCGAACCGCAGGCCGCCGCCGGTGTAGATCTCGCCGGTCTCCCCGGCGGGGACCTCGTCGCCGTCCTCGTCCAGGATCTTGACGGTGAGGCGGAAGGACGGGCGGCCGACCGTCCCGGGCGCCGCCCGCAGGTCCGCGGGCGTCGCGATGGTCGCCCAGCCGGTCTCCGTCGCCCCGTAGACGTTGATCAGCACGTCGCCGAACTCGTCCATGAACGCCTCGGACAGGTGCGGATGCAGCGCCGAGCCGCCGCACACGACGACGCGCAGCGACGGCGTCCACTGCCGGTTGCTCTTCGCGGCGTCCAGGATCCGCTGCAGCATCACCGGCACCGCGACGAGCGTCTCCGCCTGGCAGTCCACGATGGCCGTCAGCACGTCCTTCGGGTCGAACCGCCGGAACAGGACGAGCGGCATGCCCATGCCGAGCCCCACCGCCGTGTACGCGAAACCGAGAATGTGGAAAAGCGGCGGTGCGATGACGAGGGGCGCCCCCGATCGCACCGGGACGCGCATCAGATGGCTCAGCGCCGCGGGCAGCAGCGACGCCATCGACAGGTCGTGCCGCGCGCCCTTCGGCGTGCCCGTGGTCCCGGACGTCATCACGATCACGTTGCTGGTGCGCTCCGGGTTCAGCGGCTCGGCCTCCGTGGCGGCCACGAGCGCGTCGATCGACTCCCTCGCGCCGCCGTCGCCGTCCGTCCACGCGAGCACCCGCGCCCCCGCGAACCCCGACTCGTCCACGGTCGCGCCGAACTCCTCGTCGTGGACGAGCAGTTCGACGCCCTCCCGCTCGGCGACCTGCCCCAGCTGCGTCGCGGAGAAGTCGGTGTTGAGCAGCACCACGTCGTTGCCCAGCCGGGACGCCGCGAGCACGGCCTCGATGAATCCGCGATGGTTGCGGCACAGCACGCCGATCCTGCCGTCGCCGACCCTGTCGCGCAGCGCGGTCGCCAGCGACGCCGCCCGCTTTTCGAGTTCGGCGTACGTCAGCGCGCCCCGCTCGTCCACGAGCGCCGTCCGGCCGGGGAACCGCAGCGCCGCCATCGCGCCCACCGTCGCCGGCACCGGCCCGAACCGCACGTAGGGGAACAGCAGCCGCGCCGCCCGATCGGGACGCACCGGATGCATGATCCCGGTGTCCCGCACGGCCCGCGTCGCCCTCGCTCCCGCCTTCACGACCGACCGCATCCGCTCCAGCACCGGATCCTCCTCGCATCGCCCAGCGACATACGTTGCCGCGCCAATGATTCCTAATCCGCCGCGCCCGCGTACGCCCGGCCACCGGCCCGGTGGCTGCTCCCAGTACCGTCGTGGGATGCGAGACATGGTGACAGCGGACGACCTGGAACGGGCTGTTCGGGCGGCGGTCGAAGTGCTGCGGAAGGCGCCGCCCGACGCGTGGGACGGCAAGGCGGGCACGTTGGAATGGACGTGCTGGGAGACCGTCGAGCATCTGAGCGACGACCTGTTCGCCTATGCGGCCCAACTCGGCGCACGGGCCGCCGACCGGGAGGTGCCGTTCCTGTGGGAGAGCCGCCGCCCCGGCGGCCCCGCCAACGTCACCTACGCCGACCGCGACGCGGGACCCGGCGGCCTGTTGCAGGTTCTGGACGCCTGCGGCGCGATGCTGGCCGCGCTGGTGCGGACGACGCCACCTGACGTCCGCGCCCACCACGGCTTCGGGGCATCCGATCCCGCAGGCTTCGCGGCCATGGGAATCGTGGAGACGCTCGTCCACGTCCACGACGTCGCACAGGGGCTCGGCCTCGCCTGGGAACCGCCCGCCGACCTGTGCGCCAAGGTGCTGGCGCGCCTGTTCCCGGACGCCCCGCACGCCGCCGAGCCCTGGCCGGCGCTCCTCTGGTCGACCGGACGCGGCGACCTGCCCGGCCGAGCCCGCCTGACGAAATGGCGCTGGGACGGCGCGCCCCGCGTCAGCGGCGGAGGATCTTGAAGTCCTCGATGACGAGGAGCCGCTCGATCGTGGCGTCCTCGTACCAGCGCTCGTAGCCGACGAAGTCCCCGCCGCCTCCGCTCTTGGTGGTGCCGTCGGAGTCGACGTGGTCGTAGTCGGCGCGGGCGCCGAGCCATTCGAGGAGCGGGTCCACGTGGTCGTAGTAGTCGGGGTGCAGCTCCTGGCGGGCGGTCAGGGCCCAGCCGCCGCCCTCGCGGGGTTCCAGGGCGGCGAAGAGGGCGCCGCCGATCTTCCAGCCCGGGCCGCGCTGGGCGAGCTGGGGTTCGGGGGTCTGGACGACCGCGGGCTCGCCGTCGTCGTCCACGACGACCTCGGAGAAGTCGATCGGGATCGTCAGGTCCTCGGGCTGCGGGCCGAGGCCGAGGTGCCAGCGGAGTTCGGCGACCTCGGCGTCCGGCAGCTCGCGCAGGTTGATCGCCAGGAAGAAGTCGTAAATGTCGGCCACGGACCGTGACCCTAGCGGAGGTAGTGGAACGCCGGTTCGGGATGCATGAGGAAGTCGTGGTGCGAGATGTTCCAGGCGTAAGCGCCGGCCATGGCGAAGGCGATCAGGTCGCCGGGGCGCAGCGGCGGGACGGGGACGCGGCGGGCGAGGACGTCCTTCGGGGTGCAGAGCTGGCCGACCAGGGTCGCGGGTGATTCCGGGCCGTTCGCGGTGAGTACGTGGAAAGGCTGGTCGTGGCCTTTCGCCACCGGGGTCCTGAGGTGGTGCGTGCCGCCTCGGAGAATGGCGTAAGTCTCGCCTCGCGTCGTTTTCACGTCCAGGACGTCGGTGACGTACCAGCCGTGATAGGCGGTCATGGCGCGGCCGGGTTCGATGCGGAGGCGGGCGGGGATGTCGGCCAGTCCGGCGCCGTAGGCGGACCAGTCGAACCGGGTGACGGGTGAGGTGTAGTCAACGGCCATTCCGCCGCCGATGTTCAGTTCGGGATCGTCCACGCCTTGGGTTTTCAGCCAGGGGATCGCCCATTCGGCTATCTGGTGGGCGAGGTCGAGCATGGTGGACGCGTCCAGGCCGGAGGCGAGGTGGGCGTGGACGCCGCGGAGGGTGATGTGCGGGATCCCGGCGATTCGTTCGGCGCAGGCGTCGAGGGCGTCCTCGTCCATGCCGAACGGGCCGCTCATGGTGAGCGCAGCACCCGGCACTCGGAACGGGAGATTGGCTCGGAGGAGGACGTTCGCGGGACCTCGCAGCCGGTCGAGTTCCCTGGGGCTTTCCACGTGGACGCGGTCGATGCCGGCGGCGAGAGCCAGTTCTTCGTCGGTTTTCCCGGGACCGCCGAAGGCGATCCGGGCCTCCGGGAGGGTTTCGCGGACGTGGGTCAGTTCTCCGCCTGACGAGACCTCGATTCCGTCCACGTGCGGTGCGAGGGCGCGGAGGATTTCGGCGTCGGGATTGGCCTTGGCGGCGTAGAACAGCTCGGTGCCGCCGAGAGCGGCGCGGATGGATGCCACGTGGGCTTTCAGGCCGGGCAGGTCGTAGACGTAGGCAGGGTGGCGGTCGAGGCCGCGAAGGTCGTCGAGGTTCACAGCGGAAGCGGTGCGGCGAGCGGGTTGGGGGCGGGGACGTAGGCGGCGCCGCGGTCGGCCGACCGGGACCAGCGGGCGCGCAGGTTGGCCTTCGCGGGCAGCGGGACGCCGGCGAGCAGGGCCCTGACCTGCGGGTGGTGGTCGAGGGACGCGAGGTGGGTCCGGGCCGCGGCCCAGAGGTCCGGTTCGAGCGCGGGATGCAGGTCGGCGACGGCCGCCGCCGTCTCGGTGAGGTGGTTGACGAGGAGGCAGTAGACGACGCGGTTCCAGCCGTGCGCGGGGGCGTAGGTGAGGCCTTCGGCGACGCGGGCGGGCAGGTGCGACAGGTCCCAGCGGCCGGCGGTGAGCTTGGTGCCTTCCAGGTCGCGGAACGCCGCGTGCACGGGCATGCCGTCCGGGTCGACGCAGACGAGGACGTTCTGGAGGTGCGGTTCCAGGACGACGCCGTGTTCGAGGTAGGCCCGCAGTACAGGGGGAGCCACGTGGGCGACGTAGGCGTTCCACCACGCTAGGGCGCCGTCGGGAGTCGCCAGGGCCGGCAGGTCGTCCAAGAGGGTGTTGTACGGGTCGGCCAGTGCGCCCGCCAGCAGCGGCGTGCCGGGGAGGTGTTTCACGCCCTCCCGGACGATGACGCCAAGGCCCTCGTAGAGACGGCGGTCGGCGAGGGCGACGCTGCGGTAGGCGGGCTCCGCGAGAAGCGTCGCACCCAGGGACGTGAACACGCGGGGCAGTAGTTCGTTCAACGCGACGGCGCCGGACAGCTCGTACCAGGCGTTCTTGCGGACGCAGTTGGTGATGCGCACGTCCAGGCTGAACTTGCAGAACAGGTCGGCGTCCGGCAGGTACACCGTGCGGACGGACGACGTGGGCACGGCCTCGACATCGGACGGCCCCAGGTCGCGCACGAGCCCCCGCGCCAGCGCCTCCCGGAGCAGCGGATTCCCCGCCAGCAGCGAGAACTGCCACGGGTGGACAGGAAGCGTCCGGCAACCTCGCACGGACGGCCCGCCCAACGCCGCGAACGCCTCCGGATCGCCTTCCTCCGCGACGACGTCGTCCCGCACGGCCAGCCAACGCGGACGGAAGCGGGCCCTCGTCTCGGGCGCGTACCGGAGCCAGTCGGCAGGCGCCCCCTGCCGGGACTTCGGCGAAGGGTGAAAGCGGTGGCCCGCCACAAGCGACTGCTCGGATTCCAGATACCGGTCGCCCTGGGGTTCGTGGCGCGCGGCGATGATGGCGGCCAGCGCGCTGTGGCTGTCGTCGACCTGCGCCAGGAACTCCGGGTTCGGCTGTCCCGTGGCCAGTTCGAGCTCTCCGGCGACGAGGTCGGCGAGGCGGTCCCAGGAGGCGGGGATCCACGCGTCGCCGCGCCGCTCCTCGTACGGCGGCGCCAGGCGGTAGGTGGGGCCGGCCGGCGGGCGGGCGAGGCCGGTGCGCAGCACGACGCCGGCGCGCGGCAGCCGGGCGACGAGGTGCCCGCCGTCCGGCCACACCTGCTGCTCGGGCCCGCACACCTCCCGGATCAGGCAGTTGAGCAGCGCGGTGGAGGTGGCGTCGTCGGCCGTCAGGGCCCGTTCGGTCAGAAGCACGTCGCATCCCGTAGGTAGTTCGGCCCGGGCGGGCCGTAGTGCTTGTTGATGTCGGCGGCGCCGGTCCTGGCCTTGTCGACGAGGGTCCCGGCGGTGACCATGGCCTTGCCCGGCAGCGCGCCGGCGTCGAGCGTGCGCGAGCGCAGGAACGCGTCCGGCGGGCCGAGCGCCGCGTCGAGCCGGTCGCGGATCAGGGCGCGGCCGGTGCGCCAGGGCAGCAGGCCGCGCTCGGCGAGCCCGAGCGCGGGCGCCGCCGCGCACAGGTGCAGGGTGATCGTGACGAACACGCGGGCGAGCGCGCCGGGGTCGGCGGTGACCATCCGCCGGTCGACGAGGTCGCGGGGGTCGGCGCCTGGGGACGGGCCGAGCCGCTCGCGGAGCCGGGCCGGGTCGATGAGCGCCCCGTCGTTGTCCTTGACGAGCAGCCGCGGCGGACCGTCGTCCAGGACGAGTGCCACGTTCTGCTGGTGGGCTTCCAGGGCGATCCCGTAGCGGAACAGCGTGACGTTCCACGAGAAGAGCGCCGACAGGTAGGCGTCGAAGAGCGGCTCCACATCCCAGCGCTCAATGACGTGGCCCCCGTCCGGGGCCGCCGCCAACAAGGCCGCGATGGGGACGATGTGCGCGGGCGCGGTTTCCGGTGGGAAACGCCGCACGAGGTAGGCCAGGAGCGGGTTGTCGGCGTGCCCGTAGGTCTGCTCGTCGGCCAGCAGTACGGGCAGGTGCGGTTCCCGGTCGAGGACGCGCCGCAGGATGCGTTCCACCAGCGCGCCGTCCGGGAGGGTGCCGGGCACGATCGTGCGGCGGTTGCGCAGGCCGAGCGTGCTCGTCGGCAGCGGAACCTTCACGTGCTCCAGCGGCGCCGCCGCCACCGTCCGCATCGACAGCGTCGGTGCCACTTGCAGGTACGGTTCCGGCGCCATGGTGGCGGCGGGCTCGTCCCGGACCAGGCGGACGGCCAGCGGGTGGACGGGGAACAGCGCGTCCGCCGAGCGCAGCCCCACATCGTCCGGGGCGGGCCACCAGATCGGCGTCTCGCCCACCAGCGTCGCGCCGCGGACGGCGGCCCACCGCAGCGGGAACGCCGGCGCGAACTCGGGGGCGTAGCGGCTCAGGTCCGCCATGCTGAGCCCGGAACGGCAGCGGCTCGTCGGATGGACGGGATGGTCGTTGTAGGCGGCGAGGCTCTCGTAGAACGTGCCGGGGCCCGTCCTCAGCTCGTCCGGTATCCGCGCCAGGCGCCGGTGCACGGCGGGACGCGCGTCGTTGTGGAGCTTCACCGTCGCCAGGGCGTCCAGGCACTCCCGCTCGAACGCCTCGGTGTCGTCGCGGGGGTCCGCCACGTGCCGCACCAGCGCGAAGACGTCATGTAACGCCAGCTTCTGCGAGGGGTCGACGCACAGCTCGGACAGGAAGACCGGGTCGGCGTCGACCAGACGCACCGAACGGCCCGGCAGCGCGAGCGTCCGATCGTCGACGAAGCGCCGCAGCCCGCCGTAGTCCTCCCGGAGCAGGGCGTCCAGAACCCGGGCCGCCAGCGGGCCCTCGATGTCGGCATCGGTCACGTGATGGTCCAGTGGTGCGCGGAGCGGAAGCGCGCCAGCGCGGCCTCCACCTCGTCTTGCGCCGGACCGATGGCGCGGACGGTCCCCAGGTAGTCGCGGTTCGTGCGTGTGAGGGCGACGGAATCGCCTACGGCGCGCTGCGGGCGATAGGCGAGCCGTACGGTGCCGTCGTGCAGCTCTATCGGACCGGGCGCGGCCCGCAGGACTCCGGCGCGATCCGCGATGACGGCCTCCGCGACGGCATGCCCCCGCACGGACGGGGCGTCGAGAGACAACGGCTCCCCTAGGTGGATGCCCAGGATCCGCTCGAACAACGGGATGCCCAACAGGTCCGCCAGGAGGAAGTCGCAGTGGTCGCCGATGAGTCGGTAGTTCACCTCGATGATGCGGGCGCGGCCCTCGTGCACGACGAACTCGGTGTGGCACGCGCCGAACCCGACGCCCAGCGCGTCCAGCTGCGCCAGGATCTGTGGCGTCTCCGGCGGCGGGGCCGCCCATTCGAGGCGTTCCTCCACGAAGAACGGCGGCGGCGACAGCGTCGTCCGGTACGAGCCCAGCACGTGCAGCCGCCGCCCGTCCCCGAGCGTCTCCAGCGTGTGCAGCTGCCCCGGCAGGTACTCCTCGGCCACCAGCGGGTCGTTGCGGCGCGCCGCGATCTCCTCGCGCCGCATCTCCAGCTCGCGCGCGTCGTGGACGAGGAACACGTCCTCACTGGCCACGCCCTCACGCGGTTTCAGGACGAGCGGGTACGGCGCGTCCGGCGGCACATGCCAGGCGTCCGACGAGAAGACCGGGTCCAGCGCGGAGAGATGGCGGCGCATCAGCGCCTTGTTCTTCGCGCGGGTCGCGGCGCGCCAGTCCTTGCCGGGCAGCCCGAAGTAGGCGGCGGCCAAGGCGGCCGGGGCCTGCAGGAAGTCGCTGTTGGAGAAGATCCCGGCGGGCTCGCCCCCGACCCGGTCGATGATGTGCCGGAAGTCGGAGACGTCGCATTCCACGACCCGGCCGGCGACGTTCCCGTGGGCGGCGGGACGGTCGGTGAGCAGGACCACGTCCAGCCCGAGGCGCGCGGCGGCGGGCAGGAACCCGTGCGTCACCGAGTCGGTCGCCTTGCCGGCGACGACGTAGAGGGAGGCGGCCACGGTCGGCCTTTCCAGTGAGTTCGGTGAGGTAAGCCTTGCCTAACTCGCAACCGTCACCATAGTGGCGGCGCCCGGGGCCCCAGGCAAGAACGATGGCACCGCGTGTCCCGCCGCGTCCGGCGATCCGGGAGGATGGTCCGCGTGGACGCACGGATGGACCTCGTCGGGCGGTGGGCGGCGCTGGCCGGCCCGCAGACCCGGCACATCGGGGTGGAGCTGGACAGTCGCTACGGCGAGCCGCACCGCAGGTACCACACCCGCGAGCACCTCGCCGCCGTCCTCGACCTCGTGGACGAGCTGGCCGGCGAGGAGGGCGGCACGGCCGCGGAGCCCGGCACGTTCGACCCGGACACCGTCCGGCTCGCCGCCTGGTTCCACGACGCCGTCTACGACCCCGAGCGCGCCGACAACGAGGAGCGCAGCGCCCGCCTCGCCGCCCGCATGCTCGCCGACACCGACCTCCCCGCGGCGACGGTCGGCGAGGTCGTCCGGCTCGTCGAGTTGACCGCCACCCACGCGCCCGAGCCCGGCGACCGCGCCGGCCAGGTGCTGTGCGACGCCGACCTCGCGATCCTCGGCGCCGATCCCGACCGGTACGCCGCCTACGCCGCCGCCGTCCGCGAGGAGTACGCCTTCGTCCCCGAGGACCTCTTCCGCGCCGGACGCGCCGAAGTGCTCAACGGCCTCCTCGCCCTTCCCCGCCTCTTCCACACCGCCACCGCGCGCGAACGCTACGAGGAGCGGGCGCGCCGCAACATCGAGACGGAGCTGATGCTCCTCAACGCCTAACCCACGCCCAGCCCCCCGGCGGCCCGCCGCCGGACCGCCTTCCGGCGCCGCAGCCCCGCACGGGTCAGACGCAAAAGCAGCTCTTGGCAGCCGACCGCCTCCGCCCCCTGCGAGACTGCGGCCTCGTACAGCTCGGACGGCACGTCGTAGTGGTCGCGGTCGAACGCCCGCACCGGCATCCCGAGACCCGCCGCGAACGCGTGCAGCTCGTCGTACGACACGTCGCTCACCATGTGCGACCACACGCGCCCGCGCGCGGGCCACAGCGGCGGATCAATGAGGATCAAAGCGCCTCCTGGGGGACGGGGGACCGGGATCCCATACAGTGCCTGACAGTACGACATGCGAAGGGGCATGCAGGTGAACGACGTAATCCAGTACATCGAGGCCGACCGCGACCGGTTCGTCGCCGACCTCAAGGAGTGGCTCGCGATCCCGTCGGTGTCGGGCGACCCCGCCTACGCCACCGAGGTGCGGCGGTCCGCCGGATGGCTCGCGGAGTACCTGCGCGGGCAGGGGTTCCCCACCGTGGAGGTCTGGGAGACGCCCGGCCTGCCGGCCGTGTTCGCCGAATGGCCCGCCGCCGACCCGGACGCCCCGGCCGTGCTGGTCTACGGTCACCACGACGTGCAGCCGGTCGAACCGCTGGACGAGTGGGACACCGCGCCGTTCGAGCCGGTCGAGCGGGACGGGCGGCTCATCGGGCGCGGCTCGTCCGACGACAAGGGCCAGGTGTTCTTCCACACCCTCGGCATCCGCGCCGGGCTCGCCGCGTCCGGCGCCGACGCCCCGCCCGTCACCATCAGGCTGCTGGTCGAGGGCGAGGAGGAGTCCGGCTCGGTGCACTTCGCCGACCTGCTCCGGGAGCGCCGCGACCGGCTCGGCTGCGACGCCATCGTCATCAGCGACACCACCATGTGGGCCGCGGACGTCCCGTCGATGTGCACCGGCATGCGCGGCCTCACCGAGGCGGAGGTCACGCTGCGCGGGCCGTCGTCGGACCTGCACTCCGGCTCGTTCGGCGGCGCCGTCCCCAACCCGCTGCACGCCATGGCGACGATGATGGCCGCGCTGCACGACGCCGACGGCCGCGTCACCCTCCCCGGCTTCTACGACGACGTCGTCCCGCTGACCGACGAGGAACGCGCGCTGTTCGCCAAGCTCCCGTTCGACGAGGCGGAGTGGCTGCGCACCGCCGGCGAGAGCCGCGCCGCGTACGGCGAGAAGGGCTACACCACCCTCGAGCGCGTCTGGGCGCGGCCGACCGCCGAGATCAACGGCATGTGGGGCGGGCACACCGGCCCCGGCGGCAAGACGATCGTGCCGCGCGAGGCGCACGCCAAGATCTCCTTCCGGCTCGTCGCCGGCCAGGACCCCGCCAAGGTGCAGCAGGCCTTCCGGAACTGGGTCGCCGCGAACACCCCGTACGGCGTCGAGGCCGAGGTGCGGATCCCGGGCGGCGGTGTCCGGCCGTGCTTCTCGCCGATCGACTCGCCCGGCGTCAAGGCCGCGCGCCGCGCCATGGAGCGCGCGTTCGGCCGCGAGGTGCTGTTCACCCGCGAGGGCGGCAGCGGCCCCGAGGCCGACCTCGCCGACGTCCTCGAGGCGCCGCTGATCTTCGTCGCGGTCGGCCTGGACGACGACCGGATCCACGCCCCCAACGAGAAGGTCGAGATCCCGCTGCTGCTCAAGGGCGCCGAGGCCGCCGCCTACCTGTGGGAAGAACTCGCCACCGCACTCCGCTGAACCTGTCGTGCAGGACCGCGGGACCGCAGGACCGCCGGAAGAGAGGAGCCCGATGACGGTGACCGAAGGACCGCTCGAATGGCTGGCGCTCGCGCGCGGCACCCTCGACCGGGTCGCGCTGAAGCGGCGCGACGACGCGTGGCTCGCCGCCGCGTGGGCCGACCCGGGGACGCGGGTCCTGGTCGTCCAGGACGGGCGGTCGCTCGTCACCCACGAACCGGAACCGGCGCTGGTGCTCCTCGCCCCGGACCGGGCCCCGGACGGCGACCGCTGGCTGCTCGGCGTCGACGGCGACGGGACCGCCTACTTCGGCGTGCCCGGTGAGCTGCCCGCGATCGAGGGCGCCGCACCCGCCGGGCTGCGCCGCGTCGGCGCGGTGCTCCCCGACCGCGACTCCGGCCTGCTCACGCACGCCGTCGCGCTGGAGCACTGGCACCGCACCCACCGGTTCTGCCCGCGCTGCGGCGCGGAGACCCGCGTCACCGCGGCCGGGCACGTCCGGGTCTGCCCGCAGGACGGCTCGCAGCACTTCCCCCGCGTCGACCCCGCCGTGATCATGCTGGTCACCGACGCCGACGACCGGATCCTGCTGGCCCGCGGCCCGCAGTGGCCCGCCGACCGCCGCTCGATCCTCGCCGGCTTCGTCGAGCCCGGCGAGTCCCTCGAGCAGGCCGTCGCGCGGGAGGTGGAGGAGGAGGTCGGGCTGGCCGTCCGGGACGTCCGCTACCTCGGCAGCCAGCCGTGGCCGCTGCCGCAGAGCCTGATGCTCGGCTTCACCGCCACCGCCGACGGCACCGTCCCGCTGCGTCCCGACCCGGAGGAGATCCTCGACGCCGCCTGGTACACCCGCGACGAGCTGCGCGCCGCGATCGAGTCTGGGGAGATCGTCGCCCCGGGCGTCCTGTCGATCGCCGCCCAGCTCATCATGCGCTGGTACGGCGGCGAACTCCCCGGCATGCCCGCGTTCTGACGGATGCGGACCGTAGCCTGAAGGCTGCTCCCCGCGCACGCGGGGATGCGAAAGGCCCGCCGACCGCATGGTCGGCGGGCCTTCGCTCGGCTCTACTTCGCGAGTTCCGCGAGGCGACGCTTGACTTCCTTCGCGCTGGGGTTCGTGGCGGCGCTGCCGTCCGGGAAGAGGACCGTCGGGACCGTCTGGTTGCCGCCGTTGACGCTCATGACGAACTCGGCGGCCTTCGGGTCGCGCTCGATGTCGACCTCGACCATCTCGATGCCGTCGCGGGCCAGCTGGCTCTTCAGCCGCCGGCAGAACCCGCACCAGGTCGTCGTGTACATGGTGAGCTGGCCGGTCGGGCCCTCGACCCGCTCGGTCGTCGGCGTCGCCATCGGTACGTCGTCTCCCTCGTTCGTTCGTACGGTCTGTGGACCTCGCCTCCCGGAGAACACTAGATACCCCTCCCGCATTCCGCGAGCGGCGCCGCGTCCGCCACCGGCGCGGCCGTCCGTCCACAATTCGTGTGGCGGGCGGATACGGTCGAGGCGGACTGGGAGTATGGGGAGCATGGTGGCTGAGTCGGTGCTGGAGGGACTGGACCCCGAACAGCGGGCGGTCGCGGAGGCGGTGCAGGGGCCGGTGTGCGTCCTGGCGGGCGCCGGGACGGGCAAGACGCGCGCCATCACGCACCGCATCGCCTACGCCGTGCACACCGGCGTCGTGACCCCCCAGCGCGTGCTCGCGGTGACGTTCACCACCCGCGCGGCGGGGGAGCTGCGCAGCCGGCTGCGCCAGCTCGGCGCGCCCGGCGTGCAGGCCCGCACGTTCCACGCGGCGGCGCTGCGCCAGCTCAGCTACTTCTGGCCGCGGGTCGTCGGCGGCGACCCCCCGAAGATCATCGACTCGAAGATCAAGCTGGTCGCGGACGCGGCGCGGATGTGCGGGCTGTCGCTCGGCCGCACCGAGCTGCGCGACGTCGCCGGCGAGATCGAGTGGGCGAAGGTCACCCAGAACCGCCCCGAGGACTACCCCGCCGCCGTCGTGCGGGCGGCCCGCAGGCCGTCCACCGAGGTGGTGGACGTGGCGCGCGTCTACGCGATGTACGAGCAGCTGCGGCGCGAGCGCAACCTGCTCGACTTCGAGGGGATGCTGGAGCTGACCGCCGCCGTGCTCACCGAGCACCGCGAGGTCGCGGGCCAGGTCCGCGAGCAGTACCGGTACTTCGTCGTGGACGAGTTCCAGGACGTCAACCCGCTGCAGAAGATGCTGCTGGACGCCTGGCTCGGCGGCCGGCACGACCTGTGCGTCGTCGGCGACCCGAACCAGACGATCTACTCCTTCACCGGCGCCAGCCCGTCCTACCTGCTCGGCTTCACCCGCGAGCACCCGGACGCGAAGGTCGTGAAGCTCGTCCGCGACTACCGGTCGACGCCGCAGGTCGTCCGGCTGGCGAACGGGGTGATCGGGCAGGCGAAGGGCGGCCGGCACGGGCTGGAGCTGGTCGCGCAGCGCGAGAACGGCCCCGATCCGGTGTTCAACGAGTACGACGACGAGGTCGCCGAGGCCGACGACACGGCGCGGCGGGCCCGCAAGCTGATCGACGAGGGCGTCCCGGCCCGCGAGATCGCGATCCTGTTCCGGATCAACGCCCAGTCGGAGACCTACGAGTCGGCGCTCGCGGCGGCCGGCGTCCCCTACGTGCTGCGCGGCGCGGAGCGGTTCTTCGAGCGGCCCGAGGTGCGCGAGGCGGTCGTCCGGCTGCGCGGCGCGGCACGGGCCGGCGCGGACGCCGAGACCGACGGGACGGGCCTGATCATGACGGTCCGGCACGTGCTGTCCGGCGCGGGGTTCTCCGACCAGCCGCCGGAGGGCGCGGGCGCGGCCCGCGCGCGCTGGGAGTCCCTCGCCGCGCTGGCGCAGCTCGCCGAGGACATGGCGGCCGACGACCCGAAGGCGGGCCTGCCCGAGTTCGTCGCCGAGCTGGAGGAGCGGGCCGCGGCGCAGCACGCGCCGCCGCTGGAGGGCGTCACGCTGGCCTCGCTGCACGCCGCCAAGGGCCTGGAATGGGACGCGGTGTTCCTCGTGGGCCTGGCCGAGGGCACGCTGCCGATCATCTACGCCAAGACGCCCGAGCAGGTCGAGGAGGAACGCCGGCTTCTCTACGTCGGCATCACGCGCGCGCGCGTCCACCTGGGGCTGTCGTGGGCGCTGGCGCGCTCGCCGGGCGGGTCGCAGCTGCGCCGCCCGTCCCGGTTCCTCGACGGCCTGACCGACAAGACCACCACGCACATGCCCGCGCGCGTCGACCGCGCCAAGCGCCGCGCCAGCAAGGGCCCGCAGCCGTGCCGGGTGTGCGGGCGGCCGCTCACCGCCGCCGTCGAGCGCAAGCTCGGCCGCTGCGAGGACTGCCCGTCCGAGCTGAACGAGGAGCTGTTCATCGCGCTGAAGGACTGGCGCGCCGAGATGGCGGCGGAGCAGCGGATCCCGGCCTACGTGGTGTTCACGGACGCGACGCTGCAGGCGATCGCCGAGCACTGCCCCGAGTCGGTGGAGGAGCTCGCCCGCATCCCCGGCGTGGGCCGGGTCAAGCTCGACCGCTACGGCGAGGCCGTGCTGAAGCTGTGCGGGGTCTGAGGCCGCCGCGCCGGCGGCCTCGGCGGAGGGTGTGGCGCAGGGGTGAGAGCCCTGTCACATGGGACGATACGGAAGACTGGCGGTCGTGAGCGAATCCCTGAAGGCACTGCTGGACCTGCTGGACCTCGAGCAGATCGAGAACGACATCTTCCGCGGCCGCAGCCCCGAAGAGCGCAGGCAGCGTGTCTTCGGCGGGCAGGTGGCCGGGCAGGCGCTCGTCGCCGCCGGGCGCACCGTTCCGGTGAACCGCCCGGTGCACTCGCTGCACGCCTACTTCATCCGGCCCGGCGACCCCCTCGTCCCGATCGTCTACACCGTCGACCGGGTCCGCGACGGCCGGTCCTTCACCACCCGCCGCGTCAGCGCCATCCAGCACGGCAAGGCGATCTTCACGCTGTCGGCGTCGTTCCAGGTCGTCGAGGACGGCCCGGCCCACCACGCGCCGATGCCCGACGCCCCCGACCCCGAGACGCTGCCGGACTCGCTGGCCCGGTTCACCCCGCTGTTCGGCGAGGCCGGCGCCCGCGCCTTCGTCGAGCGGCGGCCGTTCGACGTGCGGCACGCGACGCCGCTGACCTGGGAGGCGGCCAAGGACCCGGCGCTGGCCACGCCGGAGTCGGTGGTGTGGCTGAAGGTCATCGGGGACCTGCCCGACGACCCGCTGCTGCACGTGTGCCTGATGACCTACGCCTCGGACATGACGCTGCTCGACACCGTCCTGCTCAACCACGGGCTGGCCTGGGGCGACAAGCGGACGATGGGCGCCAGCCTGGACCACGCGATGTGGTTCCACCGGCCGTTCCGCGCCGACGACTGGCTGCTGTACTACCAGGACACCCCGTTCGCGGGCGGCGCCCGCGGGCTGGCCCGCGGCCAGGTGTTCACCCGTTCCGGGGAGCTGGTGGTGTCGGTGATGCAGGAGGGGCTCGTCCGCGTGTCCGACTCCGGCCGGGAGCGGTGACGGGACGCGCCGCGCCCCGTATGCGATGATCGTCTTGTAAGGCGCTCCCGGGAGTTTCGACGCCGCGCGAGCGGCGCCGGTTCCCGGGAACGAGGGTGAAGTCACCCACGAAACCGCAGGTCAAAAATATCTTGATTGCTTCGGCGGGATGCCCGTACGCTCGTCGCGAGCAATCAACCGGCCGACCGGTGTGGATCTTGGATCCGCCGGCCCCGGCCCGAGGAGCCAGAGAGGTGGTGTCAGTCCGGTGACCAACACGTCGATGAAATCGCTGTCGTCCTGGACCGCGGCATGCCCCGGCGCCTCGAACACGTATTCCGTCTCGAGCTTCCGGACCCCGCTCGGCGTGAAGCCCGGCGGCCCGGCGCGTCTCGGCGTCGCCCCGTCGGCCAATGCGGCCGGCCGGAGGCTCCACGTCGACGGCACCCGTCTGCGCGATCTACGTGATCTGCGCATCGAGCAGCGAATCCAGGACGAGCAGGGGCGGAGTGTCTTCGCATCCGAAGGCATGACCTCCCAGGCTCCGGCCACGGCCCACATGGGCGCCACCCCGCAGGGTGGCGTGTCGGGTCCGTACCCCTGGAGGCGACCGGTCTAGCAAGACACCGGCAAGCCCCCAGGCCGCGGATCCCGACACCGGATCCGCGGCCTTCTCTTTTGCCCGGACGACCCAACCGACACGCCCGTTGAGATCCAACGAGAGGAACAAGGGTGACTGTGATGCAGGGGGCTCTCGCGATCAGCGAGGAGGACCTCACTCTGCCGTGCCGGACCGACCCCGAGCTGTTCTTCGCCGAGGCGCCCGCCGACGTCGAGCTCGCCAAGGCGCTGTGCCTGGAGTGCCCGCTCCGCAAGGAGTGCCTCGCCGGCGCCCTCGAGCGCAAGGAGCCGTGGGGCGTCTGGGGCGGCGAGCTGTTCGTCCGCGGCGTGATCGTCGCGCGCAAGCGGCCCCGCGGCCGCCCGCGCAAGCACCCGCTCCCGGACGAGGCGGCGGTGTGAGGCCCTGATGCCGACCGCACCGACGATCAGCCGGATCGAACCCGCAGGCGCGGTCCCCGCGCGGGGACCGCGCCCGCGGGCGGCGAGGGAGAACGAGATGACGTTGCTCAGCCAGGACCTGTTCCGGGAGCGAATACCCGTGGCGGTGCCCGACGAGCTGGCCGCCCGCGTGCGCGCGCTGAGGCGCGCGCGCCGGGAGGCGCGGACGAGGGCGTCGCGGGTGCGGCGCGTGCTGCTGGCGCCGACCGCGTCCCGCGACACCGACGCGCACGTGTCGAAGCAGCACCGATGATCCACTGATGAAGCACCGATGGACCACTCCCGGTCCGCCGGTCGCAGGCCGTCCGCCCGCCGCTTCTTGGATGGTTTCGGCGGGCGCCACCTGAAATCCAGGGCGCGCCTCCCGGTGGACACCGGTGCGTCCGGTGACCCACTCGCCGGACGCACCGCAACGGGCCCCGCCCGCGCCTCATCAGCGCGGGCGGGGCCCGTTTCGTCGTCCTCGCGGTGGATCTACGGAGTTCTACGGGGTGACGAGCTCGCCGTCCTCGTCGTCGGCGAAGCCGGGCACCCACTTCAGCGACTCGGCGCGGGCCGGGATCTCGCACTCCAGCTGGCACAGCACCCCGGTGCCGGCCGACAGCACCCGGTGGATGATCACGTACTCGGGCGGCAGGTTGAGCTGCCGGACGACGTTGGTCGGCCGCAGGTCGGTGACGCGGGCGGCCATGTCGCGCAGCCACTCGCGGTTGAACTTGAAGGTCTCGGTGACGAACGGCTCGGTGATCGGGGCGAGGAACGCCTGCAGCTCCTCCGCGTCGACCTCCACGCCCTCGCGGATGAAGTCCTCGTCGCGCAGCGCGTCCTCGATCTCGTCGATGTCGGCCATCGTGCCGATCCGCAGCAGCAGCCCGAGCCGCCGCTGGAAGCCGCCGGGGATGCGGTCGACCGCGCCGAAGTCCAGGACGCCGAGCCGGCCGTCGTCCAGCAGCCGGAAGTTGCCGGGGTGCGGGTCGCCGTGCAGCATCCCGGACCGCTTCGGCCCCGACAGCAGGAACCGGCAGTACAGCAGCGCCGCGTGGTTCCGGGTCTCCTGGTCGCCGTCGCTGATGATCTTCGACAGCGGGGTGCCGTCCATCCACTCGGTGACGAGCACGTCGCCGGACTGGGCGATCACTTCGGGCACGTAGAAGTCGGGGTCGTCGAGGTAGGCGTCCCGGATGATCGTCTGGGACTCGGCCTCGATGGTGTAGTCGAGCTCCTCGACCACCCGCTCCTTCAGCTCGGCCAGCATCGACTTGACGTCCAGGCCCGGCATCAGCACGCCGAACAGCCGGCCGAGCCGGGCGAGCTGGTTGAAGTCGCTGATCAGCGCCTTGCCGGCGCCCGGGTACTGCACCTTCACCGCGACCGGGCGGCCGTCGGCCCACACGCCGCGGTGCACCTGCCCGATGGACGCGGCGGCGGCCGGCCTGTCGTCGAACGACGCGAAGTTGTCGCGCCAGTCCTCGCCGAGCGCCTCGGCGAGGACCTTGTGCACGGTCGACGCGGGCAGCGGGGGAGCGGCCTCCTGCAGCCGGGTGAGGGTGGCGCGGTACGGGCCGGCGATCTCCGGCGGCAGCGCCGCCTCGAAGATCGACAGCATCTGGCCGAGCTTCATCGCGCCGCCCTTGAGCTCGCCGAGCACCTTGAACAGCTGCTCGGCGGTGCGCGTCTGGATCTCCATGGCGACGGCCTCGGCGGGCCGGCCGATGGTCCGCTTCCCGATGCCGAGGGCGGTGCGCCCCGCGAAGCCGAGGGGGAGGGACGCCAGCTTTGCTGACCGCGTCACCGCGCGGCGGGGAAGATCGCTCACGCGGACCATTGTCCGTGATCGGCTGTCGTTCGCGCCACAACGACCGGGCAGCAAATCCGCGAGCCCGGCGGGGCGAACCGCCGTGACCTGCGGACCCTTGGTAAGTGTGCGCTTTCTCACGCAGGTCGCACGGCCGGACACGGCCCGCCCGGGACGCCGGCGGGGGGCGCGTGCGCGCGCCGCGGGCGCCGCACGGTACGGTGCGGAGCCATGTCCGGAGAACAGTCCGCTCCGCTGCGGGTCGAGCGCCGCCCCGACGGCGTCGCCGTCCTGACGCTGAACGACCCCGGCCGCCGCAACGCGATGTCCGACGAGATGACCGCCGCCTACAAGGAGGCCGTCGCGGACCTGCGCGGCGACACCGGGCTGCGCTGCGTCGTGCTCACCGGGGCCGGCACCGCGTTCAGCTCCGGCGGCGACCTCTCCTGGCTCGCCGACACCAACTCCGTCGCCGTCCCCCCGCTGCGCGACCGGATGCTGGAGTTCTACCGGACGTGGCTGACGATCCGGAGCCTCGAAGTCCCCACGATCGCCGCCGTCAACGGGCACGCCGTCGGCGCCGGGCTGTGCCTCGCCCTCGCCTGCGACCTGCGCTACGCCGCCGAGGACGCCAAGCTGCTCGCCCCGTTCACCGCGCTCGGCCTGCACCCCGGCATGGCCGCCACCTGGCTGTTCCCCGAGGTCGCCGGGCTGCCGCTGGCCCGCGAGATGCTGCTGGCCGGACGCGTCCTCACCGGCGCCGAGGCCGAGCGGCACGGCCTGGTCAACCGGGCCTTCCCGCGCGCGGACGTGCTGGGGGAGACATTGCAGATCGCCGAAAGGATCGCCGCCAACGCGCCCATCGCGACCCGCCTCACCAAGGTCGCCCTCGCGGACGGCGGGCACGCCGACATGGACGCCGCACTGCGCTGGGAATCGCTCGCGCAACCCGTCACCATGGCGTCGCAGGATATGAACGAGGGACTGACCGCCCAGCGGGAGAAGCGCGCCCCGCGCTTCACCGGCACTTGAACAGCTTGTGGAAAGTACCTGAGAGTCGAGCAAAAGATGGGCTCTGACCTGGGCTGACGTCAAACACCCCCTGTGGAGGACGCAAAATTTTGGGTACGGTTGCGCCGTGCCCCCTAACGTTGAGGTCCGCCGCAGCACCAGGCGCCGTCGGACCGTGTCCGCCTACCGCGACGGGGACAAGGTGGTGGTGATGGTGCCCTCCAGGCTCAGCAAGGCCGAAGAGGAACAGTGGATCGCCACCATCCTGGAACGGCTGGAGGAGCGCGAACGCCGCCGCCGCCCTTCCGACGCCGCCCTCCAGTCGCGCGCCCACGAGCTGTCCCGCCGCTACCTGGCCGGCCGCGCCGACCCGGTCAGCGTCCGCTGGGTCGCCAACCAGCGCACCCGCTGGGGCTCCTGCACCCCCGACGACGGCACGATCCGGCTGTCGACCCGGCTGCGGGGCATGCCGTCCTGGGTCGTCGACTACGTGCTGGTGCACGAGCTGGCGCACCTGCTGATCCCCGGGCACGGCGCCGACTTCTGGCAGCTCGTCGGCAACTACCCCAAGGCCGACCGGGCCCGCGGCTACCTGGAGGGCGTCGCCGCCGCCGCGCACCTGCCGATGGAGGCGGACGCGCCCGACGAGGAGCCCGTCCACGACGACGGCATGCACCACGGCGACGGCCTGCACGGCGAGGAGTTCCCGCACGAGGTCGCCGGGTGACCCTGCCCGGCAACCCGCCCGCCGCACAGATCACGGGCCGCTGCGCCGCGGTCCTGCCGTTCGACCCGTCCGGCCCGTCCGCCGCTCCCCCCGGGGTGGACGACGCCGAGTTCCGGCTGGCCATGCTCGAGGACGTCTACGAGGTCGCCGCCGGCCTGGAGTTCGTGGCGGCCGCGCTCGCCGTCGACCCGGACGGCCCGCCGGACGCCGAGACGATCACCTGGCCGGGCACCCCGATCGTCCGCGAACCCGCCCCCGCCGCCGCCTTCGCCGCCCTGCACGCGCTCGGCGCCGAGGAGGCCGCGCTGATCGCGCCGGACGCCCCCGACCTGCCGCCGCTGCTGATCGGCAAGCTGTTCCGCGCCCTCGGCAGCGCCCCCGCCGCCGCCTGCCAGGACACCGGCGGCCGCGGCCTGGTCGCGCTCGCCGCCCGGCTCCCCCTGCCCGGCTGGCTCGCCACCGCGCTCGACGACCTCTCCGCCGCGCCCGACTCCTCCGGTCGCGCCTCTTCCGGTCACGGTGCCGCCGCCCTCGACGTTCCGGACGCCCTGGCCCGGCTGCGCGCCGCCGCGCCCCGTCCCGGCCTCGTCCCGCAGGGCCCCGCCTGGCACCGCATCCGCACCCCCGGCGACCTGCGCCTTCTCGACCCCGGCCTGGAAGGCTGGGAGAACACCCGCGCGCTCCTCGAAGGCTCCCCGCTCCACTAGCCGCCGATCGCGCGGCCGACGAGGCGGCGCAGGGCGTCGTCGGAGTCCGCCGGAAGATCGTCCACGGGGAACCAGGCCAGGTCGTCCGACTCGTCCGACACCACCGGCCGGGCCCCGCCGGGGGCGATCACGACGTACTGGACGTCCAGGTGCCAGGTCCCCCGCGGGTGGCAGCGCACCCGGTGCCGGTCCAGCTGGACCGGCCCGGGCAGCGGCCGCAGGCCCGGGATGCCGGACTCCTCCGTCGCCTCCCGCAGCGCCGCGCCGGCCAGCGTCGCGTCCCCGGGCTCGCAGTGCCCGCCGAGCTGCAGCCACGCCTTGATCTTGGAGTGCAGCGTCAGCAGCACCCGGGACCGGGACGCGTCGAGCACCGCCGTGCTGGCGGTGATGTGCGCCTCGGCGCACTCGCGCCACATCCCGTCCGCCGGATGCTCCGCCAGGTGCGCCAGGAACTCCCGCCGTAGCCGCTCCTGATCCGCATCGGGCGCCCGCCACGACGACAGGACCTCGAAGGCGTCGGCGTGGAGCGGGGCCGTCGCGGACGGAGCGGTCACGTGCGGTTGGCGCGGGCGTAGGGCGAGCTGGCCGGATGCCGGCGCCGCCGCTCCTGGTCGACGGGCCGCTGCCAGCACAGGCTCTCCCGCGCGACCCGCCGCCGGATCACGTTCGTGGACGAGCCCGGCTCGTACCGGCAGCCGTTCACCCGCGACGCGTGCGGGACGCGCGTCCCGCTCACGACCGCGGCCCCGCGTCGTCCGGCCCCGCGCCGCCCGCGCCGGGGTCGTCGTCCGGCTTGTCGTCCGGCTTGTCGTCGGGCTTCCCGCCCGCCTCGGCGGAGCCCGCAGAACCCTTGGAGCCCTCGGAGCCCTCGGAGCCTTCGGAGGCGTCCTCCTCGGCGGCCGTGGTCAGGTTGGTCAGGTCGAGGTCGGACAGCCCCTCGATCTCCCGGCCGTGCACGAAGCCGTCCGGGTCGTCGAGGTCGTCGGCCGTCGGCAGCAGGTCGGGGTGCTCCCAGACCGCGTCGCGGCCCTGCGTGCCGCGCACCTCGGTCAGCCTGCGCCACAGCGCCGCCGCCTCGCGCAGCCGGCGCGGCCGCAGCTCCAGGCCGACGAGCGTGGCGAACGTCCGCTCGGCCGGGCCGCCGGTCGCGCGCCGCCGCCGCACCGCCTCGGCCAGCTTCACCGAGTTCGGCAGCCGGCCCTCGGCGACCTCGTTGACGACGGTGTCGACCCAGCCCTCGACCAGCGCGAGCGTGGTCTCCAGCCGGGCCAGCGCCGCCTTCTGCCGGGGCGTCTCCTCCGGCTGCAGCTGGATCTCGCCGCCCAGCGCCTCCTGGAGCGCCTCCGGGTTGCTCAGGTCGAGCCCCTGCACGGCCTGCTCGATGCCCGACAGGTCCACGGTGATGCCCCGCGCGTACTCCTCGACGGCGCCGAGCAGGTGCGCGCGCAGCCACGGCACGTGCGCGAACAGCCGCTGGTGCGCGGCCTCCCGCAGCGCCAGGTACAGCCGGACCTCGTCCTCGGAGACCTCCAGGCCCGCGCCGAACGCCTCGACGCCCGCGGGCAGCAGCGCGCCGACGCCGTCGGGCGCCAGCGGCAGGCCCACGTCCGCCGAGCCGGTCACCTCGCGGGCCAGCGCGCCGAGCGCCTGCCCCGCCTGGCCGCCGACCATCGCGCCGGCCATCTGCTTGACCATCCCGATCAGCGGGCCGGCCATCGCCTGCATCTCGGCGGGCATCTCGCCGCCGCCGAGCGCGCCGCCCATCGACTCGACCATGCGGGACGCGATCGGGTCGCAGACCTTCGCCCACACCGGGAGCGTCTGCTCGATCCACTCCGACCGGCTCCACGCCTTCGGCGCCCGGATGCCGGCGGGCAGCGTCGTGCCCGCGTCCAGCCACAGGTCGGCCAGCCGCAGCGCCTCCTCGACCTGGCGCCGCTCGGTGTCCACGACCGACGGGTCGCCCTGCTCGACCACCTGGTGGCGGGCGATGTTCTTGGCCAGGTCCCAGTTGAGCGGCCCGCCGGGCGCGCCGCCCTGCCCCTGCGCGCCGATCATGTCCGCGAACCGGTGCAGCATGTCGGCGAACTGCGCCATGTCGCCGCCCATGCCCTTGAATGGATCCTGGGGACGGTCGTCGTCTCCGTCGCCGGGACGGTTGAAGCCGAAGGGAGTGTCACTCATCGGTTCGCCCCTGGGATGCATGATGGGCTCATATCCGCAACGTTAGCCGGTCCCGGCAAGGTCGCGTACTCAAGGAAGGGGGCACCTCCGTGGCAACGGGCAAGGTTCGCCCTCGGCGTAGCAAGGCTCCGGTCGTCGCCGTCACCGGCGCGGCCTCCGGAGCGGGTCGGCTGCTGGCCGCCCGGCTCGCCGAACGGGAAGACATCCGCAAGGTCGTCGCCATCGACGGGCACCGCGGCGACGTGACCGGCGCCACGTGGCGCGTCGTCGACATCCGCGACCCGCTGCTGTCCAACCGGCTCTCCGACGTGGACGTGATCGTCAACCTGGACGTCGAGCACTCCCCGGACGCCGGCGGGAAGGAGCGCCGCACCCACAACGTGCGCGGCGCCCAGACGGTCGTCACCGCCGCCGCGGCGGCCCGCGTCCGCCGGGTGGTGCTGGTCACCAGCGCCATGGTCTACGGCGCCGGGCCCGGGAACGAGGTGCCGCTGCCCGAGGACGCGCCGCTGCTCGCCGAGGCCGACGTCAGCATCGCCGGCGACCACCTGGAGATCGAGGAGCTGGCCGCCACCGCGCCGCTCACCCACCCCGGGCTGGAGATCACCGTCGTCCGGCCCGCCGCCCTCGCCGGGCCCGGCGTGGACACCGTGGTCACCCGGCACTTCGAGGCGCCCCGGCTGCTGTCGGTGAAGGGCAGCACGCCCGGCTGGCAGTTCTGCCACATCGAGGACCTCGCCTCCGCGCTGGAGGTCGTCGTGGCCGAGGACCTCGCCGGGCCGGTCGCGGTCGGCTGCGAGGGCTGGCTCGGCCCCGAGGAGGTCGCCGAGATCACCGGCAAGCGCAGCTTCGAGCTGCCCGCCGCGCTGACCTTCGGGATGGCGCAGCGGCTGCACCGCCTCGGCATGACCCCGGCGCCCGCCACCGACCTGCACTACGTCGCCTACCCGTGGGTGGTCGACTGCGCCCGGCTGCGCGCCGCGGGCTGGAAGCCCGCCTACGACAACGCCGCCGCGCTGCGCGCGGTGCTGGAGGAGACCGCCGGGCGGCACGCCGTCGTCGGCCGCCGCGTCGGCGGCAAGGAGGCCACGATGGCGACCGCGGCCGGAGCGACCGTCGCCGCCATCGGCGCCGCCGCCGCGATCCGCCGCGCCCGCAAGCGCCGCCGCTGAACCGCCGCTGAACCGCCGGGGAGGCCGCCGCCGGGCCGGTGCACGGCCCGGCGGCGACGTCAGCCCGCCGACGCCCCGGCGGGCCCCGGCGGCGAGGCGGTGGGCGACGGCGAGGACGCCGCGGCGGTCTTCGGCTTCGCCTGGTTGCCGGCGGTCCGCTGGGCGGCCGTCAGCTGCTCCTGCGCCTCCTTGATCCGCTTCCAGGCGTTGCCCATGCCGGGGTAGTCGCCCTTCTTCTGCGCCGTCTCGTAGTCGGTCACGGCCTTCTGCAGCTCGTTGATCGCCTGCTGCTCCTGCGGCGTCAGCCGGCCGCCCTGCCCCGGCTCCGATCCCGTCACCGCCGGCGCCCCCGGCCCGCCGAGCACCTGCTTCAGCGCGTCCTCGAACGTGGCGGCCGCCGCGACCTGGTTGCCGTACCGCACCAGCACCTTGCCGAGCAGCGGGTACGGCTGCTGTTCCTTGCCTCCGGACGCCTTGGTGTACATCGGCTCCACGTACAGCAGGCTCCCGCCGAACGGAATCGTCAGCAGGTTGCCCGCGACGGTCTTCGTCCCGCCCTGTCTCAGCGCGAACAGGTCGTTCTTCACCTGCGAGTCCGTCTCGAACGAGTTCTGCACCTGCCCCGGACCGGGCGGCTGCGCGTTCCGCGGCATCTGCAGGATCCGGATCTGCCCGTAGTACGGGCTCGACGGGTCGGAGTCGACGGCCATGAACGCGGCGAGCTGCGGGTTGTCGCGCGGGTTGAACACCGTCGTGAGCGAGAAGGCCGTCGAGCCCTCGAACGGCGAGGGCATCTTCACGCTCTGGTAGTACGGCGGCTGCAGCTTGCCCTTGGTCGTCGGGTCCTGCGGCACCTCCCAGAACCCCTCGCCGTTGTAGAACGCGGACGGGTCCGTCACGTGGTACTTGGTCAGGATCTTCCGCTGCACCTTGAACAGGTCCTGCGGGTAGCGGAAGTGCGCCTCCAGCTCCTGGGGAATCGACGCCCGCTTGTCGACCGTGCCCGGGAACACCTTCATCCACGTCTTGAGGATCGGGTCCTCGGTGTCCCACTGGTACAGGTGGACGGCGCCGCTGTAGGCGTCCACCGTGGCCTTCACCGAGTTCCGCAGGTAATTGATGTGGTCGTCGGCCTGCCGCGCCACCGACGAGCGGGTGTCGGTGATGGTGTCGCGGGTCGCCTGCCCGAGGCTCGTCTCCTCCGAGTACGGGTAGCCGCCGGACGTGGTGTAACCGTCCACGATCCACACGATGCGGCCCTGCACCACCGCCGGGTACGGGTCGCCGTCCAGCGTCAGCCACGGCGCCGCCTTCTGCACCCGCTCCCGCGGCGACCGGTCGTAGAGGATCTTCGCGTTCTTCTTGATCGCGCCGGACAGCAGCAGGTTCTTGTCCTGGAACCGCGCCGAGTACAGCAGCTTGTGGAAGAACGAGTCGATCGGGACGCCGCCGTCCCCCTCGTAGGTGTTGCTCTGCTGCCCGTCGGGGCTGTTGTCGGGGTAGTCCAGCTCCTGCTGGCCCTTCCCCCCGACCACCGAGTAGCGCGGCGACCGCTCCCCGAAGTAGATCTCCGGCTTGGTCACCTGGATCTGCCGGGCGGACGAGGCGGGCATGTCGCGGGTGATGAAGGCCGGGTTCCCGCCCTGCGCCATCTGGTCGCCGTACGCCGACACGAACCCGTAGCCGTGCGTGTAGACCATCCGGTCCTTCACCCAGCTGCGCTGCCCCGACGGCGCGCCCGACAGCTCCCGCAAAGCCACGACCGTGTCGGTGGTCCTGCCGTCCACCGGGTAGCGGTCGACGTCCAGGGTGTCGGGGAACTTGTAGAACGGCCGGACCCGCTGCAACTGCTCGAACGTCGGACCCACCACGTTCGGGTCCAGGACCCGCACGCCGCCGAGCCCGTCCGCCTCGTCCTGCAGCTTCCCGGCGTCCTTCTCCGGCTGCGACCCGTACGGCACGACCTGCGCGTCCTTCACCCCGTAGGCCCGCCGGGTGAAGTCGATGTTGCGCTCGATGTACCTGCGCTCCTTGGCCAGCTCGTCCGGCTTCACCTGGAACTGCTGGATCAGCAGCGGATACACCCCGCCCAGCAGGATCGCCGACAGCACCAGCAGCGTGAAGCCCACGCCCGGCAGCATCATGCCGCGCCGCAGCAGGTTGCTGAAGAACATCACCGCGCACAACAGCGCGATGACCGCCAGAATCGTCTTGGCTGGCAGCAGCGCGTTCACGTCGCCATAGGACGCGCCCGTCGCCACCCCCCGCTCCGAATGGACGAGCCCGTACCGGTCCAGCCAGTACGCGACCGCCTTCAGCAGCACGAAAAGCCCCACCAGCACCGACAGATGGGCGCGCGCCGGCGGGCTCGCCTTGTCGCCCGGCCCCTGGAGCCGCAGACCGCCGTACAGGTAATGCACCATCACGGCGGCGAGGAACGACAGGATCACCGTCGCGAACACCACGCCCAGCACCAGCCGCAGGAACGGATAGGTGAAGACGTAGAACGACACGTCCTTATGGAACTGCGGGTCCTTCACATGGAACGGCGTCCGGTTCAGGAACGCCAGCCACACCTGCCACCGGCCCGCCACCGACGACCCGGTCAGCACGCCCAGCAGCGTCAGCAGCCCGGCCGACACCAGCCGGCGGCGCGGATCGATCACCGACCGGTACCGCTCCAGCCCCTGCTGCTCCACCGACAGCGGCCGGTACGCCGGCCGCAGCCGGTACGCCACCACCACGTTCGCGCCCACGACCAGCGACATCAGCAGGCCCGAGCCGAAGAACAGCACGGCCTCGGCGCGCAGTTGCGTCGTGTAGACCTCCGAGAAGCCCACCGAGCGGTACCACAGCAGATTCGTGTAGACCGCGGTGAAGACCAGGAAAGCGACCAGCAGGAACGCCAGCCCCACCAGGGCCGGCAACATCAGCCGGGTGCGCCCGGCGCCGAACCGGCGCCCGGTACCGGCAGTCCGGAAGGCCAATTGCCCCTCCGATCGAGATCGCCCCCCACCGGCCGCCGGCCGGTGCTGTGTAAGGCAACTTACCGACTACCGCCGGGGTTCCCGCATTTCCCGGCCCCCGGACGGGGAAAGATGGGGCCCGTGAGTCTTCTGGAAGAAGTCGTGCTGGACCTCGAACGCCACTCGGCGCAGGAGGGCTGGGACACCGCGCCCCGCCTCTACGCCCTCGTCCGCAGCACCGAACTGCGCCGCGCCGAGCCCGAACTCGCCGACCAGCTCGGCCTGCCCCCCGACACCGAGACCCTCGCCGCCCTCGAGCAGCCCGCCCTGCCGGAGAAGGCCGGCGTCGAGGACGCCCTCGCCGCCATCGCCTGGCCCGACACCGTCGAGGGCTGCGCCCTCGTGATCGAACGGGTCGTGCTGCCGCCGGACGCCGAGGAGGAGATCCCCGAGGACGAGGCGGAGGCCGCCGCGTACGCCGCGAACCATCCCGGGCGCGAGGACGTCCGCATGATCGTCGGCGTGCTGCGGGACGGCGCCCGGCACTCCGCGCTCCGGCTGCGCCGGCACGACGCCGACGACGAGGTCCTCGCCGGGCCCGACCTCGTCCCCGCCCTCGCCGAGGCCCTCGCCGCCACCTTCGAGCCGGACGAGCCCGTCCCCGCGCACTAGCCGCGGCGCGCGGGGAAGGTAGCCTGCGGAACGTGAGCGAAGACAGCGCCGCCGCCGGGAACGTCATCCGGCTCGCCGAGATCCGCGACACCCCGCTGTCGGTCGACGAGGTGTTCGGCGCCGTCGGCGACCCCGCCGCCGGCGGCGTCGCGCTGTTCGTCGGGACCGTCCGCGACCACGACCACGCCCGCGACGTCAGCGCCCTGTCCTACAGCGCCCACCCCACCGTGCGGCGCGAACTCCGCGCCGTCATGGAGAAGGTCGCCGCCGACCTCCCCGTCCGCGCCCTCGCCGCCGTCCACCGCGTCGGCGACCTGGAGATCGGCGACCTCGCCGTCGTCGTCGCCGCGTCCTGCCCCCACCGCGCCGAGGCGTTCGAGGCGTGCCGCCGCCTCATCGACGACCTCAAGGCGCAGGTCCCCATCTGGAAGCACCAGACCTTCGCCGACGGCGGAGACGAGTGGGTCGGGGCCTGCTGAAGCCCCGCGGGCGCATAGAGTTCCGACCATGTCTCGTCGTGCCGCCACGCTCACCGTCGCGAGCGTCCTCGTCCTCGCGCTGGCCCTCGTCGGGTCCCTCATGCCGGTGCCGTACATCGCGCTGATGCCCGGCCCGACGAGCAACACCCTCGGCACCAACGAGAAGGGCCAGCCGGTCATCGTCATCGACGGCCGCAAGACCTACCCCGACGAGGGGCACCTCAACTTCACCACCGTCACCTACCGCGGCGGCCCCGGCGGGCGCATCGACCTGTTCACCGCCCTGCGCGGCTGGTTCGACCACGACACCGCGATCGTCCCCGAGGAGCTCTACTTCCCCAAGGACGAGAGCCAGAAGCAGGTCGACCAGGAGAACACCCGGCAGATGCAGGACTCCCAGCAGAGCGCCAAGGCCGCCGCCCTGCACGAGCTCGGCGTCCCGCTGCAGACCCAGGTGATCGTCCAGGGCGTCCAGAAGGGCCGCCCCGCCGACGGAAAGCTGCAGCCCGGCGACCAGGTCACCGCCCTCGACGGCGCCAAGGTCACCAGCACCGCCCAGGTCACCGGCGCCATGGCCAAACGCAAGATCGGCGACAAGGTCGCCCTGACCGTCCAGCGCGGCGGCAAGGAGAGCACCCAGGCCTTCACCACCGTCGCCGACCCCACCGGCAAGCGCGCCGTCGTCGGCGTCGTCCTCGGCGACCAGTACAAGTTCCCCTTCAAGATCGACATCAGCGTCGGCGACATCGGCGGCCCCAGCGCCGGCCTCATGTTCGCCCTCGCCATCTACGACAAGCTCACCCCCGGCCCCCTCAGCGCCGGCAAGTTCATCGCCGGCACCGGCGAGATCGACCCGAACGGCCAGGTCAGCCCCATCGGCGGCATCCAGCAGAAGATGGTCGCCGCCCGCCGCGCCGGCGCCACCGTCTTCCTCACCCCCCAGAAGAACTGCTCCGAAGCCCTCGGCGCCCGCCCCGACGGCCTCCGCCTCGTCCGCGCCGATACCCTGCACTCCGCCGTCCAGGCCCTCAACGCCATCACCACCGGCAAAGGCACCGTCCCCGCCTGCACCAAGTGACCCCTCCGGGCCCGGTTTGCGCAAGCAACCCCCGCCCCATAGGCTTGAGTCATCACCGCGGGGTGGAGCAGTTCGGTAGCTCGCTGGGCTCATAACCCAGAGGTCGCAGGTTCAAATCCTGCCCCCGCTACGGGTCCTAGGGTCCTCCTGGTCGCAGGCTTCGCCTGCTTCCCGGGAGGGCCCTTCGCCGTTTTCGGGGGGGCGACCCCCCGGGCCCCCCGATGTGGGGGCTCCGCCCCCACGCCCCCTTGTTGGTGCGGGTTGTTGCTCTGCGCCCTGTTTTTGGGGCTTCGCCCCTTGCCCCCATTGGGGCTTCGCCCCCACGCTCCCGGCGCACGCTTTGGGGCTTCGCCCCTTGCCTCGCTTGGGCTTCGCCCTTTGCTGTTCCTTGGGGGTTTGCTGTTGGTGCAGGTCAGCTGGGGTTTCGCCTGTCGGGCGTGGTTGTATGGCGATTATGGTTCGGAGCCGCATGTGGGGGCGGGAGGCGGACGCTCCTGTTCCGGCGATCGGGGTGCTCAGCGCCGAGGGCGTCATGGTCGGCTGGTCGAAGATGGCCGAGGAGCTCCTCGGCTACCGGTCCGAGGAGATCCTCGGACGGCCGGGCACCGACCTGCGGATGGAACGGGACCGCGCGGAGCGGATCTGGACGTGGCGGGGCGGGCAGGGCGACGAGGACCACCGGGTCGGGATGCTGGACCTTCGCCACCGGGACGGTACGCAGATCGTCACGCGCTCCGAGCGGATCCGCATCGACACCCCGGGCGGCGCGCCCGCCTGGGTGATCGCGGCGATACCCGCCGCGGCCTTCACCATCGGCACCTCGGTGCTGGAGCCGCTGCTCGCCGCCGCCCCCGTCGTGATGGTCGCCTGGGACACCGACCTGCGGTCGGCCTGGCGCAACGAGCGGGCGCAGCGGCTGGAGGGCGTGTTCCCCTACTTCCAGGTCGGCCGGCCCCTGCCCGAGGACGGCTCCGTGGCCCCACCGGAACTGGTCCGCACGGTGCTCGCCGATGGCGAGCCCGTGCTGGACCGCGAGGTGCGCTGGTCGCGGGACGGCGAGGAACGCACCTTCTCCACCTTCCTGTTCCGGGTGGACGGCCTCGACGCACGCCATCTCGGCGTCTGCCTGACGGCCATCGACATCACCTACAGCAGGGCCCGCGAACGCCTGGCGCTGCTGCGGCGGGCCAGCGTCGAGATCGGCACCACCCTCGACGTCCAGCAGACCGCGCAGGAACTCTCCGACCTGGCCGTGCCGCGCCTGGCCGACTACGTCAGCGTCGACCTCACCGAAGCGGTCATGCCGGGGCCCCGGCCCCTGGAGCGTCTGGGGCCGATGGAGACGGGCTTCCCGGTGTTCCGCCGGGCCGCCCTCACCTCGGTGCAGGGCGGGGTCCCCGACGCGCTGTGGCCGCAGGGCCAGCCGGTGTACGTGCCGCCCTCGTCCCCGCTCAGCGCGGTCCTGGAATCCGGCACCTCGTACTTCGAGCCCGTGGTGCACATCTCGCCCGGGACCTGGCTCGACGACGACCCGCACCGCGCCCACGTCGTGCGCACGATGGGCATGCACACGCTGATGATGGTCCCGCTGAAGGCGCGCGGCAGGCTCCTCGGGGTCGCCACCTTCATCCGTACCGTCGACGAGACGCCCTTCACCAGGGACGACCTGCTGCTCGCCGAGGAGCTCGCCGCCCGGGCCGCGCTGAGCCTGGACAACGCGCGCCAGTACACCGTCGAGCACGACGCGGCCCTCGCCCTGCAGCGGCAACTGCTGCCGCGGAAGCTGTGCGGCGGTGACGCCATCGACCTGGCCTCGCGTTACCTGCCCTCGGACGTTCACCAGGGCGTGGGCGGGGACTGGTACGACACCATCCCGCTGGAGGACTCCCGCATCGCGCTGGTCGTGGGCGATGTGACCGGGCACGGCATCAACGCCGCCGCGAGCATGGGGCGCCTGCGCACCGCCATGCGCACGCTCGCCTACCTCGGCCTCCCGCCGGACGAGCTGCTCAGCCGCCTCGACGAGCTGTACGCCCGGCAGGACGAGGAGGAAGACCGCAGCGCGCTGTCCCCGATCGCCGCCACCTGCCTGTACGTCCTCTACGACCCGGCCACGCGGCGCTGCGTCATGGCCTCGGCCGGGCATCTGCCGCCGGCGGTCGTCCGGCCCGGCGGCGAGGCCGCCTTCCCCGACCTTCCGACCGGCACGCCGATCGGGCTCGGGCTGGGCTCGCACCGGTCCGTCGAGTTCGAACTCGAAGGGGGGACCCTGCTGGCCCTCTACACCGACGGGCTGATCGAGCGCCGCGAGTCCGACCTCGGGGAGGGCATGCGGCGCCTGAGCGCCGCACTGGCCGGCGGCGGCGCGTCGCTGGACGGCCTCTGCACGAGCGTGATCGACACCATGGTGACCGAGCGCGCCGAGGACGACGTGACACTGCTGCTGGCCCGCACCCGGCCACTATGATCCAGATCACTTGAGCAGGTGGTTCGTCCGGAAATGGTGGTGTCTCATGTCCTCGTCGGTGGCGCGTGCCCGGCAGCACTCCTATGGCGATCTGCTGCATCGGACGGCTCGGCGGTATCCGGGGAAGCTCGCGGTGGTCGACGGGGAGCGGCGGTTCACGTACGCGGAGTTCGACGCGGCGGTGAACCGGGCGGCGAACGCGCTGGCGGGGCGGGGGCTGGGGAAGGGCGACCGGCTCGCTCTTCTGTCGCACAACTGCTGGCAGTACGCGGTGCTGGCGTTCGCGACGGCGAAGCTGGGCGTCGTGCTGGTGCCGGTCAACTTCATGCTGGGCGCCGATGAGATCGCCTACATCCTCGGGCATTCGGGCGCGTCCGGGATCGTGGCCGAGGGCGCGCTGGTGCCCGTGGCGGAGAAGGCGCTGGCGGCGGCCGGTGTCGAGGGCGGGGTGCGGGGGCGGATCGGCGGGGCGTCCGAAGGGTGGGAGGACGTCGACGGGTGGTGCCGGGACGGTTCCGCCGCGGCGCCGGACGTGCTGGTCGGGGACGACGATCCGCTGCGGCTGATGTACACGTCGGGGACCGAGTCGCGGCCCAAGGGCGTGATGCTGACCAGCCGGTCGCTGATCAGCCAGTATGTGAGCTGCATCGTCGACGGGGAGATGTCCGCCGATGACGTCGAGGTGCACGCGCTGCCGATGTACCACTGCGCGCAGCTCGACTGCTTCTTCTCGGTGGACGTGTATCTGGGCGCGACCAGCGTGATCCTGCCGGGGCCCGACCCGGCGGTGCTGCTGGAGACGATCGAGCGGGAGAAGGCCACGAAGCTGTTCTGCCCGCCGACCGTGTGGATCTCGCTGCTGCGGCATCCCGACTTCGACCGGCGGGACCTGTCCAGCCTGCGGAAGGGGTACTACGGGGCGTCCGCGATGCCGGTGGAGGTGCTGCGGGAGCTGCTGCGACGGCTGCCGGACGTGCGGTTGTGGAACTTCTACGGGCAGACGGAGATGGCGCCGCTCGCGACGATCCTGCGTCCGGACGAGCAGTTGGAGCGGGCCGGCAGTGCGGGGCGGGCGGCCGTCAACGTGGAGACGATGCTCGTCGACGACGACGGGAATCCGGTGCCGGCGGGTGAGGTCGGCGAGATCGTGCATCGCAGCCCGCACGCGGCGCTGGGGTACTACAACGACGAGGGCAAGACCGAGGAGGCGTTCCGGGGCGGGTGGTTCCACTCGGGCGACCTCGGGGTCATGACCGAGGACGGCTACCTGTCCGTGGTCGACCGCAAGAAGGACATGATCAAGACGGGCGGGGAGAACGTCGCCAGCCGGGAGGTCGAGGAGGCGATCTACGAGCTGGACGGCGTCGCGGAGGTCGCCGTTTTCGGCATCGGCCATCCGCGCTGGATCGAGGCCGTCACGGCGGTCGTCGTGCCGAGGCCAGGGGCCGCCCTGAGCGTCGACGACGTGCACGCGCATGTGCGGGACCGGCTCGCGGGGTACAAGCGGCCGAAGTACGTGGTGCTGGCGGAGTCGCTGCCGAAGAACCCGAGCGGAAAGATCCTCAAGCGGGAGCTGCGGAGCCTGCACGCTCGTCTCGCCGAGTCCTGATCAGGTCTCGGCGTTGCGCTCCTGGCCGACGTAGGGGGCGAGGGTGAGGGCCAGGTGGAGGGTGAGGCGGTCCTGGCCGTCGGCCAGGGTCAGGGCCGTCAGTTCCTCGATGCGGCGGAGGCGGTGGTAGAGGGTCTGCCGGTGGATGTTGAGGGCCTCGGCGGTCTTCTGGACGTTGCCCGCCCGGTCCAGGTAGGTGCGGGCGGTGCGGGCCAGGTCGGGGTGGTCGAGGAGGCGCTCGGTCCCCGGGGTCCGGGTCGTCTGGACGAGCGCCTCGTCGCCGGCGGCGCGCAGGAGGCGCAGGACGCCCAGGGACGTCCAGTCGCGGGTCTCGCCGGCGGCGGCGGTGCGGGCGGCGACGCGGGCGCGCAGCCAGCCCTCGTGGACGGTCTCCAGGGTCGGGCAGGGGGAGAAGAAGCCCGCGTGGACGGGGCCGGTGCGCTCCTCCAGGAGGCGGCGGGCGCGGTCGACGATGGCGTGCGGGGCCGCCGACGCCGGGATCACCAGGACGTGGTCGCGCTGCCAGACCGTGGCGAGGACGGAGTGGGGGAGCAGCCACGGGTTGAGCGGGTCGGTGCTCGGGGTGCGCAGGACCGCGACGGCCAGCGGCGGGTCCGGGACGCCGGCCTCGGCGAGCTCGTTGGCGGCCTGGGCGCGGACGTCGGGCTGGGCGGACAGGAGGTCGGCGACCTTCCAGCCGAGGTCGTCGCGTTCGCGGGCCTGGCGGGCCATGAGGAGGCCGGCGCGCTCGCAGAGGGGCATGGCGCGGGCGGCGTCGGTGATGCGCTCCTGGTCGTCCAGCAGCCAGAGGTAGCCGTAGGTGACGTTGTTCCAGCGGACGGGCAGGCAGAGCCGGCCGAGCTGGCCGAGCGCGTGGTCGGCGGGGATGCGGACGGGCCCGGTGGCGCGGGCGATGCCGTGGGACTCGAAGCGGGTGCGGACGGCCTCGGTCGCGCGGCGGTGCAGGATCGAGTCCATCCGGACGGGGTCGATCGTGTCGCCGTGCGCGGCGTAGGCGACGAGGTGGAAGTCGCGGTCCTCCAGGGTCGCCGGGGCGCCGAGGAGGTCGGCGGCGAGTTCCACGATCTCTTGCAGGTCAGGGGCCATGTGACATCTGTATGAAGAGGGAGTCGAATGAAAGTGGCATTTGACTATACGAGATGACGGGCTCCGGCTCCTAACGTGCGAGGTGACCGACTTCGTAGGAGGCCCTCATGCTCAGCCCCCTTCTGCTTGCCGCCGCGCGCAGCGACCGGACGCGCGGCCTGGTGACCTCCGTGCCGTTGACGCGGCGGGTCGTCGACCGGTTCGTCGCCGGGGAGGACCTGGACGCGGCCGTCCGGGCGGTGCGGGAGCTGACCGGCGACGGGCTCCGGGTCACGCTGGACCACCTGGGCGAGTACACGCGCGAGCGGGCGCAGGCCGAGGCCACGCGGGACGCCTACCTGGCGATGTTCGACGCGTTCGCCGAGCGGGGCCTGGCGGACGGCGCGGACGCGTCGGTGAAGCTGTCGGCGCTCGGGCAGGCGCTGCCCGGCGATCTCGCCCTGGACCACGCCCGGGAGATCTGCTCGGCGGCCGACCGGGCGGGCATGACGGTCACCCTGGACATGGAGGACCACACCACCGTCGATTCCACGCTGGAGGTCCTCGGCAAGCTGCGGGCCGACTTCCCGCGGACCGGTGTCGCGATCCAGGCGATGCTGCGCCGGACGGAGGGCGACCTGCGCGACCTGGCGCACGAGGGGTCGCGGGTCCGGCTCGTCAAGGGCGCCTACGCGGAACCCGCGTCGGTGGCGTTCGAGAGCAGGGCCGAGATCGACCGCGCCTACGTGCGGGGCCTGCGGGTGCTCATGACCGGGGACGGCTACCCGATGGTCGGCAGCCATGACCCGCGGCTGATCGACATCGCGCGGACGCTGGCGATCACGAATGACCGGTCGCCCGATTCCTACGAGTTCCAGATGCTGTACGGCATCCGTGCCGGTGAGCAGCGGCGGCTCGCGCAGGACCACCGGATGCGCGTCTACGTGCCGTACGGGAGCGACTGGTACGGCTACTTCATGCGCCGCCTGGCCGAACGGCCCGCCAACCTCGTCTTCTTTCTCCGTTCGTTCGTCTCTCACTAGGAGGCCCCTTCCATGGACGCCGTGACCACCGTTCCGACGCCCGCGAACGAGCCGGTGCGCGGGTACGCGCCCGGCAGCGCCGAGCGGGCCCGGCTGGAGGCGAAGCTGGCGGAGCTGGCCGCCGCGGCCCCCGCCGACCTGCCCATGACGATCGGCGGCGAGCGGCGGCTGGGCGCGGGCGCGAAGGTCGCCGTGGTGCAGCCGCACAGGCACGCGTCGGTGCTCGGGACGTTCGGGACCGCGACGGCCGGCGACGCCCGCGACGCGATCGGCGCCGCGCTCGAGGCCGCTCCGGCGTGGCGGGCGCTGCCGTTCGACGAGCGCGCCGCGGTCTTCCTGCGCGCCGCCGACCTGCTCGCCGGGCCGTGGCGGGAGACGATCCTCGCCGCGACGATGCTCGGGCAGTCCAAGACCGTCCAGCAGGCGGAGATCGACAGCCCGTGCGAGCTGGTCGACTTCTGGCGGTTCAACGTGAGCTACGCGCGGCGGCTGCTCGCCGAGCAGCCGGTCAGCAGCCCCGGCGTGTGGAACCGGTCGGACCTGCGGCCGCTGGAGGGGTTCGTCTACGCGATCACCCCGTTCAACTTCACCGCGATCGCCGCGAACCTGCCGACCGCGCCCGCGCTGATGGGCAACGTCGTGGTGTGGAAGCCGTCGCCGACGCAGACCTACGCGGCCGTGCTGACCATGCGGCTGCTGGAGGAGGCCGGACTCCCGCCGGGCGTCATCAACCTGGTGACCGGGGACGGCCTGGCCGTGTCGGAGGTGGCGCTCGCGCATCCGGAGCTCGCCGGCATCCACTTCACCGGTTCGACCGCGACGTTCCAGCACCTGTGGAAGACGGTCGGGAGCAACATCGAGAAGTTCCGGAGCTATCCGCGGCTCGTCGGCGAGACGGGCGGCAAGGACTTCGTCGTCGCCCACCCGTCCGCCGACCCGGACGTGCTGAAGACCGTCCTGGTGCGCGGCGCGTTCGAGTACCAGGGGCAGAAGTGCTCCGCCGCGTCGCGCGCCTACGTCCCGCGCTCCATCTGGGAGAACGGGTTCAAGGAGCGGCTCGTGGACGAGGTGGAGGGCCTCACCATGGGTGACGTGTCCGACCTGTCCAACTTCATCGGCGCGGTGATCGACGAGCGGGCGTTCGCGAAGAACAAGGCGGCGATCGACCGGGCGAAGCAGGACCCGTCGGTCGCGGTCGTCGCGGGCGGCACCTGCGACGACTCGGTCGGGTACTTCGTGCGGCCGACCGTCCTGGTGTCGGACGACCCCGAGAACGAGATCTTCCGGACGGAGTACTTCGGGCCGATCCTCGGCGTCCACGTCTATGACGACGACCGGTACGAGGAGATGCTCGCGCAGATGGAGTCGGTCGCCGACTACGCGCTGACCGGCGCCGTCGTCGCCACCGACCGGGCCGCGATCGCGCACGCCTCCGAGGTGCTCCGGTACGCCGCCGGCAACTTCTACGTCAACGACAAGCCGACCGGCGCCGTCGTCGGGCAGCAGCCGTTCGGCGGGGCCCGCGCGTCCGGCACCAACGACAAGGCCGGCTCGGTGTTCAACCTGCTGCGCTGGACGTCCCCGCGCTCGATCAAGGAGACGTTCGTGCCGCCGACCGATTACCGGTACCCGCACATGGGCTGACGCCGTCCTGCGGCGTGGCGCCCGCGGCCGGGATCCCGCTCCCGACCGCGGGCGTCAGGCGTCCCGTCCCCCGGCCGGCGCGCGAGTCAAATGGACAACAGCGTTCGTCTGAACGCATAATCGGCTCGTGAGCGCGAAGGCCGCCGGGAGGCGGGCATGACGGACGGGCCCCGGCTCGCCGCCGGAACGGAACTCGACGGCCGGTACCGGCTGGAGAGCCTGATCGGCCGCGGCGGCATGGGCGAGGTCTGGCGCGCCGTCGACGCCCGGCTGCGCCGCCCGGTCGCCGTCAAGGCGCTGCCCGCCGAACTCGTGGACGTGCCGGGCGCGATGGACCGCTTCGAGCGGGAGGCGGAGGCCGCCGCCGCGCTCCAGCATCCCGGCATCACCGTCGTGTTCGACGTCGGACGCACCGGCGACGGCCTCGCCTACCTGGTGATGGAGCTCCTCGAAGGCGAGGACCTCCGCACGATCGTGCGCCGGCACCCCGGCGGGCTGCCGGTGGCCGAGGCCGTCGCCCTCGCCGTCCAGCTCGCCGACGCCCTCGCCGCCGCGCACTCGCGCGGGATCGTGCACCGCGACATCAAGCCCGCGAACCTGTTCGTCCTCGCCGACGGGCGCCTCAAGCTGTGCGACTTCGGCATCGCCGGCCTCGCCGACGCCGCGACGCGGCTCACCCAGGACGGCGGGTCCGTCGGCACCCCCCTCTACATGGCGCCCGAGCAGTTCCGCGGGGAGGCCGCCGACTTCCGGTCCGACCTCTACGCCTTCGGGTGCGTCCTGCACGAGCTCCTGACCGGTGCGCCCCCCTTCCGCTCGGGCTCCGGACTGCCCGGCCTGCTGTACGCGCACCTGAACGAGCCGCCGCCGCGCGTGGGCGCCGTCCGCCCGGACGTGCCGCCGCAGCTGGAGCGGCTCCTCCTCGACCTGCTCGCGAAGTCGATGGAACAGCGTCCGGCGAGCGCCGCCGCCGTCGCGTCCTACCTGCGGGCCACCGGGCACGGCCCGATGACCCCGCCGCCTCCCGTGGTCCCGCCGCCCGCCGGTCCGCCCCCGCTGGGGTTCGCGCACCTGGGCCCGGCGACGAACCCGGGAACGGCGGTCCTGCCCGGACGGCCGCGCGGGGGCCGGCCGTCCGCGCGGGTGCTGGTCCCGGCGGGTGCGGCGCTCGCCGTCGCCGCCATCGTGGTCGCCGCCGTCGCGCTCGCCGTCCTCAGCGGCCCCCCGGACGGCGGTGGGGTGAGCGCCGGGAGCGGCCGGTCGTCCCCGGTCGCCACCGCCCTGACGACCTCCGCGTCCCCGTCCCCGACCGAACCGGCGGTCCACAAGATCGTCTACAAGGTGACGGGGAGCGTGTCGCCCCTGTCGGTCATGATCTTCCCGCCGGACGGCGGCATGACCCGGGAGTCGGTGAAGCCGCCGTGGAGCAAGAAGTACGAGGCCACGCGCTTCACCTTCCTGAGCATCGGCGGGAACACCGGGATCGAGGCCGGGACCGTCCACTGCAGCATCTCCGTGGACGGCAAGGTCATCCAGGAACGCTCCGCCAAGGGGCAGTTCGCCAGCGTGAGCTGCCTCTTCCAGGCGCCCTTCGGCTGGACCGGCGACCCCTCGCCCGCGCCGTCGGCCGGGTGAGCGGCCCGCCCTCGCTTATCCGAGCCCGGTCGCCGGGAGGGAGATCCAACCCCGCGTGAACGGGGACGCGATGCGCCGGGCGTTCGCCCGGTCCACGCCCACATGCGGATGGGCCCTCAGCAGCTCCTCCAGGGCGACGCGCGCCTGGAGCTTCGCCAGGTGCGAGCCGATGCAGAAATGGACGCCGCTGGAGAAGCCCAGGTGGCGCGGGATCTCCCGGGTGACGTCCAGCGCGCCGGCGGTCGGGCCGAACTCCCGCTCGTCCCGGTTCGCGGCCCCGAACAGCATCATCACCTTCTGCCCTGCGGGGATCTCGGTGCCCCGGACCGTGACCGGGCGCGTCGTCGTCCGCCCGAGGGCCTGCACGGACGCCTCCAGCCGCAGGAACTCCAGCAGCGCGTTCGGGATCAGCGAGAAGTCGGCCGCGAGCCGCTCGCGCTGCGCGTGGTCGGTGTCCAGCAGCGCGACCCCGTGCGAGATCAGGTTGGCGGTGGTGTCGTTGCCGCCCGCGACCATCACGAAGCAGAACCCGAGGATGTCCCAGTCGGTGAGGCGCTCGCCGTCCGCCTCGGCCACCGTCAGCGCGCTGATCAGGTCGTCGGACGGGTCGTCCCGGCGAGCCTGGATCACGCCGGTGAAGTACTCGAACATCTCCCCGACGGCGGCGACCGCGTCGTCCTTCAACGCCTTCAGGTCGAACCCGTCGTCCTGGAGCGTCGTCAGCGCCCGCACCCACGGGGTGAACCGCGCCCGGTCCTCCTCCGGGACGCCCAGCAGGTGCGCCAGCGCGAACGTCGGAAGCGGCGCGGAGAAGTCGCCGTGCAGGTCGGGGATCTCGCCGTCGGCCGCCTTCCGCTCCATCCGGGCGATGTTCTCCCGGACGAACGCGCGCAGCATCTCCTCCAGCGCCGCGATCCGGCGCGGCGTGAACCCGTGGCTCACCAGCCTGCGCAGGACGGTGTGGCGCGGCGGATCCAGCATCACGATCGTCGGCGCCAGGCCCAGCGTGCCGATCTCGTCCGGATAGAACGTCAGGCCCTGCGCGGACGAGAACGTCTCCGCGTCGCGCGTCGCCGCCCAGATGTCCTCGAACCGCGACAGCGCCCAGAACGGCGGGCCGTCGTGCCGGTGGACGGGATCGTCGTCGCGCAGCCGCCGGTACGCGGGGTACGGGTCGGCCTGGAATCCGGGATCGAACGGGTCGTAGACGTCGTCCATGGCGCGGCCCTCCGAGGGTTATAACGAGCACCGTTATTAACGCCCCCTGTTAGTATCATCGCGTGCCGAGAGACGCAAGCGCCACCCGAAACCGCCTCATCCGCGCCGGCGCCCGCCTCTTCGCCGCCGAAGGCATCGACGCCGCCCGCACCCGCGACATCGTTGCCCTCGCCGGACAGGGCAACGACTCCGCCATCACCTACCACTTCGGCTCCCGCGCAGGCCTCCTCCAAGCCATCCTCCGCGCCGGCGTCGACCGCATGGAACCCGCCCGCGCCGCCTCCCTCCCCACCCTCGACCCCGCCGACCTGCACGCCGTCGTCGCCGCCATCGTCGAACCCACCACCGCCGAACTCCGCACCCCCGAAGGCCGCGACTTCCTGCGCATCACCGCCCAGCTCGCCGGCCGCGCCGGCATCCGCGGCCACCGCGTCCCGCCCCTCCTCGCCGGTACCGCCCTCACCCGCCAGCTCGACCTCCTCCAGACCGCCTGCCGCGCCCGCCTCCCCGAACCCCTCGCCCTCGAGCGCATCGCCGTCGCCATCGCCTTCCTCACCGCCGCCCTCGCCGACCGCACCGGCCGCATCGAACCCGGCCACCCCGACCCCACCCTCCTCGACCACGACACCTTCACCGCCGACCTCACCGCCATGCTCACCGCCGCCCTCCAAGCCCCCGTTCACGCCACCGCCACGCCCCCGCCCTAACCGGTTTGCGCAAGCACCCACCGCCCCATAGAGTTAAGACATCACCGCGGGGTGGAGCAGTTCGGTAGCTCGCTGGGCTCATAACCCAGAGGTCGCAGGTTCAAATCCTGCCCCCGCTACGGGTCCTAGGGTCCTCCTGGTCGCAGGCTTCGCCTGCTCCCCGGAGGGCCCTTCGCCGTTTTCGGGGGGCGACCCCCCGGGCCCCCCGATGTGGGGGCTCCGCCCCCACGCCCCCTTGTCGGTGCGGGTTGTTGCTCTGCGCCCTGTTTTGGGGCTTCGCCCCTTGCCCCCTGCTCGGGCTTCGCCCTTCGCCTCACGCTCGGGCCTCACGCTCGGGCTTCGCCCTTCGCGCTTCTGCATGTATTCCTGTTGCGCAGCTTGAGTGACCAGTTCGTTAGAGGGGAACTCGCAAGGTTTTCTTCTGTGGGCGTTGCTCTGATCGCCGTCCACGTGCGCGAAAGTGCGGCCGTCGGCGAAAGGGAGTGCATGACGTCGACCGCCGCCTGGCGAGAGGGGCGCGGGCGGCTGTACCCGGGGGTCGCCGGCGTTGTCACGTTGGGGATCTGCATGCGCGACGAGTCGGTGAGCGTGGTGGTCGGGCATTCCGGCGTCGGCGGCATCCGTGAGTTCACGGACCGCATCGACGCCGTCCACATGCTGTATTGCCTAGTGACGGAGTTGGGCACCAGCGAGGTGGTCACGCGTGCGCCCTCGGCGGTCGCGGTGGCGGGGGTAGCCGTGCTGGGCAAGCGTCTGTACTCGGCGCGGGCAGGGCTGTACGGGGGGCTGCTCTACGGCATGCTGCCGATCACCAGCCGGTATGGCCCTCGCGGCGGTCACCCCCGGCTCGCCTTGTACACCCGGCACCGGTGACCTGGTTAGTTGGTTGGTTTGCGGGCCACGGCGCTTGCGCCTAGGCCGGCCAGTTCCTCGATGGGGGCCGCTTCCTGAGGGGCCAGGTCGGGCCTCCACAGGTACGGGTCCACAAGGCCGGGGTCCAGGAGTTCGAAATCGCCGAACAGGGCGGTGATCTCGTCTTTGCCGCGCAGGGTGCCCAGGCCCATCGCGCCCTGGTACGCCTCGGCCACCTCGCGCAGCGCCGGGAGGACGTGGCTGATCGTCAGGAAGCTGCCGGGCGCCAGGCGGTCGCGGAGGCTCGCCAGCAGGTCGGCGGGGGCGGGATCGGGCAGGAAGTGGAACAGGGCCAGCGCGCTGACGGCGACGGGTCGGCTGAAGTCCAGCGTCCGGGCCGCCTGCTGCATGATGCGGTCGATGTCGACGACGTCGGAGTCCACGTAGTCGGTGGAGCCCTCCGGGCGGCTGGTCAGCAGCGCGCGGGCGTGGACGAGGACGATCGGGTCGTTGTCGACGTACACCACCCGGGACTCGGGAGCGACGCCCTGGGCGACCTCGTGCAGGTTCGGCGAGGTCGGCAGGCCGGTGCCGAGGTCGAGGAACTGGTGGACCCCGTAGTCGCGCGTGAGCACGCCGACGGAGCGGGCCAGGAACCTGCGGTTGGCCTGGGCCAGCGGCCGCAACTGCGGGCAGAGGCTCAGGATCTTGCGGCCGAACTCGCGGTCGGCCCCGAAATGGTCCTTGCCGCCGAGGTAGAAGTCGTACACCCGGGCGGGATGCGGCACGTCCGTGCGCAGGTCCACGGGAGGTGAGGTGTCGGTCATGAGGGCTTCTTCCTAAAGGGTCCGCCACGACCGTTTCATCCTTCCATGATCAAGAGGCGGCGTTGATGATCTCAGCCAGGTCGGTGGGGTGGGAGAGGAAGGCGGAGTGGCTTGAGGGGAGTTCGTGGACGTGGGCGGCGCGGGTGCTGAGGGTTCTCTGGACGCCTACGGCGGTCGCGCGGTCTTCGGTGCAGATGACGTAGGTGGAGGGGATCGTCTTCCAGGCGATGCTGTCGGGGGACTGCTGGGCGAAGGGCGGGGCCATGGGGCGTAGGTGGCTTGCGGCCTCGCGGGGGTCCGGGCAGTCGTGGAAGAGGACGTCCTCGGCGCGGTCGGGTTTGAAGACCAGGAGGCCGTCCTGGAAGTCGCAGTCGACCTGGGGGTTGATGTTGGGTTCGGTGCCGGCCATGGCGGCGAAGGTCATGAGCGTCTCGTTCTCGTCGGCGTTGTAGGCGGCGACGTAGACGAGGTGGCGCACGGCGGGGTGGCCCGCGGCGGCTTCGGTCGCGGGCATGCCGCCGTAGGAGTGGGCGACGAGGGTGACGTCGGTGTGGGCGTCGAGGGCCTCCTTGATCGCCCGGGCGTCGTCGTGCAGGTCGCCGTGGGCGGGGCCGCAGCTGGGCAGGTCCACGGTGACGGCCGGGGTGTTCAGGTGGGGCGTCACCTCCCGCCAGTACCAGGGGCTGTGCCAGGCTCCGTGCACCAGGACGATCGTCATGGAAGCATCGTAGAACGATGTGCCGGGGGCGTCGCGGGGCTTCGGGAAGGCGGACATAACCTGGAGTTATGCGGAACGTGGTGGCGGGTGTGCTCGATGTTTGCTGCGTGCTCGTGTTCGTGGGGATCGGGCGTAGCTCGCATGACGAGGCCGGAAGTGTGAGCGGGTTCCTCGGTACCGCGTGGCCGTTCCTGGTGGGCATCGCGGCGGGGTGGGCCTTGCTGCGGGTGTGGCGCCGGCGGGCCGATGCGGTGCCGGTGGGGGTCGGCGTCTGGTTGTCGACGGTCGCGGTGGGGATGGTCCTGCGAGTCGTTTCGGGGCAGGGGATCGCGTTCACGTTCGTGCTGGTCGCGCTGGTGTTCCTGGGCCTGGTGCTGGTCGGGTGGCGGGGTGCGGCGCGGGGTCTGGAGGCCGCCCGGGGTGACAAACCGGAGCGTGTCTGAGTTGTTGGATCTCTCCAAATGACCGGCCGGTCTGTTTGCCGGTCGGGCCGGTTGACGCCGGATGCGAGGTGCTGGTGAAGTTACCCGCGAGTCACGTGGGTGACCGAGCAAGCATGTCGAAGGGGACACGATGGCATCTGCGCTGCGGGACTGGCTGGACAAGCCGAACACCGGACGCGGCGTCCACCTGGCGGCCGACGACGGCGGCTGGGACTTCCGCGGCTACGGTGAGCTGGCGTCCGCGGCGCGCCGCACGGCCGGAGCGCTGATCGAGGAGGGCGTCCGGCCCGGCGACGTGGTCTGCTTGATCCTGCCCACGGACTTCACCTGTGTCGAGACCTACTTCGCGGTGTGGGCGGCCGGCGCCACGGTGTGCCTGATCACGCCGCCGCTGTTCCAGGACGGGGACGACTACGTCGCGCACGTGGCGGCGATCCTGGCGCAGGCCCGGCCGGCGCTGGTCGTCGCGTCCGAGGGGCTTTCGGACTACGCGGGACGCGCGATGGCGCAGGCGGGCCTGGACGGGGGCCCGTGGCTGCCGCGGCGGGCCGAGGCCGAGGCCGCGGTGCAGCCCGCCGGGGAGCTGGCCCTGCTGCAGTTCACCTCCGGGTCCAGTGGCGCGCCGCGCGGCGTCATGGTGACCTGGGACAACCTGGAGGCCAACTGCGAGCTGATCGCGCGGACGGCCGGGTTCGAGGACACCGACGTCGTCGCGTCCTGGCTGCCGCTGTACCACGACATGGGCCTGATCGGGACGTTCATCACCCCGATCGCGCGGCAGGGGAACCTGCGGCTGATGCGTCCCGACCACTTCATCCGCGACCCCGCACGGTGGATCCGGTGCTTCGCGGACGCCCAGCACACGGCGGCGCCGCCGTTCGCCTACGCCTACTGCGCGCGGCGGGTGAAGCCGGAGCAGCTGGAGGGGCTCGACCTGTCGGGCTGGAAGATGGCGCTGATCGGCGCGGAGCCCATCGACCCGCATTCGCTGGAGGTCTTCGCGGAGCTGCTGGAGCCGTTCGGGTTCTCGCGCACGGCGTTCCGCCCGGCGTACGGGATGGCGGAGACGACGCTGCTGGTCACCATGGACAAGGAGCTGCGCGACCCGCTGGCCGTCCGGCCCGATCCGCAGTCGCTGTCGTTCGGGGAGCCGGTGCGGATCCTGGAGGAGCACACGCTCGGCCCGCGGTCGCGCGGGGCGAAGGCCGGGTGGATCGTCGGGTGCGGGACGCCGGAGGAGGACGTCCCCGTCACCATCGTCGACGACGACGGGCGCGAGATGCCCGCGGGCGTGCTCGGCGAGATCGTCGTGGGCGGCGCGTCGGCGTGCCCCGGGTACTACGCGGGCGCCGAGGCCAAGTCGACGCGGTTCATCGACGGGAAGGTCTACACGGGCGACGCGGGCTTCTTCCACGAGGGGCAGCTGTTCGTGCTCGGCCGGATGGGCGACAGCATCAAGGTGCGCGGCCGGTCGGTCTACGTGGAGGACCTCGAGTCCAAGATCGCCGAGGTGAGCGGGCTCGGGAAGGGCCGCATCGTGGTCGTCGGCGTGCCCGGTGCCGGGCAGAAGGGCCTGGCGCTGTTCGCCGAGACGCAGGACGAGGCGTGGGTGCCGGAGGTGCGGGAGATGCTGCGCCGCCGGGTCGGCGAGGACGTCGAGGTGACCATCGTGGTCGGCGCCGGGCTGATCCAGCGGACGTCCAGCGGCAAGCCGCGCCGCCGCTACATGTGGGAACGGCTCAAGGACGGGCAGATGGACGGTGCCCGCGTGGTGAAGTGAGCCGCTGCACGCGCCGTCCAATTGCTAATGCCGGTGATAACGGACAACATGGCGTTGACGCTCTGAAGGGTCGACGATGCCGGTTGCCAAGTCCCTGTTCCGTGCAGTTCGAGGGGGGACGACCCCCCACGCCCCCCGGGTCGCTGCGCTCCTGAGTTTGGGATCCCGCCTGGGCTCCACCGCCCAGAACGCCCTGGAAGTCGCCCGGTTCGGCGGGCTCGACACCGAGGAGGACGCCTCCCCGTTCGAGGTGGTGACCGAGCAGCGGGTGTACCGGCTGCGGCACTACTTCCCGGAGTCGGCGGACGGTCCGGTGATGCTGCTCGTCCCGCCGCTGATGATCACGGCGGAGGTGTACGACATCTCCTCGCGGGTCAGCGCGGTCGGGGTCCTGCGGGACCTCGGCGTGGACCCGTGGGTGGTCGACTTCGGCGCCCCCGAGCGGGAGCCGGGCGGGCTGGAGCGCACCGTCACCGACCACGTGGTGGCGGTCAGCGACGCCGTCGACCGGATCCGGGCGATCACCGGCAGGGACGTGCACCTCGCCGGGTACTCGCAGGGCGGCATGTTCGTCTACCAGGCGGCCGCGTACCGGCGCAGCGAGGGCGTCGCGTCGGTGGTGACGTTCGGCAGCCCGGCCGACACCAGCGTGGGGCTGCCGTTCGGGCTGCCGAGCTGGATCGCGACGGAGGGCGCCGAGCGGATCCCGGACTGGATGCTCGGCGGGTTCGCGGTGCCGGGCTGGGTGACGCGGCTGGGGTTCCAGCTGCTCAGCCCGGTGAAGTCGGTGCGGTCGCGGGCCGAGTTCATCATGCAGCTGCACGACCGGGAGCGGCTGGCGCCGCGCGAGCGGCAGCGCCGGTTCCTGGAGCGCGAGGGCTGGGTGTCGTGGCCGGGCCCGGCGCTGGCCGAGTTCATCCGGCAGTTCATCCAGCACAACCGGATGCTCACGGGCGGGTTCGTCATCGGCGACCGCCTCGTCACGCTGGCCGACATCACGTGCCCGGTGCTGACCTTCGTCGGCGAGGTCGACGAGATCGCGGCGCCGCCGATGGTGCGCGGGATCCGGCGGGCCGCGCCGCGCGCCCAGGTGTACGAGGCGTGCCTGCGAGCCGGGCATTTCGGGCTCGTCGTGGGCAGCCTCGCGATCTCGCGGACGTGGCCGTCGGTGGCGGCGTGGGTGCGCTGGCGCGAGGGCGACGGGGAGCTGCCCGAGATCGTCGCGCCGGTGAACGGGGACGAGGAGGCGCCGCCGGCCGCCCTGCCCGGCGGGCCCGCCGGCTACGGGCTGCAGCTGGCGATGGGCATCGGGACGAACGCCGCGCGCTCGGCGTTCCGGACGGCGGCGCGGGCCGTCCAGGGGACGCGGCAGCTGACCGGCGAGGCGGCGCAGAACCTGCCGCGGCTCGCCCGGCTGGAGCGGATCCACTCCAACACCCGCATGTCGATGGGGCTGCTGCTGGACGAGCAGGCCCGGCGCATGCCGGCGGAGGTCTTCTTCCTCTACCAGGGGCGCGCGCACACCCACGACGCGGCGAAGCGGCGCATCGACGCCATCGTGCGGGGGCTGATCCACATCGGCGTCCGGCACGGGGACGCGGTGGGCGTGCTGATGGGGACGCGGCCGACGGCGCTGGCGCTGGTCGCGGCGCTGAGCCGGCTCGGCGCGGTCGCGGTGCTGCTGCGCCCGGACGGCGATCCGGCGGCGGAGGCCGCGCTGAGCGGGATCACGCGGGTCATCGCCGACCCCGAGCACGCGGCCCGCGCCGCCCGGCTGGACGGGGTGGAGGGCTACGTGCTCGGCGGCGCCGGACGCGGCGACCGGGGCCCGCTGACCGACATGGAGCGGATCGACCCGGACGCCGTCGAGCCGCCGAAGTGGTACCGGCCGAACCCGGGCCGGGCCGGCGACCTCGCGTTCGTGATCTTCAGCGGGGACGGCGAGCACCTGCGGGCGAGCCGGATCACCAACCGGCGGTGGGCGCTGTCGGCGTTCGGCACGGCCTCGTCCGCCGCGCTGTCGCCGGCCGACACCGTCTACAGCATCACGCCGCTGCAGCACCCGTCGGCGCTGCTGATGAGCCTCGGCGGCGCGGTCGCGGGCGGCGCGCGGCTGGCGCTCGCCGGCGGCTACGACCCGGAGACGTTCTGGGACGAGGCGCGCCGCTACGGGGTGACCGTCGCGTCCTACACCTGGACGCTGCTGCGCGACCTGGCCGACGCGCCGCCGGACCCGGCGGAGCGGCACCACGCCGTCCGGCTGTTCATCGGGTCGGGGATGCCGCGCAACCTGTGGCGGCGGGTCGAGGACCGGTTCGCGCCCGCGCGGGTGCTGGAGTTCTACGCCTCCACCGAGGGCGAGGCGGTCCTGGTGAACCTCAGCGGCAAGAAGCCCGGTTCGCTGGGCCGGCCGCTGCCGGGCAGCGCCGAGGTGCGGCTGGCCCGCTACGACCTGGAGAGCGGCCGGCTCGTGCAGGGCCCGGACGGCCTCGCGGTCGAGTGCGGGCCCGGCGAGATCGGCATGCTGCTCGCGCGGGTCCGGCCGTCGGCGGTGGGGTCCGCGGCGCGCCCGGTGCGCGGGGTGTTCCGCCCCGAGGACGCGTGGACGATCACCGGCGACCTGTTCCGGCGGGACGACGACGGCGACTTCTGGCTGGTCGGGCGGGACGCCGAGCTGATCCATACGGCGGAGGGGATCGTCCCGCCGGGGCCGATCCGCGACGCGCTCGGCGACCTGCCCTACATCGACACCGTCGCCGTCTACGGCATTCCGGCGGGCGACGGCGAGCTCGCCGCGGCGGCGGTCGGCCTGCGCGGCGGCGCCGGGGCCGGATCGGCTCCGGAGGGCGCCGGGCTGAAGCCGGTGGACCTGTCGGAGGCGTTGCTGCGGGTCGATCCCGGGCTGCGGCCGTCGATCGTCCGGGTGGTGGACGAGGTGCCGGTCACGGCCGGGCGGCGGCTGCGGACGGCCCCGCTGCGCGAGGAGGGCATCCCCGCCGCGGACGACGGCCGGGTGTACTACCGGGACCGGGCGGGCGCGTACCGTCCGCTGACGGAGGCGGCGCGGCGGCGGCTGCTGCGCGCGCCCGCGGCCCGCGAGGCGCGCTGAGCGCCAGATCTGATCCGAGGCGTAACTAACCTGGCGTAAGCCTGGACTTACGGATGTCCGCTGCGTTACAACAAAGCGACAGAAACTGCACTTTTGTTGCACGCCCGGCATCGGTCCGGGCGGCGCGTCCGGAGGGTTCATGACGAGCGTGCTCGCGCCGCCGCCGGAGGGCAGCGGTCTCAAGGCGGTCCCCGGCGTCCCCGGAATCCCGTACGTCGGCAACACCCTCAGCGTGATGCGCGACCCGATCGGGATGGCCCGGCGCCGCTACGAGGAGTACGGGCCGATCGCGTGGGGCTGGCTGCTCGGCATGCGGACCTGCACCGTCCAGGGCCCGGAGGCCGCCGAGGCGGTACTGGTCAACCGGGACAAGGCGTTCGCGAACGGGCCCGCCTGGAGCTACTTCATCGGGCCTTTCTTCAACCGCGGCATCATGCTCCTGGACTTCGAGGAGCACCTGCACCACCGCCGGATCATGCAGCAGGCGTTCACCCGGCCGAGGCTGCGCGCCTACATGGACGCGATGGTGCCCGGCATCGTCCGGGGCGTCGAGGCGTGGGACCCCGGATCCGGCTTCAAGGTCTACGACCACGTCAAGCAGCTGACCCTCGACCTCGCGACGGACGTCTTCATGGGCGTCGAGCTGGACCGCGCCGAGGCCGACCGGGTCAACGGCGCGTTCATCGACGCCGTTCGGGCCGGCACCGCCTACGTCCGGTTCAACGTCCCCGGCCTGCGCTGGAACAAGGGCCTGCGGGCCCGCAGGGAGCTGGAGGCGTTCTTCTACCAGCACCTGCCCGCCAAGCGCCGGGACGGCGGCGACGACCTGTTCGCGGCGCTGTGCGAGGCGGAGACCGACGACGGGCAGCGCTTCACCGACGAGGACGTCGTCAACCACATGATCTTCGCGCTGATGGCGGCGCACGACACCACCACCATCACGCTCACCACGATGGCGTACTACCTGGCCAAGTACCCCGAATGGCAGGAGCGGCTGCGCGACGAGTCGTTCGCGCTGGCGGAGCGGCTCGGCCGGCCGTCGCTGGAGTACGCGGACCTGGACGAGCTGACCGGCATCGACATGGTGATGAAGGAGTCGCTGCGGATGGTCCCGCCCGTCCCCGCGCTGCCGCGCCGGGTCGTCAAGGACACCTCGATCCTCGGCTACCACATCCCCGCCGGCACGACCGTCGTCGTCCCGATGCTCAGCAACCACCGCATGGCGCAGTGGTGGAAGGACCCCGACACCTTCGACCCCGACCGGTTCTCGCCGGAGCGCCGCGAGGACAAGGTGCACAAGTACGCGTGGTCGCCGTTCGGCGGCGGCGCGCACAAGTGCATCGGGATGTACTTCGCGGGGATGCAGGTGAAGACGATCCTGCACCAGGTGCTCCAGCGCTACCGGTGGAGCGTGCCCGCGCGGTACGAATGGCCGTTGGACACCACGTCCCTGCCGTCCCCGAAGGACGGCCTGCCCGTCCGCCTAGACCGGCTTCAGGAGGCCCCGTGAGCAAGGTCATCGCGATCACCGGTGCGGCGCGCGGCATCGGCCTGGCCACCGCCCGCGCGCTCAAGGCGCGGGGCGCGGCGGTGGTCGTCGGCGACATCGACGAGGCCGCCGTCAAGGAAGCGGGCGAGTCGCTGGGCGCCGCCGCGTTCCCGCTGGACGTGACGGACCGCGCGTCGTTCGAAACGTTCCTGGCGAACGCCGAGGACGCCGCCGGGCCGCTCGACGTCCTGGTGAACAACGCCGGGATCATGCCGATCGGGCCCGTCACAGACGAGAGCGACGCCGACGCCCGCCGCTGCCTGGACATCAACGTGCACGGCGTCATGCTGGGCACCAAGCTCGCGCTGGCCCGGATGCTGCCGCGCGGGCGCGGCCACGTGATCAACGTGGCGTCCGTCGCGGGGGTGATGCCGACGCCGGGCCTCGCCCTCTACAACGCCAGCAAGTCGGCCGTCGTGGCGTTCACCGAGGCGGCGCGGCTGGAGGTGCAGGGCAAGGGGGTGCACGTCAGCGCGGTGCTGCCGACGTTCACCAACACCGACCTGATCGCGGGGACGCGCAGCCCGAAGGGGATGCGCAACTGCGAGCCGGAGGAGATCGCCGCCGCGGTCGCCGCGCTGATCGGCCGTCCCCGCCCGCAGGTCGTGGTGCCGAAGGCGCTCGGCCGGCAGATCAGGTTCGGCGCGCTGCTGCCGGACCGGCTGAAGCAGGCGGTCGCCCGCCGCTACGGCCTCGACACGATCTTCCTCGACTACGACCCCGAGGCCCGCAAGACCTACGACGCCAGAATCCGCTCCGGCGCGTGAGCGTCACCGCGTGCGGGCGCGGCGGAAGGCCCTGCGGGCCTGGGGGAGGTAGCGGACGGAGTCCGGGAGCAGCGGCCACAGCGCGTTGCCGCGGCGGACGACCGCCGCGAACCGGCGGTACCGGCGCTCGTCGGCCGCGCTCCACGGGAGGTCCAGCAGCTCGCGCATCCGGGGATGGAGGCCGCCGACCGTGATGAACCGGGCGACCGCGTTCAGCGGCGGCGACACCGCCCGCCACACCGGCGCCGGGACCTTCGGCGGCGCGGGCAGGCCCTTGGTGACGTAGCCGACGCCGTACCGGGCGGTCTTGTGCGCGACGATCTCCTCGTCCAGCATCCGCTTCCAGTACGCCTGGAACGCCTCCCAGTCGTCCGGCATGGCCCGGTCGCTGACCCCGTACATCCGGAACCAGGTCTTGGACTCCTCGTAGATGCGGCGCTTCTCCGCCTCGCCGAGGGGCCGGACGAACGTCTCGATGCAGTAGAGCATGCTGTCGAGGAAGGTCGCGTGCGCCCAGTAGTAGGTCTCGGGATCGAGCGCGTGGTAGCGGGAGCCGTCCGGCATCGTCCCCTTGATGCCGACGTGGAAGTCGCGGACCTGACGTCCCGTCGCGGGGGAGCGGTCGCCGCCGTAGACGGTGTCGAGGATCGGCCCGGCGGATCGCTTCAGCCGCGCGAACGTCTCGGAGAAGAACACCGAGTGGTCCAGGACGCCCTGGCCGAGCGCCGGGAGCATGTTCTGCAGCACGGCGGCACGCGGGCCGACCAGCAGCATTCGGGTGTCGCCGAAGTACCGCCAGGTCAGGGAGCCGGGGCCGAGGGGTGTGGGCGCTGGGTCGGTCATGGGCACCGCCGGGGGGAGACGCGTGTGGAACAGAACGACGATAATTGTAGCTATGTTGCGCCGCCCGGCGCGGACGGGGCCTTCGGGGCGGTTAGGGTGCGTCCATGACCACGGACGCGACCTCCCTGACCGGCGCCCCGCCGTCCGACCGCCGGGCGGACGGGCTGCTCGCCCGCCTCTCCGATCCCGCCGCCGACGGCGACGGCCTCGACGCCCGGATCCTGGACGCCGCGCTCGGGGAGTTCGAGACCTACGGGCTGCGCCGGGTCAGCGTGGAGGACGTGGCGAAGCGGGCCGGCGTCGCGCGCACCACCATCTACCGGCGGTTCAGCAACAAGGAGCAGCTCCTCCAGGCGGTGATCCTGCGCGAGTGCCGCCGCTTCCTGACCGGGATCGCCCGCGCGACCGAGGGCCTGGCGTCGCCCGAGGACGCGGTGGTCGAGGGGTTCGTGGCCGGCCTGCAGAGCGCCCGCACGCACCCGCTGATGACCCGCGTCCTGCAGAGCGAGCCGGAGGCGTTCCTGCCGCAGCTCAGCATGAACGGCGGCGCGGTGATGCTCGCCGCCCGCGACGTCCTCGCCGACCGGCTGCGCCGGGCCCGCCCCGAGCGGGCCGAGGAGCACAACGCCGTCGCCGAGGTGCTGCTGCGGGTCGCGGTGTCGCTGCTGCTCGTCCCGGGCGGCGGGCTCGCCCTGGACGACGAGGACGCCATCCGCGCCTTCGCCCGCGACTACCTCACCCGGATGCTCCGCTCCGGAGCCGACGGCGTCGGCTGATTCCGGCCCATTCCGCTCGAGGGCGCCCGTCCCGTACTCTCTGATTTGTCGAATTTCGTTCTAGAATCGGAGGCGCGGCATGGAGGCGGTCGTTCGGACGGCGTACGGCGACGTTCGCGGCACGACCAGGGACGGCGTCACCGCCTTCCTCGGCATCCCCTACGCGGCGCCCCCGTTCGGCGCGAACCGGTTCAAGGCGCCGCAGCCGCCCGAGCGGTGGGACGGCGTCCGGGACGCCGTCGAGTACGGGCCGACGGTGCCCAAGCCCGGCTACCCGCGCCCCTACGACCGGCTCCTGCCCGACCCGGTCATCCCGGGGGAGGACTGCCTCAACCTGAACGTCTGGACCCCTGAGCCCGGCGGGTCCGGGCTGCCGGTCATGGTGTGGATCCACGGCGGCGCGTTCCGCAACGGGTCCGGCGCCGTCGACGTCTACAACGGCCGCAACTTCGCCCGCGACGGCGTCGTCTGCGTGAGCATCAACTACCGGCTCGGCGTCGAGGGCTTCGCGCATCTGCCCGGCGCGCCCGCCAACCGGGGGCTGCTCGACCAGATCTTCGCGCTGGAGTGGGTCCGCGACAACATCGCCGGATTCGGCGGCGACCCCGCCCGCGTCACGGTGTTCGGCGAGTCCGCCGGAGCGATGAGCGTCAGCACCCTGCTCTCCCTCGACCTCGGCCTGTTCCACCGCGCGATCGCGCAGAGCGGCGCCGGATCCATCGCGCAGGACCCGGCGGACGCGCTGCTCGTCACCAAGGAGATGGCCGCCCGGCTCGGCGTGGAACCGACCGCCGAAGGGTTCGCCGGACTCGCTCCGGCCGCGGTCCTGCCGATCCAGTCCGCCGTCGCCGCCGAGGTCACCGCGCTGCCCGACCCCGGCCGGTGGGGCGCCACGACCGCCGCGGGCGGCATGTCGCTCACCCCCGTGCTGGACGGCGAACTGCTCTCCCGGCGGCCCGAGGACGCGGTCCGCGACGGCGCCGGACGCGACGTCGACCTGCTCGCCGGCTACACCTCCGAGGAGTTCCGGCTGTTCCTGATGCCGACCGGGATCGCCGCCGCCGTCAACGACGACCTGGTGTTCGCCGCGACCGCCGGGATGGGCGTGCCGCCGGCGGTCGCGGCCGCCTACCGGGAGCGCCACCCCGACGCCGCGTCCGGCGAGCTGATGGCGACGATCATCACCGACAGCCTGTTCCGGGTCCCCGCCAACCGGCTCGCCGAGCGGCACGCCGCGTCCGGCGGCACCGGCGGGACCTGGATGTACGAGTTCGGCTGGCGGTCCCCGAACCACGACCTCGGCGCCTGCCACGCGCTGGAGCTCGGGTTCGTCTTCGACAACCTCACCGCCGAGCCCGAGGGCCTCGCGGGCCCGAACCCGCCGCAGGACCTCGCCGACCGGATGCACCGCGCCTGGGTGTCGTTCGCGGTGGACGGCGACCCCGGCTGGGACCGGTTCGACCCGTCCGCCCGCGCCGTGAAGCTGTTCGGCCACCCGTCGGACGAGCTCGTCCACGACCCCCGCGGCGCCGACCGCGAGCTCTGGTCCTGACGCGTCACAGGCCGGCGGTGATGTGCTCGGCGATCGCCAGGGACGACGTCGCCGCGGGCGAGGGCGCGTTGCGGACGGTCACGACCGGGCCGATGCGGCCGATGCGGAAGTCGTCGACCAGCGAGCCGTCCGGGTCCACGGCCTGGGCCCGGACGCCCGCCGGCGCGGCGACGACGTCGTCCGCGGTCAGCTCGGGCACGAACCCGCGCGCCTGCGCGACGAACGCCCGCTTGACCGCCGACCCGTACAGCTCCTTCGCGCCGGTCCGCCAGTGCCGCCGCGCGAGATGCCGGAAGCCGGGCGAGCGCAGCGTCTCCCACAGGTCGGCGGGACGGACGTCGCGGCGCCGGTAGCCCTCCCTGGCCAGCGCCAGGACGGCGTTCGGGCCGACGTCGACGCCGCCGTCCACGCGGCGGGTGAAGTGGACGCCGAGGAACGGGTAGCGCGGGTCGGGCACCGGGTAGATCAGGCCGCGCACCAGGCCCGTGCGGGACGGGACGAGCCGGTAGTACTCGCCCCGGAACGGGACGATCGCGGGGTCGGGGGAGTCGCCCGCCAGCCGCGCGACCCGGTCCGACTGCAGGCCCGCGCACACGATCAGCAGGTCGAAGAGCAACTCCTCGTCCGGTGAGCCGACCCGGACGCGCCCGCCCGCCCGGCCGAGCCGGACGACGTCGAAGCCCAGCCGGACCTCGCCGCCGCCGTCGGTGACGTCGGCGGCGAACGCGCGCGCCACCGCCGGGAAGTCGACGATGGCGGTGGTCGGGGAGTGCAGCGCCGCGACGCCGGCGGCGTGCGGCTCGATCTCGCGCAGTTCGGCGCCCGTCAGCCGCCGCAGCCCCGGCACCCCGTTGGCGGCCGCGCGCCGTTCGATCTCCTCCAGCGGGCCGATCTCGCCCGCGTCGCGCGCCACGACGAGCTTGCCGCACTCCTCGTACGGCAAGCCCTTCTCGGCGCAGTAGTCCTTCAGCAGGCCGATGCCGCGGCGGCACAGGGTCGCCTTGAGCGATCCCGGCGCGTAGTAGAGGCCCGCATGGGCGACGCCGCTGTTGTGGCCCGTCTGATGGGCCGCGACGCGGGCCTCCTTGTCCAGGACCGTCACCTTCATGTCCGGCCGCGTCCGGGTCAGCCGGCGCGCTATGGCCAGCCCCAGGATCCCGGCCCCGACGACACCGACCCGTATCTCCGCCACGGCGGAATGCTACGGCCCGCCGGGCGGGCGCCCGTCAGGCGGGCGGGGTCAGCTGCCCAGGCGCTTGCGTCCCTGGGCGCGCAGCCGCTTGCGCTGCGACGGGTCGAGCATCAGGTACCCCGCCACGGGGATGCCGAGCGCCACCAGGATGATGATGAGGCTCGCCCACGCGGGCAGGATGAACAGGGTGATGAGTCCGACGACGACGCCGCCGATAGCGATCTTGGTCTGGGTCGACATCCGATACCTCCGTTTGCGGGCCGCTCACATGGTTCAACGGCCGTCCGCCGACCGCTGTTCCACGATATGTCGCGAGTCCGCGGGAAACCAGCGCTCAGACCCGCAGGGACAGCTGGCCGCCGCCCAGGGTGCGCAGCACCTCGGCGTGCAGCCGGCCGTTGGTGCACACCACGCTGCCGCCGTCCGGGCCCGGCACGCCGGACAGGTCGGTGAACATCCCGCCGGCCTCCTCCACGATCACCTGGAGGGCGGCGAGGTCCCACAGCGACACCTCCGGCTCGGTGGAGATGTCGATCGCGCCCTCCGCCACCATCATGTGCGACCAGAAGTCGCCGAACGCCCGCGTCCGCCACACCTGCCGGGTCAGGTCGATGAAATGGGGCAGGCGGCCCTGCTCCTCCCAGCCGCTCAGGCTGGAGAACGACAGTGACGCGTCCGACAGGTCCGTCACCGCCGACACCGTCATCCGGGACGCCCGGGTGAGGCTGCGGCCCGTCCAGGCGCCGCCGCCGCGCGCCCCCCACCAGCGCCGGCTCAGCGACGGCGCCGACACCACCCCGACCACGATCTCGTCGTTCTCCATCAGCGCGATCAGCGTCGCCCACACCGGGACGCCCCGCACGAAGTTCTTCGTCGCGTCGATCGGGTCGATGATCCAGCACCGGTTGCCGTACCCGGTGCGGCCGTACTCCTCGCCGAGCACCGCGTCCCGCGGCCGGGCCCGCTTCAGCGTGCCGCGGATCTGCTCCTCCACGCTGCGGTCGGCGTCGCTGACCGGCGTCAGGTCCGGCTTGGTCTCGACGCTCAGGTCGAGGGCGCGGAAACGCCTGGTCGTGATGTCGTCGGCCCCGTCCGCCAGCACGTGCGCGAGACGCAGGTCATCGGAATAGCCCGCCACGGCGTGCCACGCTACCGCGATCACGCCCCGCGCCGACACACTCACCCCGGGCCGTTACGGCTTTTCGGCCCGCCCGTGAGGCGCGGCGGCCGGTCCCCGCGGCGCGCACCTGGCAGCATGGGGCGCATGGCCCACGACCTACCCGGGTGGGTCGCCGAGCTCACCGACCCGCGCCGCGCGCGGACGCTCGACGAGCTCGCCGACCGCCTCGTCCCCCTGGCCGAGCACGCCATCGACGTCTCCCGCCGATTGCAGACCCAGCTGAACGAGCTGAACGACCCGTTCAAACGGGAGGCGCTGTACGGCCGGGTGGAGCGGCTGAAGGCCCGGTCCGGCGAGGCGTTGGAGGAGATCACCGCGGAGATCGCCGCGTCCGGCGACGAGCGCATCGAACGACTCTGGGCCGACTGGGCGCAGCGCGCCGGGACCGGCGAGCGCGACGCCCGCGAGCAGGACCTGCGCCGCCGGCTGGACCGCGACGTCGCCCCCGTGCTGGCGCGCAGCCGCCAGGACGTGGCCGAACGGGTCGCCGCGCGCTCTTCCGCCGCCCTGGAGGACGCGACGCAGACCCTGCTGACCCGGGTGGAGGAGCTCGCCAAGGCCGTCACGGACCTGATCACCGAGGTGCTGCCGCTGGCCCGCGAGGGGCTGATGCTCGCCAGCCGCATCTCCACGCTCTCCGGGCAGGCCCGCAAGTCCGGCCGCGGCCCGATCCCGGACGGGCTGAGGGACGCGGGCGCCGACACCGCCCGCGCGTTCGACGAGGCCGTCGCGCGGCTGGAGCTGGAGTGGGCCGCGCTCGGCGCCCGCTCCGCGAGCGTGCGGGCCGCGCTGCGCGCCGCCGAGGAGAGCGCCTTCAGCGGGGTCACCGAGGAGATGACCCGGTGCGTGGAGGAGCTGGCACCCGAGCACGTCCGGGCGCTGAACGAGGCCGAGGCCCGGGCTCGCAGCCTGTTCGAGGAGCCCCGGGACGCCGCGTCCGGCTCGTGAGCCGGGCCGGCGAGCGGCTCAGCCGGGGGCCTGGAAGGTATTGAGGAACGTGTCGTAGACGGGCAGCGTCGCGTCCCAGTGCGCCTGGTCGGCGACCGCGAGGACCTGGTACAGCGCGCCGTCGAACGCGAACACCCGCACGCGGGCGCGGCTCGGCGTCCCGTTCTTGACGAACGTGAAGTCGATCTCCGCCGCGTCCCGGCCCTTGTAGGCGATGTTCCGGTGGAAGTACACCTGCTTGTAGCCGGTGTAGCCGGAGTCCTTGTCGTCGAAGCCCTCGGCCGCCGACGCCAGCGCGTCCCCGGGGTCGCGGGTGTCGAACAGGCCCGGCTGCACCCGCGAGACGGCCACGCCGCGCGTCGCCCCCTTCGCCGGGTCGGAGAAGGTGACGTCGTCCCCGGAGCCGTCCGCCTTCCACCCGTCGCGGACGGCCGCCACGAACGCCGACCCCTGGTACCGGTGGTACCCGGACGGGATGCCGGTGCTCGCCGCGCCGGTGCCCGCGCTGCCGGAGGCGGACGGGGTGGAACGCTGGGTCGGCCCGCCGTTGCCGCCGTTGGAGACGAAGACCGCGAACACGACCGCGGCCGCCACCACCGCCGCCGCGAAGACGCCCGCCGGGACGATCAGCTCCCAGCGATGCCGCCGCTGCGGCTGCGACTGCGGCTCCGATGGCCGCGGCGAGGGACCGGGGACCGGAGCCGGCGGCACGGTGTCCTGTCCGCCGCCGCCGAGGGTCGTGTCGAGCCCGATCGGCTCGGGCGGCGGCTGCGGTCCGGGAGGCGGCTGCGGGCCGGGGACCGGCGGCGCCGGCGGGGGGAGGGGCGCGCCCGGCACGACGAGGCGCAGCAGCCGCTCCGCCTCGTCGTGGCCGATCCGGGCCCGCGCGTCCCGGCGCAGCAGCCCGTGCAGCACCGGCTCCAGCGGCCCGGCCCGGCGCGGCGGGTCCGGGTCGTCCCTGAGCAGCGCCCCCATGAGGCCGAAGATGTCCGGTCGCTCGTACGGGCGGCGGCCCTCGACCGCCGCGTACAGCGTGGCGCCGAGCGACCACAGGTCGGACGCCGGGGTCGCGTCCTCCCGGCGGGCCTGCTCGGGCGACAGGTAGGCGGGCGAGCCGACGATCGCGCCGGTCTGCGTGAGCGTCTCGTCGCCGACGATGGTCGCGACGCCGAAGTCGGTGAGGACGGCGCGCCGGTCGGTGAGCAGCACGTTCGCCGGCTTGACGTCGCGGTGCACGACGCCCGCCGCGTGCGCCGCCCGCAGCGCCTCCAGCAGGTCGAGCCCGATCCGCGCCACCCGGTCCGGGGCGAGGGGTCCCTCCCGCCGGATCACCTCGTCCAGGGCGGGGGCCCGCACCAGCTGCATCACGATCCAGGGCCGGCCGTCCTCCCGGACGACGTCGTACACGGTGACGATGCCGTGGTGGTCGAGCCCCGCCGCCGACCGCGCCTCCCGCATCGTCCGCGCGTACATCCGCTCGGCCTGCGCCTCGTCCAGGCCGCGCGGCGGCGCCACCTCCTTGATCGCCACCTCGCGGCGCAGCACCGTGTCGCGGGCCAGCCACACGACGCCCATCCCGCCCCGGCCCAGCTCCTCCAGGAGCTCGTAGCGGCCTTCGTGGATGGTCTTCGGCATGCAGGCGACGATACCGATGCCGCCCGCGTTGTGAAGCGCCGTTCCGCCCGGATCGCGGCGCGCGGCGGAGGGCTACTCCGGCTCGCCCTCGCGGCTGGCGAGCAGCCGGCGCAGCGACTCCAGCCGGGCCCGGCTGGCGTGCCCGTCCGCGACCCATCCGTCCAGGCCGCAGGACTCCTGCAGGTGGTCGCAGAGCGGCGGGCAGCGCTCCGCCGCGCCCGCCGCCAGGTCCTCGAACGCGTTGATCACGTTCCCCGGTTCGACGTGCGCCAGCCCGAAGCTGCGCACCCCCGGGGTGTCGATGATCCAGCCGTCGCCGCCGGGCAGCTCCAGCGCGATCGCCGACGACGAGGTGTGCCGGCCCCGCCCGGTCACCGCGTTCACATGGCTGACGGCCCGCTCGGCGTCCGGGACCAGCGCGTTGACCAGCGTCGACTTGCCGACCCCCGAATGCCCGACGAGCACGCTCATCCGGCCGGACAAATGCCCGCGCAGCTCCGCCAGGTCGCCGCCGCGCCGCGTCACCAGATACGGGACGCCCAGCGGCGCGTACGCGGCGACCAGCTCGGCCGGGTCCGCGAGGTCGGCCTTGGTGAGGCACAGCAGCGGATCCATGCCGGCGTCGTAGCCCGCGACGAGCTGCCGGTCGATCATCCGGGGCCGCGGCTCCGGATCGGCCAGCGCCGTCACGATCACCAGCTGGTCGGCGTTGGCGACGACGATCCGCTCGAACGGGTCGGTGTCGTCGGCGGTGCGGCGCAGCGACGACGTCCGCGGCTCCACCCGGACGATCCGGGCGAGCGTGTCCGGCGCGCCGGACACGTCCCCGACCAGCGCGACCCGGTCGCCGACCACCACGCCCTTGCGGCCGAGCTCGCGGGCGCGCATCGCGACGACGGGCCGCTCGTCACCGGTCCCGGTGCCCACCAGGCAGCGGTACCGGCCCCGGTCCACCGCCGTCACGAACCCGGCGGAGGCGTCCTCGTGCGCCGGACGGCGGCGGGTGCGCGGCCGCGACCCGCGGCGCCCGGGCCGCACCCGGACGTCGTCCTCGTCGTAGTCCTGTACTCGTCGTGCCAGTGGTCCGTCCCCGTTCTCAGGCGGACGCCCGCATCGACGTCCACAGCTCGGTGAAACCTGGAAGTGTCTTGCCCACCGTGCCCGGATTCTCCACCTCGACGCCCGGGACGGCCAGGCCCAGCACCGCCGCCGCCATCACCATCCGGTGGTCGTCGTAGGTGCGGAAGACGCCGCCGTGCAGCTTGCGGGGCCGGATCTCCAGGCCGTCCGGCAGCTCCCGCGCGTCCCCGCCGAGCCCGTTGATCTCGGTGACGAGCGCCGCCAGCCGGTCGGTCTCGTGCCCGCGCAGGTGCGCGATCCCGGTCAGCCGGGACGGGGAGTCGGCCAGCGCGGCGAGCGCCGCGAGCACCGGCGTCAGCTCCCCGACGTCGTGCAGGTCGGCGTCCAGCCCGCGGAACCCGCCGGGCCCGCGGACGGTCAGCCCGTCCGGCCCGAGCGCCACGTCCGCGCCCATCCGGGCGAGCAGGCCGCGCAGCGCGTCGCCCGGCTGCGTCGTCTCCGCCGGCCAGTCCGGCACCGTGACGCGGCCGCCGGTGACCAGCGCGGCGCCGAGGAACTGCGCCGCGTTCGACAGGTCGGGCTCGATCACCCACTCGCCGCCGCGGACCGGCCCCGGCGCGACCCGCCAGAGGTTCTCCCCGGTCTCGACCGCCACCCCGCGCTCGCGGAGCATCGCCACCGTCATCGCCAGGTGCGGCGCGGACGGCACCGGCGGCCCCTCGTGCCGGACCTCCACGCCCTTGTCGAACCGCGGCGCCGCCAGCAGCAGCCCCGACACCAGCTGCGACGACCCGGACGCGTCGATCGTCACCGGGCCGCCGCCGACCGAGCCGGTCCCGTGCACGGTGAACGGCAGCGCGCCGCGCCCGCCGTCGTCGATCGCGACGCCGAGCGCGCGCAGCGCGGCGATGATCGGCCCCATCGGCCGCTTGCGGGCGTACGGGTCGCCGTCGACGGAGACCTCCCCGGCGGCCAGCGCCGCGACGGGCGGGACGAACCGCATCACCGTCCCGGCGAGCCCCGTGTCGACCCGAGCGGGCCCCCGCAGTTCACCCGGAAAGGTCTGCCAGTCGCCCTCCATCTGGGGGGACGACCCCCCAGCAACGGCATTCGAGTCCTCTCCAATGTTGGCCCCCAGCGCCCGCAGCGCGTCCGCCATCAGCTCGGTGTCGCGGCTGTGCAGCGGCCGGGTGATGCACACCGGGTCCTCGGCGAGCGCCGCCAGGATCAGCGCCCGGTTGGTCATCGACTTGGAGCCGGGCAGCCGGACCGTGGCGTCGACCGGGCCGCCGGCGACCGGGGCCTTCCAGTGCGGAGTGGGCATGCCCCAAGGCTATCGGGCGCGCCCGGTGGCGCGGCGAGCGGATTTCCCGCTCAGACAGGGATGGTGAGCAGCGTCCCGCCGCCGTCCACCACCACCTGGAAGCGGCTGATCTCGTCGCGCGACAGGGCCGTCGCGCCCTGCATCGTCAGCGGCTTCGGCGATCCGGGGACGCCGTAGCCCGGCGCGGGAACGCGCCAGCCGCCGACGACCGTCCGCGCCCCCGACGTCGACACCGCCTCCAGATGGCACCTCAGCGGGCCCTTGACCTTGGCCAGCTCGAAGGTCACCTGCGTCCCCCACTTCTTGTTCACCAGCCCGACCGTGCCGGACGCGCCGGTCCGCGCGTCCGTCGCCTGGTGCCGCTCGCCCACGATCGCCTGCGCCTGCGGCGGCGCCTTCTGCCCGTCGTCGCCGCCCAGCGTCGTCCCGACGCCGACCCCGGCCGCCACCAGCGCGGCGGCCGCCGCCGCTCCGGCCGCGTACGCGACGCGCCGCACCCGCCGGTCCCTGGCCTGCTTGCGCCGGACCAGGTCGATCACCGGCGCCGGGGGTCCGGCCGGTTCGCCCGGCGGCTCGGCCTCCGCCGGGCCGATCCCGGAGAGCGCCTCGGCCATCGAGCCCATCTCCCGCAACTCGGCCTGGCAGAAGCCGCAGGCCCGAAGATGCGCCTCGAAGGCCCGCCGATCATCGGCTTCGAGAAGCCCCAGCGCGTAGGCGCCGACGTCGGTGTGCTCGACCTGGGAACTCATGAGGTCACCCCCCTCTCCTCCAAGGCGACGCGCAGCGCGCGCAGCGCGTAGTAGACGCGGGACTTCACCGTGCCGACCGGGATCCCGAGGTGCTCGGCGGCCTGGTTCACCGTCCGGTCGCGCAGCACCGTCTCGGTCAGCGCCTGCCGGTGCGCGGGCGACAGCGAGGCCAGCGCCTCGGTCACGACGACCTTGCGCAGCAGGCCGTCCATCTCGTCCGCCATCGGGAGGTTCTCCAGGGGGGCGTCGCCGACCTCGGGCGGCCGTACGTCGCGGTGCCGCCGGTCGTCGATCACGATACGCCGGGCCACCGTGGCGAGCCAGGGCATCAGCGAGGACGAGCGGGCGTCCAGCCGGCCGGCGCTGCGCCACGCCCGGATCATCGTCTCCTGCGCCACGTCCTCCGCCCACTGCCGGTCGCCGCCGGTCAGCCGCAGCACGAACGACAGCAGCGGCCGCTGGTACTCCCGGTACAGCTCCGCCACCAGCTCCTCGCCGTCCGGTGCGGGGCGCGGGCCGCCGTCCGGGCCGGGCCTGCGGAGCAGGCTCCGCAGGCCGCCGGTCCGGCGGGTCGATCCGGGTGCTGCCATGCCGGGCGTCTCCGTGTCGGTCGAAGAACCCACGTCGGGGGGCGGTCACCTGGCAGTACGCGGGCGACCCGGGTCGCGGTTCAACGGATTTGAGACCGCCTTAAGGCTCCCTTCGGGAAGCCGGCGCCCGGAGGCTCAGTGCTTGACGGACTGCAGCACCTTGCCCGCCTGCACGGCCGTGCCGGCCCCGACCGTCCGGCCGGCCTTCGCGGCCTTGGCGGCCTGCGTCGCGGTGCCCGCCTTGACCGTCTTGCCGGCCTTGGCGGCGCGGGCGGCCTGCGCGGCGGTCTGCGCCTTCACGGTCTTGCCGGCCTGGGACGCCATGCCGGACGCCCTGCCGGAGGCCCAGCCCGCCTTCCCGGCGGCCTTGCCGCCCTTCAGCCCGAACCGGCCGCCCTTGCGGGACGCCTTGCCGAGCTTCAGCCCGCCGAGCAGCGCGCCGCCCCGGCCGGAGGCCTTCCCGGACGTCCTGCCCAGCTTCATGCCGAGCTTCGCGCCGCCGCCGCGGCCCGACTTGGCGGCCTTGGCGGCCTGCGTCGCGGCGCCGGCCTTGATGGACTTGCCGGCCTGCGACATCAGGCCGGACGCCTTCCCGGCCTTCGCGGACGCCTTGGTCAGCTTGGCGCCGAACAGGGCGCCGCCGCCACCGCCGGCCTTCGCGGCCCCCTTGGCCGCCTTCCGGCCGCCCTCGGCACGGGCCACGCGGACCTGCCGGGCCGCTTCCCGGCGGGCCTCCCGCAGCGTCACGGCGGCCTCCCGGCGCATCGCCTTGGCCTCGGCGCCGGACTTGATCTGCGATTCGCGGACGGCGCGGCGCAGCTCGGCCATGCGCGGCTGGCGGCGCGGCTGCGACGCCGACATCAGCAGCGCGCCGAACAGCGCGGCGTTCTTGAGCAGGTGGGAGCGCTCGGCGTCGCGGCGCTCGGGGTCGTCCTCGGTCCAGTAGCGGTGCTCGGTCGCGAGCGCGGGCACCATCTGGGCGGCCAGCAGCAGCGTCGTCAGCCGCCGGAACCTGCCCATGACCAGCAGCGCGCCGGTGCCGATGCTGATCGCGCCCTCGATCCGGACGAGGGTCTCGGGGTCCTTCGGCATCCAGTCGATCCGGTCGGCGATCGGCTTCACCGACGGCCCGACCTGCTCGGCGCGCGGGCGCGGATCGCGGACCGCCTCCAGACCGGTCATGATGAACGGGGCCGCCACCAGGGGGCGGGCCAGGGTCTCGATGGGTCGCATGACCCGCTACATGCCCGCCACAAGGCGCCTCAAGCGCGGCAGGATGGGGACCATGTGCGGTCGATATGCCACCACCCGCGCGCGTCAGGAGCTCCTGGACGAGTTCCAGGTGCAGGTCGACGCGGCCGGCGGGGAGATCCAGCCCGACTACAACGTCGCCCCGACGAAACAGGTCCCCGCCGTCCTGAACCGGCGCCCGAAGGACGCGGCGGACGAGGCGGAGGCGGTGCGCCAGCTCCGCACGCTCCGCTGGGGCCTCGTCCCGTCCTGGGCCAAGGACCTGTCGATCGGCTCCCGCATGATCAACGCGCGGGTCGAGACGGTCCACGAGAAGCCGTCGTACCGCCGGGCGTTCGCCAGGCGGCGCTGCCTGCTGCCCGCCGACGGCTACTTCGAGTGGTACACGCTCGAATCCCCGGACGATCCGGCGGAGGGGGAGAAGAAGGCCAAGAGGAAGCCGCAGAAGCAGCCGTTCTTCATCCGCCCGAAAGACGGCGGCGTGATGGCGATGGCCGGGCTTTACGAGCTGTGGAAGCCGCGCGGCGACGAGGACGCCGACTGGCTGTGGACCTGCACGGTGATCACCACGAACGCGCCCGACGACCTCGGCCGCATCCACGACCGGATGCCGATGGTCGTCGAGCCGGATCGGTGGGACGCCTGGCTCGACCCCGAGCTGACCGACCCCGAGCGGGTGCGGGGGCTGCTCGTTCCCGCCATGGCCGGCACCATGGACGCCTTTCCGGTGTCGAAAGCGGTCAACAGCGTGAAAAACAACGGGCCCGAACTCATAGAACCGTCCGGAAATGGGAATAGTTCCGGCAACCATTCCGGCAGTCTGTTCTGACGGTTCCGACCGCACCCCGGCCCCTCCCGGCTCCGGCGGCCCGAACCCGGCCCGCCATTGCCGGACGGCACTGCCCGGAGACCCCCACCGGGAGGAGTTCGGAGCCCGTGGACGCAGCCGCAGCCCGCTCCCGCCTGCAGGCCATGATCGAGGATCTGGATCGTTCCATCGCCATTCTGCGCGGGGAGGGCCCGGAGCGCGACCCGTCCCCGGCGGACGCCGGCTCCGGCCTTTGCGACCGCGACCGCGTCGAGGCCGCGCTCGACTCCCTGCGCCGGCACCGCGCCGCCGTCCAGGCCGCCCTGGACCGCGTCGGCGCCGGCACCTACGGGCAGTGCGTCGGCTGCGGCCGCCCGGTCCCCGAAGGCCGCCTGGAGGCCCGTCCGGACGCCGCCCGCTGCGTGCCCTGCCAGGCCCGGCACGACCGCCGGGGCCGCTAGAGCCGCTTGGCGCTGGCGAGGAGGTGGAAGCCCAGCGACTCGTCCCCGGGCGGGGCGTTCAGCTCGGTGCGGACGAGGCGGGGCAGCGCGTCCGGGGACGAGGACAGCACGTGCTCGACGGTCGACGGGGACAGCGCCGTGCGCGGCCTGATCCAGCAGACCTCCAGCCCGACCTCGGCGAGCAGCTCGCGGAGCTGGTCGGCGCCGAAGCAGCGGGTGATCGTCCCGTCCGGCCAGGGCACCAGGACGACCTCCGCGCTCGGCACGTCCGACAGGTGCGCCCAGTGGCTCTGCTCGGCCAGCAGCGCCATGCCGAGCGTCAGGGAGTCCACGCACAGCAGGACGCGTCCGCCCGGCCGCAGCACGCGGGCGATCTCGGCGATGGTCTCCTCGGTGGCCAGGTGCCGCGACAGCACCCGGTTCTCGGCGAGGACGGCGTCCATGGAGGCGTCGCCGAGGAAGGCGAGCGACCCCGAGTCCCCGAGGATCTTGACCGTCCCGTTCCCCGGCCCGGCCCGCCCGTCGCCGGACGCCCCGTCGGCGGGGGCCCCGGCCGTGCGGCGCGCGAGCAGGGGGTCGCGGACCTCGACGACGGAGTGGCCGGCCTCGGCCGCGCGCTCCGCGCAGCGGCCGTGGTCGCCGGAGATGTCGAGGACGCGCGACGGCCTGCGCGGCAGCCAGCGCGCCAGCTGCGCGTCGGCCACCGCCCAGTAGAACCTCCAGTAGCGCGCCAGTGCGTCGCCCTCGGGGGAGTCGCGCAGGCTGGCGATGGTGGGCTCGGGAGGTCGCGCCGGCACCGGTAGCAACGTTTGCTCCTGTTCTCGCCGTGTATGTCAGTTCTTCCCCATCAGGGCCCGGTCATCACCCTCCGTGCAGGCCGGGGGGAGGTGGCCCGGCCCGCGCGGGAACGTCCGGAACCTTTTCCGCGCACGGCTCCCGGTCGGGGAATCGGCGGGCGCGTCCCGGCGTTGCACCGTCTCATAACCGTCCGCATAAAGCGGCGCGGGCGCGGCGGACAGGGCCGCGCCGGCCGCGCGGCGGACGGCGCCAAGCACGAGTACAGCGGAGGTGCAGGCCGATGACCACAGCCGTTGCCGATTACCCGCGCGGCGCGGGGGTAGTGTCCCCGCCCGGCGGCGCGCGCGCCCCCGAGGGCGTGATGAGGCAGCGCGGCCCGATATCGTCTGTGGGATACGACGCCACCAGGCCGGCCAAGGCCAAGGGCGCCACAGTCAAGGGGGTGGGTCAGGTACCGGGCACCACGGAGACCGTTGAGCAGCGCCAGGAGCGGTTCCAGCGCGACGTGCTCCCGTTCTTGGACCAGCTGTACTCGGCCGCGCTGCGCATGACGCGCAACCCGGCGGACGCCGAGGATCTCGTTCAGGAGACCTTCGCCAAGGCGTTCGCGTCCTTCCACCAGTTCAAGGAAGGCACCAACCTCAAGGCGTGGCTGTACCGCATCCTGACCAACACGTTCATCAACTCCTACCGCAAACGGCAGCGGCAGCCGCAGCAGTCGGCCACCGAGGAGATCGAGGACTGGCAGCTCGCGCGCGCGGAGTCGCACACCTCCAGCGGCCTGAAGTCCGCCGAGGCGGAGGCGCTGGAGCACCTGCCCGACTCCGACGTCAAGCGGGCGCTGCAGGACCTGCCGGAGGAGTTCCGCATCGCCGTCTACCTCGCCGACGTCGAGGGCTTCGCCTACAAGGAGATCGCCGACATCATGGGCACGCCCATCGGCACCGTGATGTCGCGCCTCCACCGCGGGCGGCGGCAGCTGCGGGGCATGCTGGAGGACTACGCTCAGGACCGCGGCCTGACGCGCACCACCGGGGGGCCGGCATGAGCCGGGGACGCGCCGGACGCGCAGAGCGGAGCCACATGCCGGACACCGCGGCCGGGCGCGGCGCGGTGAGCGAGAGGGGTGCGTGAGCCATGAGCTGTGGCGACCACCACGAAACGTCCTGCGAAGAGGTCCTCGCACGCGTCTACAGCTACATCGACGGCGAACTGGACCAGGGCGGCTGCGGCGAGGTGCGCGAGCACCTCGACGAGTGCGGGCCCTGCCTGCGCGAGTACGGCCTCGAGGAGGCCGTCAAGAAGATCGTCAACAAGTCCTGCGGCTGCGAGCAGGCGCCGGCCGAGCTGCGCTCCAAGGTGCTCGGCCGGATCGAGGAGATCTGCGGCGAGATCAAGGCGTCCGGCACCGCGGGCGCGTCCGAGTCGGCCTGAGCCCGGGTCCCGGGCCCTGAAGTCCGGGCCCGGACGCGCGGGACATGATCGCCCGGTGGCGGGCTGGGTATCGTGCTGGGGTGCTCGCTCTCGTCACCGGCGCCGCCGGCTTCATCGGGTCCCATCTCGTCGACCGGCTCCTCGCCGACGGCCATGAGGTCGTCGGCGTGGACGACCTGTCGTCGGGCGCCAACCTCAACCCGGCGGTCGAGCTGTGGCGGATGGACGTGGCCGATCCCGCGCTGGCCGACCGCGTCGCGGCGCGCCGTCCCGAGGTCGTCTGCCATCTCGCGGCGCAGGTGAGCGTGCGCGCCAGCGTGGCCGATCCGCTGCACGACGCGCGGGTCAACGCGGTCGGGACGGCCAACGTGCTGGAGGCGGCGCGCGCGGCGGGGAGCCGCAAGGTCGTGTTCACCTCCAGCTGCGCGGTGTACGGGGTGCCGGACGCGCTGCCCGTACCGCCGGACGCGCCGCTGCGCCCGGCGTCGCCCTACGCGGCGTCCAAAGTGTCGGGCGAGGTGTACGCCGGGATGTACAGGGCGCTGCACGGCCTCGACTACACGACGCTGACGCTGGCGAACGTGTACGGGCCGCGGCAGACGCCCGAGGGCGAGGCCGGCGTGATCTCGATCTTCACCGACGCATTGTTGGCGGGCCGCCCGACGCGGGTGTTCGGGGACGGCGGGCAGACCCGCGACTACGTGTACGTCCTGGACGTGGTGGACGCGTTCGCCCGCGCGACGGGCGAGGCGGGCGGCGGCGCGCGGTTCAACGTGGGAACGGGCCTGCAGACGACCGACCGCGACCTGCACGCGCTCGTCGCCGCCGCGGTGGGCGCGCCGGACGAGCCGGAGTTCGCGCCGCCGCGCCTGGGCGACCTGCCCGCGATGGCGGTGGACCCGGGGCCGACGCGGGCGGCGCTCGGCTGGGAGCCGCGGGTGAGCCTCGTGGACGGCCTCGCCGAGACGGCCGCCTGGGCCCGCGAACGCACCGCCTGATGCCGGAGACCTGTGGGAATGCGGGCTTGGTGCCATTGATGCGTTGATTCGGGACGGTTTAAGAATGCCATTTGCAGATGCACGTGCATGGGGATTGTGCAGAGGCATTGTGCGGGTACGCTCAGTGCATTATCCCCGGCAATTGATCACTTAAAGTGACCTCTGCTTCACGCTTTGCTCACGATTCCCGGCATGCCTGTGTGACCTGGGCAGTTCGCGTTAGGCTTGGGCCGTAATCAGCGACGGGAACGCGTGCACGCCTCGTGAATTCGGGGTATGTGCGGTTCCGGGAGACCGGGGCCGACCGGTTCCGGCGGACCGGCCGCGCGCCGGCCGACCCGGTCAGACGGGGGGAGGCGGAAGCCATGCTCAAGCGCGAGATTCCGGCCGTGCGAGGCCGGTGCCCGGGTGCCACGACGTCGTCGCTGACGATGCCCGAGGGCGTTTCCTGGGTCTAGTGCCGGCAGGCACGGACGATCCCGGCGGCGGCCCGCTCGTTCGTCACTCCCTAAGGGGCGGCAATGCGTGGACTACCTCTCGCTGCCTGGGCGTACGTGTGCGGTGTGGTCGCGCTCGCGACCGCGGTCATCGCCACGTCGTCCTTCGCGGGGGTGGACTGGACCAAGCTGGCCGTACTGGCACTGCTGTTCCTGATCTGCGACTCGGCGCCCGCCCGGCTGAACGTGGAGCGGGCGCGGGTCTCGCTGAGCTTCGCCGCCAGCCTGGCGGGGGTCGTGCTGCTCGGCCCGGCCGGCGCGGCGCTGCTCGGGCTCAGCGCCCTGGTCACCGGCCAGCGGTTCTTCGCGCCCGAGAAGCGCGCCTTCAACGGCGCCCAGTTCGCGCTCAGCGGCTTCTGCGCCGGCACGGTCTTCGACCTGCTCGGCGGTGACCGCTTCCATCCCGAGCAGACCCGCTGGGTGGAGAACGTGATCGGCCCGTTCCTCGGCGCCCTGGTCACCTTCGTCCTGGTCAACCTGCTGCTGATGGCGGGGGTGCTGCTGCTGTCCCGGCAGGCCGACCCGCGCGAGCTGCTGCACGAGAGCGGCCAGCTCGCCGTCGGCTGCCTCGGCTACGGCATGGTCGGCCTGCTGATCGCCGGGCTGTGGCCGCGGATCGGCGCCTTCGCCGCCGTGCTGGTGCTGCTGCCGCTGTTCATCGCCCGCTGGGCGATGGACCAGGCGTACGCGCAGCAGCAGGCGCACGCCGCCACCCTCGCCGCGCTCTGCCAGGCCGTCGAGACCAAGGACTACTACACCCGCGGCCACTCCGAGCGGGTCTCCCGCGGCTCGGTGATGATCGCCCAGGAGATCGGCATGCGCGCCGACCGGGTCGAGGCGATCCGGTACGCGGGCATGCTGCACGACGTCGGCAAGCTCGGCGTGCCGACCAAGGTGCTGCAGAAGTCGGGCTCGCTCACCGAGGAGGAGTTCGCCGCGATCCAGCTGCACCCGATGCGCGGGCTGGAGATCGTCCGGGAGATCGGGTTCCTGGACGAGGCGCTCGCCGGGATCATGCACCACCACGAGAAGGTGAACGGCCGCGGCTACCCGATGGGCCTGGCCGGCGACGAGATCCCCGAGTTCGCCCGGGTGATCTCCGTCGCGGACGCGTTCGACTCGATGACCTCGACCCGCTCCTACCGGGCGGCCCGGACCGTGGACGAGGCCGTGGCGGAGCTGCGCCGCGGCATGGGCGACCACTTCGACCCGCCGATGGTGGAGGCGTTCCTGCGCGCGCTGGACCGGGACGGCTGGGAGCCGCCGCGGCCGGTCGTGCTGCCGGACGACGACGTCGTCGAGACCACCCAGCAGGACCACGACGACCCGAGCGCCCCGCTGCGGGTCGCCGGAGACGAAGCACGGCGGTGACCGGACCCCCCATGAGCAGCACCCAGATCCGGGCCCGCCGCGAGCGGGCCGCGTGGCAGACCATCGACTCCGGCCAGCTGCTGCTGATCGCCACCGCCGGGCTGTTCGTCATCGTCGCGATCACCGAGGTCGCCGCGGCCGGGCTGCGGCAGCCCAACGTCGCGATCATCTTCGGCGTGCTGATCGCGCTCGGCGAGCTGTTCCGGATGGTGATGCCGGGCAACCGCGAGGTCGCGCCGATCGCCAGCGCCGGCGCGATGGGCTACGCGCTGCTGGTCGGCATCGGCCCCGAGGGCGCCCCGCCGGACGCGCCGCTCGGCGTCGTCCCCGCCGAGCACTCCCCGCTGCAGGTCGTCGCGGTGACCTCGGTCGGGATGCTGGTCGGCTCGCTGCCGCACATCCTGGTCGGCCGGTCCCCGCGCCCCGACGCGATGGCGCGGCGGCTGTTCACCGTCGCGATCGTGGCGCTGTGCTTCCGGCCGATGCTGTCGCTCGGCCTGCCGTGGCAGCTGCTGCTCGCGGTGATGGGCCTCGTCGTCGTGCTGTCCTGCTTCACCGACGTGCTGATCGCCGCGATGATCCGGGCGGAGGCGGTGCGGGCCCGGTTCGGCATCGCGCTGCGCGACGAGATCGACGCGAAGATGGCGCTGTGCGCGGCGACCAGCGCGACCGCGATGCTGATCGCGGTCGCGACCACCGCGATGGGCGAGGCCGCGCTGCTGATCTTCACGGTGCCGATCCTCGTCACCCAGTTCGCGTTCCGCCGGTACGCGGGGATCCGCGCGACCTACCTGCAGACCGTCCGGGCGCTGTCGCGGGTCACCGAGGTCGGCGGGTACGTCGAGACCGGGCACTCGCGGCGGGTGTCGCGGCTGTCGGTGGCGATGGGACGCGAGCTCGGCATGTCCGAGGAGGAGCTGCTGGAGCTGGAGTACGCGGCGCTGATGCACGACATCGGGCAGCTGTCGCTGGGCGACCCGATCCCCGGCGGCGCGACCGTGCTGGCCTCGCCCGCCGAGCAGCGCCGCATCGCCGAGCTGGGCGCCGAGGTCATCAAGCAGACCGGCGTGCTGGACCGGGTCGCGCACATCGTCCAGCTGTCCTCGCACCCGTACCGGACGGGCCCGGAGACGGCCGGCGGGCCCGGGGAGGCGGAGCGGCCCGCCCCGGCGCCGCCGCTGGCGGGCCGCATCATCAAGGTCGCCAACGCCTACGACGACCTGGTGGGCGACTCCGCCGACCGCGACCGCGGCGCCGCCGTGCTGGAGCGGCTGCGGCTGGACTCGGCCGCCGAGTACGACCCGACGGTCGTGGAGGCGCTCAGCCGCGTCGTCGACCGCCGCCCCCGCCCCTGACCCGCTCCCGTCCGCGGACGGCCGCGCGGGCGGGCCGGACGCGCTAGGGTCGGCCCCGTCGGGCGCGCGGGACAACCGGACGCGCCGCCGTCGCGCCGGAGGGGAGTCCGCAGGTGTTCGAGTCCGTGCTCGTGGCGAACCGGGGAGAGATCGCCGGCCGTGTCGTGCACACCGCCCGCGCCATGGGACTCAAGGCCATCGCGGTGTACTCCGAGGCCGACGCCGACCTGCCGTACGTCGCCGAGGCGGACGAGGCGGTGCTGATCGGCCCCGCCGACCCGGCCCGCAGCTACCTGAACGCGGCGGCGATCCTGGAGGCCGCGCACCGCACGAACGCGCAGGCGGTCCACCCCGGCTACGGGTTCCTCGCCGAGAACGCCGCGTTCGCCGGGCGGGTCGCCGAGCGCGACCTGGTCTGGGTCGGGGCGCCGCCGCTGACGATCGCCCGGATGGGCGACAAGATCAACGCCCGGAACCTGATGAAGGAGGCGGGCGTCCCGGTCGCGCCCGGCGCGTGGGAGCCCGTCCCGGACGCGGCGGCCGCCGTGGAGGAGGCCGAGCGGATCGGCTACCCGGTGATGGCGAAGCCCGCCGCCGGCGGGGGCGGTGCCGGGCTGGCCGTCGCGTACGACGAGGCGTCGCTGCGCACCGCGTTCCATGCGGCCCACACCGCCGCGACACGGCTGTTCGGGCACGGCGACGTCCTGCTGGAGCGGTACGTGGAGGGCGCCCGGCACGTCGAGGTGCAGATCCTCGGTCTGGCGGACGGCACCGTCGTCGCGCTGGGGGAGCGGGACTGCTCCGTCCAGCGCCGGTTCCAGAAGGTCGTCGAGGAGACCCCGTCGCCCGGCGTCGGCGCGGCGCTGCGCGAGCGGATGCTGGCCGCCGCCGTCCGCGCGGGCCGGGCCGTCGGGCACCGCGGCGCCGGGACCGTCGAATGGCTGGTCGACCCGGCCGCGCAGGAGTTCTTCTTCCTGGAGATGACCACCCGGCTGCAGGTCGAGCACCCGGTCACCGAGCTGGTCACCGGCGTCGACCTGGTCGAGCAGCAGTTCCGGATCGCGGCGGGCGAACCCGTCGCCGAGTCCGTCACCGCGGCCGGGGCCGCGCCGCGCGGGCACGCGATCGAGTTCCGCGTCCACGCCGAGGACCCGGAGCTGTTCGTCCCCGGGCCGGGGAAGATCGACGTGTGGGAGGAGCCGGTCGGCGACGGCATCCGCATCGACGCCGGCTACGCCGAGGGCAACACCCTCACCGGGCACTACGACTCCCTGCTGGCGAAGCTGTGCGTGTACGGCGACGACCGCGCGCACGCCCTGGCCCGCGCCCGCGCCGCGCTGGGCGCGTTCCGCATCGAGGGGCTCGCGACGAACCTGCCGTTCCTGGCGGAGCTGCTCGACCATCCGGAGTTCGCGACCGGCCGCTACGACACCGGCGTGGTGGCGCGCATGCGGGCCCGCTGACCGCCGGTCCGCCGGGTCAGCGCGCGGGGCGCGGCCTCGCCGACTCCGCCTGGTGCAGGAGGGCGCGGAACCGCGCCGGCGTGTCCGCGCCGCCCGCCGCGAGGACGGTGCCTCCGGCGTCGGTGACGACGGCGTACGGCGGCCATGGAATGTCGTTGGCGTCGTAGACGCCGGGGTCGATGACCAGCGGGAGATCCACTCCGTGCTCGTGCAGGTGGCGTCGGACGTCCCGCTCGTCCGCCGCGCTCACCAGCACCACCCGCCGCCCGGACGCGGCGCCGGCGAACACCGGCAGCATGGTCCGGCAGGTGCCGCACGCCGGCGAGATCAGCGCGAAGACCGTCGGGGCCTCGATCGCCGCGTTCAGCGCGAAGGGCGCTCCGGGACGCGGACCGGCGGGCGGCGGCGCCTCCGGCTCGCGGACCCCGGAACGCGGCCGTGGCATCCCCGCGACCGCGCCGAGGAAGACCGCCGCGAGGACCGGCTGCACCGGCGAGAACGGCGCGGGCCCGGCGACCGCCGCCATGACGGCCAGCAGCAGGAGCAGCCCCGTCCGCGCCACCGACGCGGCGCCGACCGGCGTCGGGCGGCGGGCCGAGCCGAAGCAGCCGCAGTCGATCCGCATGCCGCGCCGCAGCACCGCCGCCATCGCGCCGAGGAACGCCGCGAACAGCGCCGCCGCGGCCAGCGCGCCCCAGCGCCGGGTGGCGGGGACGGCCAGCAGCACGGCCGCCGCGACCTCGGCGGACAGCACCGCCACCGCCGCGGCCCGGGTCAGCCGGCTGGGCAGGACGCGGTACGCCTCGATCGCCGCCGCGAAGCCGCGCACGTCGCGCACCTTGCCGCCCGCCGCGACCAGCAGCACCGCGATCAGCGCCGGCCACGCCGACGCCAGGACGGTCACGCCACCTCCTGCGGGTCCGGCTGGAACGCCGACGCCTGGAGCCGGTACAGGTCGGCGTACAGGCCGTCCGCCGCGAGCAGGTCGGCGTGCGCGCCGCTCTCGGCGACGCGGCCGCGGTCCAGCACGTAGATGCGGTCGGCGAAGCGGACGCTCGCCAGCCGGTGGGTGATCAGCACGACCGTCCGGCCGGCCGCGTGCCGCCGGATCCGCTCGAACAGGGCGTGCTCGGCGCGGGCGTCCAGGGCCGAGGTCGGCTCGTCGAAGATGACCAGCGCGGCGTCCCGGTAGAAGCCGCGCGCGGCGGCGATGCGCTGCCACTGCCCGCCCGACAGGTCGTGGCCGCCCCGGAAGCGCCGGTCCAGCAGCGCGTCGTAGCCGTCCGGCAGCTCGTCGACGACCCGGTCGGCCCCCGCGGCCGCCGCGGCGGTCGCGAGCAGGTCCTCGTCGAGCGGCCGGCCCATCACGATGTTCTCCCGGACGGTCAGCGGCCAGCGCGTGTGGTCCTGGGCGATCACCGCGACGCGCCGGCGGAGCGCGTCGCCGTCCAGGCCGGCGAGGTCGGCGTCGTCCCAGCGGATCGTCCCGGAGCCGGGGCGGTACAGCCCAGCGAGCAGCTTGGCCAGCGTCGTCTTGCCCGAGCCGTTCTCGCCGACCAGGGCGATCACCTCGCCGCGGCCCACCGTGACGCTGACGTCGGTGAGCGCGGGCGTGCTCGCGCCCGGGTACCGGAACGACACCCGGTCGGCGGTGATGCGGCCGAAGTCCCCGGCGGGCGGGACGGCGCCGTCCGGCGGCGGCAGCCGCTCGGCGGCCAGCGCGCGGAAGTTCAGGTAGTCGCCGAAGTACAGGCCCGCCTCGTACAGCTTGTTCAGGCTCAGCACGCACGCCGCGAGCGACGCCTGCCCGGCCCGGATCGCCAGCACGGCGGCGCCCGCGACCGGCAGCGCGATGACGCCGCCGGCGAGCAGGCCGCCGAGCGCGCAGTAGACGCCGACGGTCGCGACGCCGGTGAGCAGGTCGCCGGCCGCCTTGGCGCCGGTCTGGCGGCGCGCGACGTCCAGCTGGACGCGCTGCTCGAGGCCGGCGACCCGGTCGTACTCGCCGAGCAGGAAGCCGCGCAGGGTGAACGCGCGGACCTCGGCGGCGGGCTGCCGCTCGGCCATCAGGTCCGACAGCATGAACTTGCGCCGCCGCGCCGCCGACAGCCGGTAGAACGCCGCGTACCGCAGCCGCGCCGTCTTCAGCGCGGCCCAGCCCGCGGGCACGGCCGTGACCAGCAGCAGCGGCATCAGCGCGGGGTGCAGCAGGCCGAGCGCGACGGCGGGCGCGGCGAGCCCGACCGCGCCGGTCAGCACGCCGACCGTCATCTCCACGACGGTGGCGGTGTCGGGCACGCCGTTGTCGCGGGCGCGGCGCATCGCGTTGTGGAACTCGTGGTCGTCGAACGCGGTCAGCTCCACGCGGGTGGTCAGCTCGAACAGCCGCGTCTCCGCCTGCCGCTCGACCTGCGGCTTCAGCCGTGCCTGCGCCCAGCCGGCGGCGGCCAGCAGCACGCCGCGCAGCGCCGCCGCCGCGCCGACCAGCGCCAGCGCGGGCAGTGCCGCGCGGACCCGGCCGGGCGTCGGCCCGGCGGCGAACAGCGACGCCAGGACGTCGGAGGTGGCCAGCAGGCCGAACGCGGTGAACACGCCGGCCGCGACGTTGCCGCCGAGCGCCACCGCCGTGTCGCGCCGGCTCGCCTGCCAGGCCAGCCGGACCGCCGCCGCGACCAGCGCCGGAAAGCGCCGCAGCATCGCCGGGAGACCGGCTTTCAGCAGTTCCTCGTCGCGGCTTTCCCAATAGGTGATTTCGAGCCCCGACCTGTCGTCGGCGAGGGCCGGGGAACGTCGGAACACAGGGCCAACCTAGATCATCGAATGTCGGGTGTAAATGCCTCGTTCCGTTCGCCGCGTTCCGCGCTGCCGCACCGGTGACAAATCACTGTCTGGACAGCCCGCTGATCATCTGCCCATAATGCGTCCGTTTGATCCGGGAGCCCGGCGCCACCGATGCCGGCTTCCCGCTCTGGTCCCGAACGGCCGCCCGAACGGCGGCCAAGGAAGGAGCCCCCCATGTCCGTGCTCGCCCTGGAGCCCCGCGACGCCGGCGTCCTCGACCCGGAGGACCTCGCCGTGGACTTCGAGATGGAACTGCTGGAACTGCTGCACGGCCCGCAGGCCTGCGTGAACACCTGCAAGCGCACGGTGTGCAGCAGTTACCCCTGCTGCCCCTCCATCGTCTGACCCCTCTCCGACGCACGCGGGAAAGGCCATTGGCTCCCACCGGTGGCCTCTTCCTGCGCGTCCGCCATTGCCGGGTCACGCACCGCGATCGAAGGGCGACAATGGAACCGTCCGTTTTTCAGCGCATTTCCACAATTGCCCACGAGCGTGGTAGGGAAATCCGGTCGGACGCGACCTGGATCAGCGTGCGCGATCCCGGCTTCGCGGCGCCCCGGCAGGGCTGGAAACTGCACGTGTCCGCGCGGCCCGGCACGTTCGCGGAGACGCTCGAACGCATCCTTCCGCTGCTGCTGGCCACCCCGTGCGATTTCAAGGCGGCGCGCTCCGCGGAGATGCTGCGCGAGCTCAACTCGGGCGACCTCGACGCGGCGTCCGTCGGCAAGGCCGTCACCGTCTACCCGCCGCAGGACGCGGTCACCCGGCTCGGGCACGCGCTCGCCACCGCCCTCACCGGCATGGCCGGACCGCGCGTGGTCAGCGACCGCCGCGTCCGCCCCGACGCCCCCGTCTACTACCGCTACGCCCCGTTCGCGCCGCAGTACAAGGTGGACGACAACGGCGACTTCGAGCTGGTCGTCGTCGGCCCGGACGGCGAGGCCGAACCCGGCGCGGCCGGCGTCGAGTTCGCCTGCCCGCCGTGGGTGACCGATCCGTTCCGCCCGCCCGCAGCGGCGGGGAACGCCGCCGCCGGCCCGGCGGCGCCGCGCGTCCGGACGATCGGCGGCCGCTACCGGGTGACCACCGGAGTGATGCGCGGGCCGCGCGGCAACGTCTACCGGGCCGAGGACGCGGGCGGGCGGCCCGTCGTCGTCAAGGAGGCCCGCGCCTACGTCGGGGAGCACCCCGAGGGCTACGACCTGCGGATGTACCTGCGCAACGAGCTGCGCGTCCTGACCGTCCTCGCCGGTGTCGACGGCGTCCCGGAGGCGCTCGACCACTTCCGGCACGGCGAGGACGAGTTCCTGGTCATGAGCGACGCCGGCGCCACCGACCTCAACCGGCACGTGGCCGAGCACGGCGCGCTCACCGGCCGCGAGCTCGCGGACCTGGCGTCCCGGCTGCTCGCCGTCCTCGACGCGGTGCACGCGCGCGGCGTGGTCGTCCGCGACCTGTCGCCCAAGAACGTCGTGCTCGCCGAGGACGGCGGCTGCACGATCATCGACTTCGGGACCAGCCGCCACGGGGACCTGCAGATGCCGGGCTGGAGCCGCGGCTACAGCGTCCCCGACCAGCGCACCGGCCGCCCGTCGGAGCCGTCCGACGACCTGTTCTCGCTCGGCGCGACGCTGTTCTTCGCGGCCACCGGGATGAACCCCGTCATCATCGACCCCGACCCGGAGCGCGGCGTCGAGCGGTCGCTGCAATGCCTGGCGCGGATGTCCCCGGGCGGCGGCGTGGTGGCGCTGGTGCCGCGGCTGCTCAGCCTCGATCCCGGTGTCCGGACGCGCGCCGCCGCGGAGATCCGCGCCGGGCGCCACGCCGCCGCGAAGCCCGCGGCTCCGGTGCCCACCCCGCGCCTGACCGGCGGCCTGCTGTCGTCCGTCCTCGCGCACACCGTCCGCGAGTGCGTCCGGTTCGCCGAGAAGCTCATGGACGAGCCGGAGGACCGCCGGACGAGCCCGCCCGTCACCAACGTCTACGCCGGTTCGGCGGGCGTCGGGATGGAGCTGCTCCAGCACCCCGAGGGCAAGGCCGCGGGCACCGACCTCGCCCGCTGGACGGCCGCGAACCTGCCCGCCGCGAACCTGCCCGCCTCGCTCTACTTCGGCCTCACCGGCACGGCGGTCTTCCTGGCCTCCGCCGGGGTCGCGATGCCACGGCCCGTCCGCACGTCCGGCGGCGAGCGCGCGGACCAGGCGCACGGCGTCGCCGGCATCGGCACCGGCCACCTCCTCCTCGACGCCCTCGCCCCCGACCCCGCGAACGCGGCGATGGCGGCGGAGTGCGCCCGGCGGCTGCTGGCGGGCGACGTCGCCGCGCCCGACGCGGCCGTGTCGGTCGAGCAGCCCGGCTCCGGCGTCGCCGTCGACACCGCGTTCGCGCACGGCGACGCGGGCGTCGCCGACTTCCTGCTGGCCTACCACCGGGCCGTCGGCGACGCCGCCGCCGGAACCGCCGCCCGCGACGCGTTCGCCGCCCTCGCCGCCAGGACGGCCGCGCTCATCGACGAGCTGGACGGCCCGGCCGCGCGTCCCATGGGCGCCTCGTGGTGCCAGGGCATGTCCGGCGTCGTCGGCGCGATGCTGCGCGCCGCCCGCGCCTACGATGACGCGCACTACCTCGACCTGGCCGAACGCGGCGCCCGCGCCTGCCTGGCGATCGCGCCGCGCGCGTGGGTGTCGTCCCAGTGCTGCGGCCTCGCGGGCATGGGGGAGGCGCTCATCGACGTCGCCCTGGCCACCGGCGACGACGCGTACTGGCGCGGGGCCGAGGAGATCGCCGAGCTGATGCTCGTGCGCAGCGGCGGCGAGCCCGGACGGCCGGTTTTTCCCGGCAACGACCTCGACACCCAGGCCTTCACCTGGGGCACCGGCACGGCGGGCGTCCTGTCGTTCCTGCGCCGCCTGGACGCCCGCTCCGGCCCCCGCCTCTGGACGTCCCCGGCCGTCTAGAACACCAGGGAGCGTCTAGAGCGCCAGGGAGTAGGTGAGCAGGTGCAGGCCGGGCACGGGCGACCAGTCCCGGTCGGGCGTGCGGACGAAGCCGAGCCGCTCGTACATGCGGTGCGCGGCCTGCATGTTCGCCTGCGTGGACAGCCGCAGCCCGGTCAGCCCCGCGGCGCGGGCCCGCGCGACGCACTCGCCGACCAGGGCGCGTCCCGCGCCGAGCCGCCGCGCCTTCGCCAGGACGGCGAGCATGCGGAACTCGGCCTCGTCCGGGGCGGCCAGCTCGGCGTACGGGCTGCCGGGCGGGCAGTAGGCGACGGCGCCCGCGATCTCGCCGGCGACCTCGGCGACGAGCAACTGCGACTCGGCGGCCCGATCGGCGGCGTTGCGGAGCGTCCCGACGTAGGACGACTCGGGCGAGACCAGCCCGCCTCGCACGTACACCTCGACGGTCAGCTCACCGATCAGGTCGTACTCGTGGGGGCGCGCGTCGCGGACGGTGAGGGAGGCTGTGTGCATCGGGTGTTTCTCCAGGCCGGGGAGCCGTTGTCGCGGGGTCGCCGCGGCCCGAAGGCCGCGACATATCAGGCTATCCGCATCCATCGCGGGCGCGTGCCCGCCCGGCCTGCCGCCGCGGGCGGATAGTCGTTAGAGGGTTGACTACTAGGGCCGGCCGCGTGTTGATTGGCCGTGTCGACCGTTGGCCACCCGCCGACCCCAGGAGGCGCCATGCCGGTTCCCCGCTCGATCCTCGGCACGCAGGACATCGGCGACATGGAGCTCGGCGTCGTCGCCGGCGCCTGGCCGGACGACGTCCGCGGCCACTACGTCGTCAGCACCTCCGACCAGCGCAGCCACCCCGTGCACGCCTTCTTCGGCGACGGGATCATCGCGCGGCTGCCGCTCCGGCCCGGCCCGGACGGCCGGTTCCGCTGGCGCGCCCGGGTGATCGACACCCCGTCCGTCCGGCTGCGCCGCGCCCGCCCCGACCTGTTCACCGCCGGCCCGGTCGGCACCGGCTCGCCGTGGGGGTTCGTCAACGCCGCCAACACCGCGCCGCTGCCCTGGGGCGACCGGCTGTTCGCCACCTGGGACGCCGGGCGGCCCGTCGAGGTCGACCCCGTCACCCTCCGGTTCGTCGCGGAGGTCGGGCACCGCGACGACTGGAGGCCCGCCATCGACCAGGCCGTCCTGCCGCTGATCTCCACGTCCGCGCACCCGGTCATCGACCCCGAGCGCGGCTGCCTGTGGACGGTCAGCCGCGACGTGATGTCCGGCGCCGTGTCGGTGATCCGGTACGCGGGGGAGGGCAGCCGGGTCGAGCGCTGGGACGTGCGGGACGCCGTCCTGCCGCAGGCCACGCACACCATCACCCAGACCCGCGACTGGCTCGTGCTCGCCGACACCGCCTACAAGATCGACGCCGACGAGGTCTTCGGCGCGGACCGCACCGTCGCCAACAACCCCGACGGCCCCGTCCTGCTGATCCGCAAGGACGACCTGCGCCCCGGCGGCGGCACCGTGACCTGCACGGAGTTCCGGATCGCGCCCGAGGTCAACCACTTCTACGCCAAGTACGACGACGCGGACGGCGTCCAGGTCGTCATGGAGCACACCCCCGGCGTCGACATCGGCATGTACCTGCGCGAGGACGACCTCGACGCGTTCGGCCGCCCGGTCGACCCGGCGCTGCGCGGGATGTACTGCCACGGCATGACGCCCGCGCTCACCACCGTCCTGCTGTTCGACCCCGAGACCGGGACGGTGCGCGAGCACGCCCGCGCCGGCGACCCGGCGCGCTGGTGGCAGGCCGAGCTGTCCGCCATCGACTGGAGCATCGAGGGGCAGACCGCCCCGACCCGGCACCACCTCATCTACCTGGGGTTCCACCCCGAGGCGATCAACCAGCGGGCGCTGCGCAACTACACCGGCCGCATCGACGCCGGCCTGTTCCCGCCGGAGGAGACCCCGGCCGTCCTCGCCAGCCACGACCGCGACGACCTCAAGCCGCTCGCCGAATGGACGTTCGCGCTGGACGACTACCCGACCTCGCCCTCGTTCGTCCCGCGCGGACGCGGCGGCAGCCGGTACGCGGGCGGCGACCCGGGCGGGCACGACGGGTACCTCGTCGTCGCCGTCCACAACGACGACCGCTTCCGCATCGAGCTGTTCGACGCCGCCGACGTCGGTCGCGGACCCGTCGCCGTCCTCGCGCCGCCGCACGGCACCACGGTCCCGTTCCTCATCCACTCCGCATGGATGCCCGAGGCCGTCCCCGCGCCCGACCTGGAGCGGCTGAGCTTCGCCGACGACCTCGACGACCGCCTCGACCAGCTCGCCCCCGACCTGCGGGCCGTCACCCGCGACGTCGCCGCCGACCTCGCCGCCGGGCGTTGACCTGCGGCGTGCCGCCGTACCGACGACACACCGCAGGTGAACGCCGTTCGGCGGGTCAGTGAAGGTCGGCGCAGGAGCGCTCGTCGGGCAGCAGCGGCCGCAGCCGGATGGTGTAGGTCGCGCCCCCGCTCCGCCACGCGGTGCTCGTGTCGTTCGACGGGACCTTCGCGGACGCGGCGACCGTGCACACGGCCGTCCCCACCCGCGCGCCGTCGCCGAGCGGCGCCAGCGGCCACGTCCTGATCGGGCCGTCCGCCACCGCGCCCCGCGACGCGAGCACCGCCGCCTTCGACGGCTTGAACGGCGCGGCCCCCGACGCCAGGTCGGACGCCGGCCAGGTGCCCGGATCCAGCCGCTTCTGGAACGTCAATGCCGGGTCCGGCCGCGACCCCGGCTGGGCGATGCTGCTGTGCGCGTCGCCCAGGGTGAACTCCAGGGTCATCGCGTCCGAGACCCGGCCCGGCCCGACCGTGTGCGAGCGGCCGAGGCCCGCGGCGCGCGCCTCGGCGAGCAGGCGGTCCAGCGCGGCCGGTCTCAGCCGGTACTCGGTGACCCTGCCCTGCGCCGCGACGAGCGCGCGGCCCGTCGAGTACAGCGAGAAGTCGGGCAGGGCGCCCGGGCCGCCGAGCCCGGCGATGCCCCCGGACCTGCGCATCCGCAGGACGAGGTGCTCGCCGCGCGGGGCGTCCTTCGCGGGCTTCGCGGTGGACCCGCCGGGCTCCAGCGAGTGCGGCGGCTCCGCCACGCCGGACGCCCCGCCGCAGGCCGCCAGCGTGCCCGCGCACGCGAGCGCGACGATCAAGCTGGTACGTGCATGCGAACCGGCCATGAGCGTTGGACGCGCCGCCGCGCCCCCGGGTTCCCCCGCGCTACAAATCCGGCGGCGGAAGACTGTGGGAATCCGCGACCGACCGGGCCCCGCTCCGCACGCTAGTGTGCCGGGCGTGAGTGTGCTCGTAGTGACCGGGACCTGCACGGGCGTCGGCAAGACCATCGTCACCGCCGCGCTGGCCGCCGTGGCCGCCGCGCGCGGCGCGTCGGTCGCCGTCGTCAAGCCCGGCCAGACCGGGATGGCGGGCGGCGAGCCCGGCGACCTCGACGAGGTGCGCCGGCTGGCCGGCATCGACGACGTGCACGAGTCCGCGCGGTTCCCCGACCCGCTGTCGCCCGCCGCCGCGGCCCGCCGCGCCGGCGTCCCGCCCGTCCGGCTGCCGGACGTCGGCAAGCACGTCCAGGAACTCGCCGCGACCCGCGATTTGGTGCTCGTGGAGGGGGCGGGCGGCCTGCTCGTCCGCTACGACGAGGAGGGCACCACCATCGCCGACCTGGCCCGCTGGCTCGGCGCCGCCGTCGTCGTCGCGACCCGTCCGGACCTCGGCACGCTCAACCACACGGCGCTCACCCTGGAGGCGATGGCCCACCGCGGCGTGCAGCTCGCGGGCGTCGTCATCGGCTCCTGGCCGCACGACCCGGACCTGGCGATGCGCAGCAACATCCGGGACCTGGAGACCATCGCGGCGCGCCCGCTGTCCGGCGCGCTGCCCGCCGGGGCGTCCGCCCTCGACCCCGCCGAGTTCCTCCTCGCCGCCCACCGCGGCCTGTCCCCGGCCCTCGGCGGCACCTTCGACCCCGCCGCCTTCCGCGAAACCCACACCCCCGACCCGAGCTGAACCAGGCGAGCCGGATCAGCTGGAGCTGTGCCGTGCGGATGCCATTCTGGTCAGTCGTCGGACGGCTTCGCTGTGGCCTCGTGCTGCTCGGCTTCCCACCTCGCTCGGTATTCCGCCTTCAACGCCTCCATTTCTTCCATCGCCTGCCGAAGCGTCCGGGGACGGGCGCGTGGGGAGTCCGGTATGGGAGGACGAGGCGCACCGTCGATGGAGATCAGGTTCTTGGCCACCTCGACCTTGGCGCCTTCTTCGGCGTTCACGTAATCCCACAGCTTGTGGGTCCGCGCCAGGTTGTAGGGCGTGTCCGGGAGGTCGATGCAATAGAACTGGTGTACGACGTAGTACCCCATTCTCAACCTTCCCAGGGTTCCCACTCGGCGGTGCCGATCTCAATGTCGAACGGGTCGGGAAGGTGGACCGTCTCGCCGAACGCCCATGACTCCTGGTGCAGATAGGCGCCGAGGGCCTGGTCCGGGATCGAGTACAAGATGGAACGCGCGGCCTTGGGAGAGCGGTCGACCAGCAGGTAGTACGGGATCTCCGCCCTGGCGTAGCCGTTCCACTTGTTGTTCCCACGCCCCTTCCCCGAGGGCTCCTGGTCGTTCTGGGCGTTGCTGCGAGAGGTGACCTCCACGACCATTTCGACCTGATCGGGGACGAGCGTCCGCACTCTGGAACGCCGCGCGGCCTGGAAGACCTCCTGCTCCAGGAGCATCAGGTCCGGAACGAATCCGTCACCGACGCCGACGAGCGACATCCCGGTCCCGCTGTCGGTCCTCCAGGGGAAGTCAGGACCGAAGGCTCGGTTGAAGACCATCGTGATGTCACCGATGACGGCATTGTGCTCGAACACTGGCGGCGGTGACACGACGACCCTTCCTCCGATGATCTCGACTCGGGACCCTTCGGGGGTGTCGAGGTAGTCATCGAGTTCGCCGCGCACCCACAGGTTGTAAGGGGCATCGGGCAGCATCGACACCTCTTCGTCCGACAAGACTTTCACGTCCTGTGACTCCTCCCTCACGATCTGCTCCGGTCATCGTAGAGAAGGGATGCACCCAGCGTAGCCGGAACCTTCGAACCTGTGCTCGAGATCAGGAGGTGCAAGGGCAGGGGTCAGGTGTCGCGGCGGAGGCGGGTGATGAACTTGTAGCGGTCGCCGCGGTAGAGGGACTGGGCCCATTCGACGGGCTGGCCGGTGGTGTCGAAGGCGTGCCGGGACAGCAGGAGCATGGGCAGGCCGACGTCGACGCCGAGGAGCTGCGCGTCGTGCGGGGTGGCGAGGACCGTCTCGATGGTCTCCTCCGCCTCCGTCAGGTGGACGTCGTAGGCGGTGGCGAGGGTCTCGTACAGGGAGCGGTGGCGGGGCAGCTCGCGGCGCAGGCCGGGAAAGCGGCGGGCCGGGAGGTGGGAGGTGTCGATCGACATCGGCTCGCCGTCGGCGAGCCGGAGCCGGTGGACGCGCAGGACGCGCCCGCCGGGGCGGATGCACAGCAGCGCGGCGAGGCGCTCGTCGGCGCTGACGTACCCGGCGTCCAGGATGCGGGTCTCGGGACGCAGGCCGTGGTGGCGCATGTCCTCGGTGTAGGAGACGAGCTGGAGCTCCTGCGAGACCTTCGGCTTGGCGACGAAGGTGCCCTTGCCCTGGATGCGCTGCAGGCGCCCTTCGACGACGAGTTCGGCGAGGGCCTGCCGGACGGTCGTCCGGGACGTCTCGTACTTCTCGGCCAGCGCCCGCTCGGGCGGCAGCGGGCTGCCCGGCGGCAGCGACTGGATGAGCTCGACGAGGAGTTCTTTGAGCTTGTAGTACTTCGGGATGCGCGGCGCCTGGTTGGTGTGGTGCTTACCCAGGTCGCCGAGTGCCGCCCGATCGAATCCGCGCTCGAATCCGTCCCCGTGCCGGGGTCCGCCCCTGACCTCCGTCACGGCATCTCCTCACGTTCATCATCGGTTTCCCCCGATGTTATGCGTGAAGACTACGGCCGGTAGAGTGCACGACCTCCGCCAGGGCCGCCCCCAGTTCTGTGAGGTCCGCCTCGCTCACCGTCGCGCGCGCTGTGAGCCGTAGGCACGCCCGTCCCTTCGGGACGGAGGGAGGACGGAAGCAGCCGACGCGCAGTCCGTGCTCAGCGCAGATCCCGGCGGCGCGTACCGCGGCGTCCGGTTCGCCGAGGAACACCGGGACGACGGCGGCGGCCGGATCGGCGGTCTCCAGTCCGGAACCGGCCGCGAGGTTTGCCATCGCGCGGGCCGTGGAACGGGCCCGGCCGGGCAGGTCCGGGTCCGCCTCCAGGACGTCGAGGGCGGCGAGCGCGGCGCCCACGGCGGGCGGGTTCAGGCCGGTGTCGAAGATGAACGAGCGGCCGGTGTCCAGCAGCGCCTGGACGACCTCGGGCGCGCCGAGGACGGCGCCGCCCTGCGAGGCCAGCGACTTCGACAGGGTGAGGGTGAGGACGACGTCGGGTTCGCCGGCCAGGCCGGCGGCGTGCGCGGCGCCGCGTCCGCCGGCGCCGACGACGCCGAGCGCGTGCGCCTCGTCGATCACGAGCAGCGCGCCGTGCGCGCGGGCGGCGCGGTGCAGGCCGGCGAGCGGCGCCAGGTCGCCGTCCACGGAGAACACCGCGTCGGTGACGACGACCGCGTGGTCTTCGTCACGTCCGGCGAGGGCCCGCTCGACGGCGGCGGCGTCCCGGTGCGGGACGATCGCGACGCGGGCTCGCGACAGCCGGCACGCGTCCACGATCGAGGCGTGGTTGACCTGGTCGGACACCACCAGGGTGCCGGGGCCGGACAGCGCGGTGACGGCGCCGAGGTTGGCCAGGAAGCCGGAGGAGAACACCAGCCCGGCGGCGCTGCCGGTGAACGCGGCGAGCCGCCGGTCCAGCTCGGCGTGCAGCGCGGTCGTGCCGGTGACCAGCCGGGACCCGGACGACCCGGTGCCCCATTCGCGGGCCGCGGCGATCGCGCCCGCCACGAGCCGGGGGTCGCCGGACAGCCCCAGGTAGTCGTTGGACGCCAGGTCGGCCAGGCCGTCGTGGTCGGCGCCGCGGGGGCGCAGCGTCCGCCGCAGGCCCGCCTCGGACCGCCGGGCGGCCGCGTCGCGGAGCCGGGCGAGCGGGTCGGGGCGCCGCGGCGGGGGGCCCGCCGGCGCGTCGGGTGCTGCGGTCATGCCGGAATCCTGCCAGGTGGCGTGCGGCGGGGACGGAGGCGGGGCGCCGGGAACCGATGGGCGATGATGGTCGCGTGCCTACCTTGACCGATCTGGTCCGCGACCACACCGACCTCACCGAGACCGATGTGGAGTGGCTGCACGCGCTGGTGTCGGACTGGCAACTGCTCGCCGACCTGTCGTTCGCGGACCTGCTGCTGTGGGTGCCGCTGCGGTCCGGCTCGGCGGTCCCGGCCGACGAGCAGGGCGGCCGGGGCGGGCGGCGCGGCGGCGCGCTCGACACGAACGCGGCCGTGCAGGGCTGGGTGGCGATCGCGCAGATGCGGCCGACGACCGGCCCCACCGCCTACCCCGAGGACCTGGTCGGCAAGGTCGTCCGGACGGGCCGGCGCGGGCTGATCGACGTGGCGTGGCGGGAGCGGCGGATCGTCCGGGAGGGCGACCCGGAGTGGGGCAGCGGCATCCCCGTCCGGGAGGAGTCGATCCCGGTGCGCCGCGGCGCCAAGATCCTCGGGGTGATCCAGCGCAGCACCAACCTCAGCTCGGCGCGGACCCCGTCCCGGCTGGAGCTGACCTACCTGCAGAGCGCCAGCGACCTCGCCAAGATGATCTCCGAGGGCCGGTTCCCGGTGCCGGGCGAGGAGCCGAACATGGTCCGCTCGCCGCGCGTCGGCGACGGGCTGATGCGGCTGGACCGCGGCGGCGGCGTCACCTACGCCAGCCCGAACGCCCAGTCCGCCTACCGGCGCCTCGGCCTGCCGTCGGACCTGGTCGGCGAGTCGCTCGGCAAGGTCACCGCCGACCTGTGCGACACCGGCGAGCCGCTGGAGGAGGCGCTCAGCGTCGTGCTCAGCGGCCGGGCCCCGCGCGAGGTGGAGGTCGAGGCGAACGGCTCGGTCATGCAGCTGCGGACGATCCCGCTGGTCGTCGGCGGCACCCGGATCGGCGCGATCGTGCTGTGCCGCGACGTCACCGAGCTGCGCTGGCGCGACCGGGAGCTGATGACCAAGGACGCCACCATCCGGGAGATCCACCACCGGGTGAAGAACAACCTGCAGACCGTCGCGGCGCTGCTGCGGCTCCAGGCGCGCCGCCTGCAGATACCGGAGGGGCGGGCGGCACTGGACGAGGCGGTCCGCCGGGTCGGGTCGATCGCGATCGTGCACGAGACCCTGTCGCACACCCCCGACGAGCTGATCGACTTCGACGACATCGCGGACCGGGTGATCATGATGGCGGGGGAGGTGTCCACCCCGGAGACCAAGGTCGAGCCGAAGCGGACCGGCAGCTTCGGCGTGCTGCCCGCCGAGATCGCGACGCCGCTGGCGATGGCGCTCACCGAGCTGCTGCAGAACGCGCTGGAGCACGGCCTCGCCAACCGGTTCGGCACGCTGGAGGTCGTCGCCCGCCGCTACGGGGAGGGCGGCGCGCACAGCGAGCCGGCGGGCGTCCGGGTCTGGGGCGAATGGCCCGACTCCGGCGCGGCCGAGCCGCACGCCCCGAAGGAGGCGCCCCGCGAGCCCGGCGACGGCCCCCGCCTCGTCGCGGTGGTCACCGACGACGGCGTCGGCCTGCCCCCGGACTTCGACGTGGAGAGCAGCAACAGCCTCGGCCTGCAGATCGTCCGCACGCTCATCGTCGGCGAGCTCGGCGGCCGCCTGGACTTCCGCGACCGCCCCGGCGGCGGGACCGAGGTCACGGTGGACGTCCCGCTCGACCACAACCATCGCTCCGGCCCGCGCGCCTGACGCCGCGGCGCGGCCGGGCCCGCGAACGCCGACGGCGCCGGCTTTCCGGCCCTGGGGGTTCGGAAGCGGCGCCGCTGGACGGTGCGATCGGGGTGCTACAGGCCGGCGTTGGCGCGGGCGCGGGCGCGGCTGGCGCGGCGCTTCAGGGCGCGGCGCTCGTCCTCGCCCATCCCGCCCCATACGCCGGAGTCCTGGCCGGACTCCAGCGCCCAGCGCAGGCAGGCGTCCGTCACGTCGCAACGCCGGCACACCTGCTTGGCCTCTTCGATCTGCAGGATCGCGGGCCCGGTGTTGCCGATCGGGAAGAACAGCTCGGGGTCCACGTCACGGCAGGCAGCGCGGTGGCGCCAGTCCATGCGGTCCACTCCTTCGTCAGGTGGTGTGAGACACTCCACGTTTGTGAACGGCTTCACATGTCGCGAACGCCCGGAGCGGCGGTGGCCGGCGATCCAGGGGTGATTGTTCCGCGGCGCTGCGAGCAGGAGGCGGACGACGTTGGGGCCCCTGTCGGCTGGCGCACTACGAGCGTTTCAGCCGGGTACGGGCAGACGCAAGACCTTTGAGAAGGGATTCTCAAAGTATGGGTGTCGCATGTGTCACACCAGTGGGTCGGCCGTGTTACTTGGTTCCCAGTAGAGCGTGACGCCGGTCTCAGATGAGGATGCGGACCGCCTTCGGCACCGAGCGGAACGTCACGCTGCGCTGTTCCCCGAGGTAATCGCCGTCCAGCTGAAAGGCGACCGGGCGGCTCGCCCGCAGGGTGACCTCCGCCGCGTCGTGCGCGTTCACCACGTGCCGTCCCTGCACCGGGCGGGTGCGCACCAGCATCATCTGCCCGAGCGCGCCGAGGATCGGGCCGGCGTCCATGGACCGCATGCCGAACACGTCCAGCCCGCGCCCGAAGTTCGCCTTCGGACTCGGATTCACCGGCAGCCGGCCCATGAAAGTCCAGGGCGCGGTATTCGACACGAACGCCAGGAACAGCCCCGATATCGGCGGGCGGCCCGGCACTTCCAGAGTGAGGGCCGGACGGCGCCGATCCGTGCCCGCGAAGAAATGGCGGACCGCGGCCCGCACGTACAGCGACGGGTCGGCCTTCGCGCCCGCGCCGCGGCGCCGCTCCACCTCCCGGACGACCTCCGCGTCCAGCCCCACGCCCGCGTTGAAGGTGAAGTACCGCCGCACGCCGTCCGGCAGGCACGCCGCCCCGAGCCCGACCGTCCGGTACCGCCCGGCGCGCAGCGCCTCCAGCACCGCCTTCGTCGCGCCGATCGGGTCGTTCGGCAGCCCCAGCGCGCGGGCGAACACGTTCGCGCTCCCGGACGGCAGCACCGCCAGCGCCGGCAGATCGGGCGACGGGCCGTTCGCGAGCAGGCCGTTCACCGCCTCGTTCACCGTGCCGTCGCCGCCGAGCGCGATCACCGCGTCGTAGCCCTCGGCGGCGGCGAGCCGGGCCAGCTCGGTCGCGTGGCCGCGGTGCGCGGTCTCGGCGATCTCGAGGTCGAGGTCGCCGGCGAAGGCCCGCACGAGGATGTCGCGGGCCCGCCGGGAGGTGGAGGTCGCCTTGGGGTTGGCGATGAGCATGGCGCGCACGGCGCCAGCGTACCGAGGGTCATCCGCGGGTTTACCCGCGCGTCGGGCACGGCCGCGGCCGAGTAGGGTTTCGATGTGACCGATCGTCCCATCACCGTGCGGGCCGCCGCCGTCCTGGAGGGCGCGGAGGGCCTCGGCGCCGTCGCGTTCGGCGTCTACACCGGCGTGGAGACCGCCGCCGGCGCCGCCGTCGACCCGGTGAGCGCGATCGGGGTGACCGTCCTCGCCCTCGCCGGCGGGCTGGGCATGCTCGCCTGCGCCCGCGGCCTGCTGCGCGCCGCCCAGTGGAGCCGCGCCCCGACGGTGCTGACGCAGCTGTTCGCGCTGCCGGTCGCCTGGTCGCTGTGGCAGAGCGACCGGCCCGCCATCGCCGTCCCGATGGGGCTGGTCGCCGTGCTCGCGCTGGTCACCGTGCTGAGCCCGCCGAGCACCGCCTGGCTCGTCGAGGACCCGGACGGGGACGAGGACGAGGACGCCGCGGACGCGCCGCCCCGCGACCCGAAGCCCGGCGCCGCGGACCCGAGCCCCGCGGACGGCCGCTCCCTCGGGCAGAAGCTGATGGACCGCCTCAAGGAGCAGCCCGCCAAGGGCACGTCCGCCAAGAACTGACCGAACGCCAACGCCGAGGGCCCCGGGGAGAGCGTCCCCGGGGCCCTTCGGCGTTCGGTCGTCCTACTCGTCGGCGGTCAGGCCCTCGCGCAGCTGCGCGAGCGTGCGCGCCAGCAGCCGCGACACGTGCATCTGCGAGATCCCGAGCTCGGCGGCGATCTGCGACTGCGTCATGTTGCCGAAGAACCGCAGCAGCAGGATCTTCTTCTCCCGCGCGGGCAGCTTCTCCAGCAGCGGCTTGAGCGACTCGCGGTACTCCACGCCCTCCAGCGACTCGTCGATCATGCCGAGCGAGTCCGCCACGGCGGGCGCGTCCTCGTCGCCGGAGTCGGGCGCGTCCAGGGACACCGTGGAGTAGGCGTTCGCCGACTCCAGGCCCTCCAGCACCTCTTCCTCGCTCATCTGCAGGTGCGCGGCCAGCTCGCTGACCGTCGGCGCCCGGCCCTCGCGCTGCGCGAGGTCGCTGATCGCCTTGGTCAGCGACAGCTTCAGCTCCTGCAGCCGGCGCGGCACCCGGACGGCCCAGCCCTTGTCGCGGAAGTGCCGCTTGATCTCGCCGACGATCGTGGGCGTGGCGTAGGTGGAGAACTCCACGCCGCGCTCCAGGTCGAACCGGTCGATCGACTTGATCAGCCCGATGGTGGCGACCTGGATCAGGTCGTCCAGCCACTCGCCGCGGTTGCGGAAGCGCCGGGCCAGGTACTCCACCAGGGGCAGGTGCAGCTCGACGAGCTGGTCGCGGATGCGCTGCCGCTCCGGGTCGCCCTCGGGCAGCTCGGCGAGGCGCTCGAACAGCGCACGGGCCCGCGCGCGGTCCGGTACGCCGCTGCTCTCGGATCGCTCGTTGCTCGCGCCGGCGATGGTCGTCTTCTCCGTCACGGGGCCCCCGCCGTACCGCGCCGCTTCTGCAGCGTCACGGTCACCCGGTCGTCGGAGCCGATCTGGGCGTCGACCTCGCCGGCCAGCGACGACAGGACGGTCCAGGCGAAGGTGTCGCGGCTGGGCTCCTGGCCGTCCACGGTGAGCACCGACACCGAGATGCGCATGGCCTCCCCGGTCAGCTCGAACTCGCACGACAGGTCCGTCCCGGGCACGGCCTGGGACAGCAGCATCGCGCACGCCTCGTCGACCGCGATGCGCAGGTCCTCTATCTCGTCCAGCGTGAAGTCCAGCCTGGCGGCCAGCCCCGCGGTCGCGGTTCTGAGCACCGACAGGTAGGCGCTCGCGGCGGGCAGCTTCACTGTCACCACGTCGCGCACGGACAACTGTGTACTGGCAGGCATGGCAGCGGTTTCCTCGGTCACGTCACTCCCTCGCAGGATGGTCCCGCTGCTTCCGAAACTACCGCCTGCGGAGCCCACTGCGAGACTTCGCCGCGCAGAGGTTTGTTCCGGTTGGCCAACTATTGACTAGATGACTTGGTCTCTAGATATCTTGCCGCCATGGATTCCCTGGAGAAGTACGAGTCCGACGGGTACGCGATCTTCCGCGGCGTGCTGGACCCCGAGCTGGTCGCCGAGGCGGACGGCCACGTCCGCTGGCTGCAGGAACACCATCCGGGACGCAGCGGCGAGGACCTGTCGACCGAGCTGGTGGCCCGCGACCCGTTCTGGGTGCGGCTCGTCTCCGACGACCGGCTGCTGGACGTCGCCGAGCGGTTCATCGGCCCCGACATCGCGCTGTTCGCCTCGCACTACATCGCCAAGCCGCCGCGCACGGGCAAGGCCGTCCGCTGGCACCAGGACGGGGCGTTCTGGCCATTGGACCCCATGAAGGTCGTCACACTCTGGCTCGCAGTGGACCATTCCACGCCCGAGAACGGCTGCCTGCGCGTCATCCCGGGCTCGCACCGTGAGGAACTTCACGGTGTCCGGGAGCTCGACGGCGACGACGCGGTCTTCAACGTGGAGAGCGACGTGGCCGTGGACGAGTCCAAGGCGGTGGACATGGTGCTGCGCCCCGGCGACGTGGAGGTCCACCATCCGGGGATCATGCACGGCAGCAACGCCAACACCTCGCCGCACCGGCGCTGCGGCCTGACGATCCGCTACATCCCGACCTCGACCCGGATCACCGCCGAGCCGCAGCCGTTCCCGAGCGCGCTGCTGCTGCGCGGCGAACCCGGCGTCAACGCCTACCAGCCGATGCCCCGCTACGTGGAGGGCGAGCACTACCCCTTCACGGGCTCGGCGGACTGGGCGTGACGGACGCCCCGGGCGGCGGGAGGAGCGCGCCGGGATGGCCGATCACCTCCGCGGCCAGCCGGGCGCCCGCCTCGGCGGCGGCGCGCCGGCCTTCGCCGGCCAGGCGCGCCGCCAGGTAGGCGCCGTTGAACGCGTCGCCCGCCGACGTCGTGTCGACCACGTGCACGCCCGGCACGGCGGGCACGGCCTCCATCGAGTCGCGGTCGGCGATGACGCAGCCCGCGGCGCCCAGCTTGACGACGATCTCCGGCACGCCGGCGTCCCGGAGCCGTCCGACGCAGGCCCGGGCGGACGCGTCGCCGTGCACGAGCCGGTCGTCGTCCAGGGAGGGCAGCGCGATCGAGGTGTGGGCCAGCACCGCGGCGGCGGCTCCGGCCGCCGCGCCGGGGGAGGGCCAGCCGCTGGGCCGGTGGTTGCCGTCGTAGGCGACGAGCCCGCCGCGCCGCCGGGTCTCCGCGAGCACCTCGGCCAGCCGGGCGCGGGCCCGCTCCGTCATGATCGAGAGGGTGATCCCGGACAGGTAGACCAGGTCGTGGCCGGCGACCGCCTCGTCGACCGAGGCGGGCTGGTCGGGGCCGAACAGGTCGCGGGCGGCCGACTCGCCCCGGTAGTGCTGGAACGTCCGCTCGCCGTGCTCGTCGGTGCGGATCAGGTAGAGGCCGGCGCGGCCGCCGGGCCGCACCCGCGCGTACCTGTCGCCGACACCGTGGGCGTGCCAGCGCGCGCGCATCCCGGCGCTGTAGGGGTCGTCGCCGGTGACCGTGACGAACTGCACGTCCACCGCGCCGGGGGCGGCGCTGCGCGCCAGGTAGGCGGCGGTGTTGAAGACGTCTCCGGCGTAGCCGAGGGCGAGCCGGTCGGGTGTCAGATGCCGCAGTTCGATCATGCATTCGCCGATGAGGGCGACCCGGGGAACGTTCACGGGCAGCACGATACATCTAGACAACAAGTCATCTAATGACCAGACTTCTGGCCGTGCACAGAAGATCCCCCTGGCGCGGCCTCACCGCCGGCGTTCTCACCCTGGCCCTGTCCACGACGGCCTTCACCGCCCCCGCCCGCGCCGCCGCGACCGCCGCCGAGGCGTGCGGCGGCACGCCGACCCCCGCCTTCCGGAGCGCGGCGCCCGACGCCGGCCTGAACGGCCTGTTCACCCGCTACGGCGACGACAACGGCCGGACCGACGACTGGACCGGCGCGGACGGCACCTTCTCCACCACCCTGCCCGGGGGGCGGGTGGCGTTCGTGTTCTCCGACACCTTCCTCGGCAGGGTCAACGCCGACGGCACGCGCTCGCCGGTCGTCGAGGAAGGCGGCACCACCCCGTTCGTCAACAACTCGTTCGTGGTGAAGTCCGGCGACCGGCTGAGCACCGTGCACGGCGGCACCCGCGAGCAGCCGAAGGCCGTCATGCCCCCGCGTGACGACAAGCACTGGTTCTGGGCCGGCGACGCGATCACCGCGGGCGGCAAGGTCCAGGTCACCTACCAGGAGTACGAGCGCTTCGGGCCCGGCATCTGGGACTGGCGCTGGCTCCGCAACGTCGTCGCGAAATTCCGGCCCGACAGGCTCTCCGAGCCCGTCAGTGTGACCCCGATCCCGTCGTCCAAGGGGATCTCCTGGGCGTCCTGGCTGGAGCGGTCGGACGGCACGATCTACGTCTACGGCGTCGAGGACCTCGGCGACACCAAGTACATGCACCTGGCCCGCGTCCGCGGCGGCGACCTGGCCCGGCCGTGGGAGTTCGCCGCGGCCGACGGCACCTGGTCGCGGAACGAGGCCGACTCCGCGCGGATCATGAGCGGCGTCGCCAACGAGTACAGCGTCACCCGCATGGGCCGCGCCTACATGCTCATCACCCAGGACACCACCGAGAAGTTCAGCACGAACATCGTCGCGTACTTCTCCTGCTCGCCGCAGGGCCCGTTCACCGGCAAGACCACCGTCTACTCGACCCCCGAGACCGGCGCGAACGGCAGCTACGGCAACGCCAACATCTTCACCTACAACGCCCACGCGCACCCGGAGCTGAGCCGCCCCGGCAGCCTCGTCGTCTCCTACAACGTCAACAGCTTCGTCAACACCGACCACTACAAGGACGTCACGATCTACCGGCCCCGCTTCGTCGACCTGAAGTTCGGCTGACCGATGGCGTACCGACGGCATCGCCCGGCCCGCAACTGGGGCGCGCGCCTGCACGAGATCACCTGGTTCGGGATGCGCGCCGTCGTGCTGGAGAACGAGCTGCTGCGCGTCACCGTCCTGGCGGACAAGGGCGGCGACGTCGCCGAGTTCTGCTACAAGCCGCGCGACATGGACTTCGTCTGGCTCGCGCCGGACGGCATCCGCAACCCGCGCGACGTGGCGGGCGGCGCGGGCGACGACGTGGCGGCGTTCCTCGACCACTACGAGGGCGGCTGGCAGGAGGTGCTGCCCAACGGCGGTGAGCCGAGCACCTACCGCGGCGCCGCGCTGGCGCAGCACGGCGAGGTCGCCGGGCTGCCCTGGGACGTCGACATCGCGGCGGACGACCCGTCCGAGGTCGCGGTGCGGCTGACCGTGCGGGCGCGGCGGATGCCGCTGCGCGTGGTGAAGACGTTCCGGCTGGCGTCCGGTGAGGCCGAGCTGCGCGTCGACGAGGAGCTGGCGAACGAGTCGGGGGTCGGGCTGGAGGTGATGTGGGGCCACCACATCGTCTTCGGCGCCCCGTTCCTGCGCCCCGGGCACCGGATCCGGCTGCCGGACGGGGCGGCGGCCGGACCGGAGCTGGCGGTCGTCCCCGAGCACGGCGCGCCGAGCGACATCCACTACCTGTCCGGGTTCCGGGACGGCCGCTACGAGATCATCGACCCGGACGCGGGCCTCGGCCTGCGGGTCCGCTGGGACGCCGCCGTCCTGCCGGACCTGTGGCTGTGGCGCGAGCTCGGCGCGACCCGGGAGGCGCCCTGGTGGGGCCGCGCCTACGTGGTGGGGCTGGAGCCGTTCGCCGGACGGCCGACCGAGGGCCTCGCCGAGGCGGTGCGCAACGGGTCGGCGCTCACCCTGCGGCCGCACGAGACGAGGCCGCTGTGGCTGCGCGCGGCCGTGATCGAGGGGGAGGAAGCGCGATGAAGGAGTTCGGCGGCAAGGTCGCCGTCGTCACCGGGGGGTCGCTCGGCATCGGCCGGGCCGTGGTGCGGCGGCTGGCCGGGGACGGCGCCGCGGTCGTCTTCTGCGGCATCGACGAGGACGGCGTCCGCGCCACCGAGGCCGAGCTGCGCGACGACGGCCTGGACGTGACCGGCGTCGTCGCCGACGTCACCGACGCGGAGCAGATGCGCGGCCTCGTCCGCCGCGCGGTCGATGCGCACGGCGGCCTCGACACCGTCGTCACCTGCGCCGGGATCCAGCGGTACGGGACGGTGGAGGACACCGCCGAGGAGCTGTGGGACGAGGTCCTCGGCGTCAACCTCAAGGGCGTCTTCCTGGTCTGCAAGGCGGCCGTCCCGGAGCTGCGGCGGCGCGGCGGCGGCACGATCGTCACGATGTCGTCGGTCCAGGCGTTCGCGTCGCAGGACCGGGTCGCCGCCTACACGGCGAGCAAGTCCGCGATCAACGGGCTCACCCGCGCGATGGCGCTGGACCACGCCGCCGACGGGATCCGCGCCAACGTCGTGTGCCCCGGCTCCGTCGACACCCCGATGCTGCGCTGGGCCGCCGACCTGTTCCGCGGCGCGACCAGCCAGGACGACCAGGTCGCCGAGTGGGGCCGGGCGCACCCGCTGGGCCGCGTCGCGCGCGCGGAGGAGGTCGCCGAGGTGGTGGCGTTCCTCGCCGGTCCGCGCTCCTCGTTCATCACCGGGGCCGAGCACCGCGTGGACGGCGGCCTGCTCGCCCGCAACCCCGCCGCACTCCCGGAGGCCTGAATGCCCGCCGCCCGCGTCTTCTTCGACGGCCTGTTCAGCAGCCCGCGCCTGGACCATCCGGAGTGCGTGGCGGTCCACCCCGACGGCAGCGTGTGGTGCGGCGGGGAGGCCGGCCAGATCTTCCGCGTGGACCCGGCGGGCGAGAGCGTCGAGCAGGTCGCCACGACCCACGGGTTCGTGCTCGGCATCGCCTTCGACGCGTCCGCGTCCCACCTCTACATCTGCGACATCGAGCACCCCGGCGTGTTCCGCCTCGACCTCGCCACCGCCGAGGTGTCGCTGTTCGCCGACGGCGCGGACGGCCACCGCTTCGTCAACCCGAACTACCCGGTGATCGACGCGCAGGGCCGGATCTACGTCTCCGACAGCCGCCAGATCGACGACCCCGGCCCGTCGGTGTTCCGGTACCGGCCGGACGGTGCCGGAGAGGTCTGGGACGGGCGCCCGATGGCGTTCGCGAACGGCCTCGCGCTGGCCCCGGACGAGTCGGCCCTGTACGTCGCCGAGTCGTTCCTGCCCGGCGTGACCCGCGTCGAGATCCGGCCGGACGGCACCGCGGGCGGCCGCTCGACGGTCGCCGAACTGCCCGGCACGGTCCCCGACGGCATCGCCTTCGGCCCCGACGGCCTCCTCTACGTCGGCCTCTACGAGCCCAGCGAGGTGCTGCGGCTCACCCCGGACGGGCGGCGGGAGACCGTCGTCCGCGACCCGACCGCCCACCTTCTCTGCCATCCGACCAACCTGGCGTTCCGGGGCACGACGGCGTTCGTGGCGAACCTGGGCCGCTGGCACATCAGCGCCTTCGACCTCTAGACCCGCGGAGGGTCCGCATGCGTCTCATCGCCCGCGCGGCCGTGGCCTCGACTCTGGCCGCGACCGCTCTGCTCGCCCCCTCGACCGCCGCCCACGCCGCCGCGCCGACGTGCGGCGGGAGCGCCGCCCCGGTGTTCGGCACGGCGACGCCGAACACCTCGCTCAACGCGAAGTTCACCTCGTACGGCAACGGCAACACGCGGCTCGACGACTGGACCGGGGGTGACAGCACCTACTCGGTGAAGCTGCCGGACGGCCGGACGGTCTTCGGCTTCTCCGACACCTTCCTCGGCAAGGTCAACGCCGACGGCTCCCGGCCGCTGACCGTCGCCGACGGCGGCACGACCCCGTTCGTCAACAACACCTTCGTGGTGCAGTCGGCTGCCGGTTCGCTGACCGGCACCGCGCACGGCGGCACCGCCGCGAACCCGACGGCCCTGCTGCCGCCGAGCGACTCCTCCCACGTCTACTGGGCGGGGGACATGACGGTGAACGGCAGTGAGATCCAGCAGCCGTACCGGGAGTACAAGGTCGGGTCCGGCGACCTGAACGTCACCTGGGACCGCAACGTCCTCGCGCGGTTCGCGACGAGCGACCTCACCCGGCCGGTCTCGGTCACCTCGCTGCCGTCCGGCAGCGGCGTGATGTGGGGGTCGGCGCTGCTGAGGGACGGCGGCTACACCTACGTCTACGGCACCGAGGACCTCGGCTCCGGCGGCAAGCACATGTACGTCGCGCGGGTCGCGGGCACCGACCTGCGCGGGACGTGGAGCTACCTGGCGGCGGGCGGCGCCTGGTCGTCGTCGGAGTCGGCGGCGGTGGAGGTGCTGAGCGGCGTGTCGAACGAGTTCAGCGTCAGCAGGCGCGGGAACTTCTACATCCTGCTGACGCAGGACACGAAGGACGCGTTCAGCGCGCAGATCGACACGTACCTGTCCTGCTCGCCGGCCGGGCCGTTCACCAACGAGAAGACCGTCTACAACACGCCCGAGGGCGGGCCGTTCGGCTCGTACGGCGACGGCGACGTCTACACCTACAACGCGCACGCGCACGCCTCGCTCACGACGGCGAACAACCTCGTGGTGTCGTACAACGTCAACAGCCTCGACACGGTCACGGGGCCGACGAAGGACGTCTACCGCGACGTGAGCATCTACCGTCCGCGCTTCATCGGCGTGCCCGTGACGGGCTGACCCGGTGGATCGTGAACTGTCCGACGCGCTCGCCGGGATGCCGTACGTGAGCCTGGCCGACCCGGTGAAGGCGCGGGCCGCGATGCGGGACCTCGCCGCCGCGCTGGACGGCGGCGCGGCGGCGGACGAGCGCGTCGAGGTCGCCGACCGGACGGTCGCGGGCGGCGTGCCCGTGCGGATCTACCGGCCGGAACGGCCCGCCGGTCCCGCGTTGGTGTACTTCCACGGCGGCGGCTTCGTCACCGGCGATCTGGAGAACGAGCATCGCCGTTGCCTGGACTTCGCCGCGGACCTCGGCATCGTGGTGGTGTCGGTGGACTACCGCCTGGCGCCGGAGCATCCGTTCCCCGCGCCGTTCGAGGACGCCTGGGCGGCGACCGTCTGGACGCACGCGCACGCGGCCGGGCTCGGTGCCGACCCCGGCCGGATCGCGGTCGGCGGCGGCAGCGCGGGCGGCGGGCTGGCGGCGGCGGTGGCGCTGCGGGCGCGGGACGAGGGCGGGCCGCCGCTCGCCTTCCAGTTGCTGCTCTATCCGGTGCTCGACGACCGCATGGACACCCCGTCGATGCGCGAGTACACCGAGCCGCCGCTGTTCAACCGGGGCGAGGTGGAGCACATGTGGCGCCACTACCTCGGCCCGGCCAGGGGGGCGCCGGGCTGGGAGACACCGGTGTACGCGGCTCCGGCCCGCGCGCCGGACCTGTCGGGGTTGCCGGCCGCGTACGTGCTGGTGGCCGAGGCCGATCCGCTGCGCGACGAGGACTTCGCGTACGCGCGGCGGATGGCCGAGGCGGGTGTGCCGGTCGAGCTGCGGCACGTGCCTGGCGCCTACCACGGCTTCGACGGCGTCCTGTCCGCGGCGGTGGCGCGCCGGGCGCACGATGACCAGCGGGCGGCGCTGCGCAGGGCGTTCCGCCTCGACGCTGGACATCCCGGAACATCAAGTGATTAGATGACTTGACTTCTTCCAGGCTCGAACGAGGTAGCAGATGTCCAAGGATGTGGCCCGGCCCAGTCTCTCCGACGCGCTCACCGAGCGCGTGCTGGAGGTGATCCGCGCCGGCGGGCTGCGTCCCGGCGACCGGCTGCCCTCGGCGCGGGAGCTGTCGGAGCGCTTCGCGGTGACCACACCCACTCTCCGCGAAGCGCTCCGCCGGCTCGAGGCCACCGGGGCCGTCCAGATGCGGCACGGGTCGGGCATCTACGTGGGCGCCGACCTCGAACGGATGGTCATCCCCAACCCGAACATCCGGCCGTTGCAGGGCGACCAGCTGCTGCAGCTGCTGGACGCCCGGCTGCTCATCGAGCCGCCGCTGGCCGCGCTGGCGGCCAGCCGCGCCGCGCCCGCCGACCTGGAGCGGCTGCGCACCGTGCTGGACCAGGCGGGCCGGCACCTGGAAGGCGAGGACGCCGAGCTGGACGCGGCCAACATGACCTTCCACCGCGCCGCCGCCCATGCGTCCGGCAACGCCGTGCTCGGCGAGGTCGTCGACTCGCTGCTGTCGGTGCACGGCGCCGAGCAGCGGGAGATCCTGCGGATCTTCGACGACCGGCGCCGCGACCACGAGGAGCACCGGGCGATCCTCGGCGCCATCGAGGCCGGCGACGGCGAGCACGCCGAGGAGCTGATGCGCGCGCATCTGCTCGACGTCACGAAGGTCATCGAGTCCCGGCTCACCTGACCGTCCCGCCCCCGGGACATCCGCCCGGCCCCCGGAACACCCGTCCCGCCCGTCCGGACCACCCGCCCCGCACGGGGCCGGCGGTTCCCCCAGCACACCCTCGACACCCCCGCGACGCCCCGAACCCCCCAGATCACTCGGAACACCGTCAGCACGACCTCCAACCCACCCCATGAACCAAGGAGGCCCCCATGCCGTCGATGCGCACGCGCACGACCGCCGTCCTCACGGCGGCCGCGGCGCTGGCCGCGGTCGCGGGCTGCGCCTCGGGCAACGACTCCGGCGGGTCGAAGTCCGGGCTCAGCCTCTACAACGACAAGGGCGCGTGGAAGCCCTTCTTCGAGCAGATGAGCGCGCTGGGCAAGCAGCAGACCGGGCTCGACATGAAGCCGGTGGGATACACCGACGAGCCGACCTACACCGCGTTCATCAAGTCCTCGTTCCGCACCAAGGTCAAGCCGGACCTGTTCACCTGGACCACCGGCGGGCGCCTCGAGGAGATCGTCAAGCAGAACCAGGTCGCCGAGACGACGTCGATCTGGCAGGACGCCATCAAGAGCGGCGACCTCACCCAGGACCTCGCCAAGTACTACACGGTCGGCGGCAAGCAGTACTGCGTGCCGCTCAACACCGCGTACTGGGGCATGTTCTACAGCAAGAAGATCTTCGCGAAGTACGGCCTGACGCCGCCGACGACCTGGGCCGACCTGATGAAGATCGCCCAGACGCTGAAGGGCAAGGGCCAGGTCCCGTTCAACCAGACCACGCCCACCTCGCTGTTCTCCTTCGCCTGGTTCGAGCAGCTGCTCGCCGGCACCGACCCCGACCTGTACGAGCGGCTGTCCACCGGGCAGGCCTCCTACACCGACCCGGGCGTGGTCAAGGTGATGGAGCAGTGGAAGTCGATGATCGACGCCGGCTACTTCTCCAACCCCGGCGACAAGGCCGACCCCGCGGACCACTTCAAGTCCGGCGACGCCGCCATGGTCATCAGCGGCACCTGGTTCAACACCAGCATGACCCAGCGCGGGCTCAAGCAGGGCACCGACTACGGGTTCTTCTTCATCCCCAACGTCGCGCCGTCGCTGCCCAAGCGGTCCCTGGTCTTCGAGAGCGGGCCGCTGTGCTCGCTGCGCAAGGCGCCCGACGCGGCCGCCAGCACCAAGTACCTGAAGTGGTGGATCACCCCCGCCGCGCAGGAGAAGTGGGCCAACGCGCGCGGCGACGTGTCCGGCAACCCGAAGGTCAAGATCGCCGACCCGGAGCTGGACAAGGTCACCAAGGAGGCCGCGGACGGCGGGAACCGGCTCGTGCCGCGCTACTTCGAGGCCGCGCCCGCGCCCGTCCTGACGGCCGCGCTCAGCGGGTTCGACGGCTTCCTCGCCAAGCCCGGCTCGTACATGAAGGTGCTCCAGGACGTCCAGAAGGTCAACGAGGACTACTGGAAGACCCACAAGGCCGGAAGCTGAGCCCGCGATGACCGACCAGACGACCGCCGTGCGCGCGAGGACGCCGCTCGGACGCGCGCGCGGCGGGCAGCGGCGCGGCGGGAGACGCGGGCGCCCCCCGGCCGGGTTCGCGATGCACGGCCGGTTCCGGCACGCCTACCTCACCCCGGCCGTCCTCTTCGTCGCGGTGCTGATCTACCTGCCGTTCCTGTGGACCGCGTACCTGAGCCTCACCACCTACGACGGCCTCGGGTCGCCGAAGTTCACCGGACTGGACAACTACCGGCGGCTGCTGCAGGACGAGGCGCTGCTCACCTCGATCCGCAACACCCTGCTGTGGGTCGCCGGCACCACGGTCCTGCCCGTCGGGCTCGGCCTGCTGGTCGCGGTGCTGTCGTACAACATCAAGGGCGGCGCCTGGTACCGGCTGCCGTTCCTCATCCCGTACGCGATGTCCGGCGCCGGCATCGGCCTCATCTGGGGCTTCATCCTGCAGCCCGACGGCATGGCCAACCAGGTGCTGACGTTCCTCGGCATGCCCGGCGGCCACACCGAGTTCCTCCAGGACGGCCCGCGCAACACGTTCGCGATGATCGTGGTGTGGGCGTGGCAGCAGCTCGGCGTCAACATGCTGCTGTTCGTGGTCGGCCTCCAGTCGATCCCGCGCTCCCCGATCGAGGCCGCCCGCATCGACGGCGCGTCGGGATGGCAGCTGTTCCGGTACGTCATCTGGCCGCTGATGCGGCCGCTCACCACCGTCGTGTTCGGGCTGGCGCTGGTCGCGAGCCTGAAGACGTTCGACATCGTCTGGGTGATGACGCAGGGCGGCCCCGGCCGGACGTCCGAGACGCTCGCGGTGACCATGTACCGGCAGGTCTTCGTCGCCGACGAGTACGGCTACGGGTCGGCGATCGCCGTGCTGCTGACCACGGTCACCGGGCTCGCCTCCTACCTCTACCTGCGCCACCAGCTCGGCAGGGAGGCCTCCTGATGCGCCGCGTCGTGCTGATCGTCCTCGGCCTGGTGTGGCTGTTCCCGACGTACCTGATCGTCGCGAACGCCGTCCGCCCCGCCGGCGACTACGACCCGTCCGACGCGGTGAAGCCGCCCGGGTCGATGGGGCTGTTCGACAATGTCGGTGAGGCGTGGAGCCGCACCGACGTCGGCGCCACAATCGGCAGCACCGCGATCTACAGCCTGGTCGCGCCCGCGCTCGCGGTGCTGTTCGGCGCGCTCGCCGGCTACGCGATCGTGGTGCTGCGGGTCCGGTTCGGGTTCCTCTGGTTCGTCGTGATCTTCGCGGGCACGGTCGTGCCGTTCCAGATGCTGCTGGTGCCGCTGTTCGTCGGCTACAGCAAGGTCTCGCTGTACGACAACCAGATGGGCCTGGTGCTGGTCCACACCGCGATCAGCGTGCCCCTCGCCGCGCTGGTGATGCGCAACTTCTTCGGCTCGGTGGCCGTCTCGATCTTCGAGGCGGCGCGGCTGGACGGCGCGTCCACGTTCCGCATCTTCTGGCGCATCTACCTGCCGCTGTCGTCGGCCGCGCTGGCCGCCGTGTTCATCCTCGAGTTCACCTACGTCTGGAACGACCTGCTGTTCGGGCTGACGCTGGCGCAGTCCGACAACGTCCGGCCGGTCTGGGCGGAGCTGTCGGCGCTCACCACCGACGTGTACGCCGGGACGCCCGTCCCGGTCGCGCTGGCCGCCGGGCTCGTGGTCTCCCTGCCGACGGTCGTGCTCTTCCTGGCGACGCAGCGGCTGTTCACCCGCGGGCTGACGCTCGCCCAGTTCTGACCCCGGTCACCGTCATTCTGAAAGGACCTGGATGACCAGTCGGCTCCTGACGGAGAGCCTCGGCTCCCCGGACTACGACGGTATCCGCGCCGCCCTCCGCCACGACACCTCCACCGAGGTGCTCGCGGTCCGCGGGCTGTCGGTGCGGGCGGCGGTGGTCCCGCTGTTCAGGCGGGACGCGGCCGGCGCGCTCCGGCAGGCCGTCCGGATCGAGGCGGGCCCCGGGCTGACGCTGCGGCTCGGCGACGCCGAGGAGCGCACCGACGCCGCGGGCCGGGCGACCCTGCTCGTCCCGGCCGTCGACGCCACGCGCCGCCTCACGCTGGAGGTGCGCGACGGCGCGGGCCTCGTCGGCGCCGCCCCGCTCGACGTCACGCCGCAGCGCAAGTGGAGCGTCTTCGTCGTCCACCACTCGCACCTGGACATCGGCTACACCGACACCCAGGGCACCGTCCTGCGCCACCACTTGGACTACCTGGACGCGGCGCTGCGGCTCGCCCGGGAGACCGACGGCCGGCCGGGCGACGCCCGGTTCCGCTGGTCGGTGGAGTCGTCGCTGCCCGCGCTGCGCTGGCTCGCCACCCGGCCGGACGACCAGGTCGCCGAGTTCGTCGACCGGACCCGCAGCGGGAACATCGAGGTCACCGCGTTCCCCATGCAGCTGCACACCGAGGCGTGCTCGACCGACGAGCTGTACCGGCAGCTGCGGTTCGTGAAGGACCTGCGCGACCGCCACGGCATCGACGTCCGCTCGGCGATGCACACCGACATCCCGGGCGCGGTCGTCGGCGTCGTCGACGCGCTGAACGCCGCGGGCGTCCGGTACCTCGCGGCGGCGCACAACTGGGCGGGACGCTCCGTCCCGTACATCACCGGCGGCGACAAGCTCGGCCGCCCGTTCCGCTGGCGGGCGCCGAGCGGCCGCGAGCTGATCGTGTGGTTCACCGACACCCCGCACGGCATGGCGTACATGGAGGGCAACACCGTCGGGCTCGTCGACGGCTACGACCTCGCCGAGGACCTGCTGCCGCGCTACCTGTCCTCCCTCGCCGACCGGCCCTACCCGTACGGGCCCGGCACCTTCGGCTGGTACGCCGCGCCCGGCCAGGTCGGCGCCGACAAGGCCCCCGACGTCCTCGACGCGGTGCACCTGCGGGTGCAGGGCGCGCACGCCGACAACGCCGGCCCGTCGATCATGCCCGCCGACATCGCGCTGCGTTGGAACGCGACATGGGAGTACCCGCGGCTGCGGACGGCGACCAACGCCGAGTTCTTCGAGCACGTCGAGGAGCACCACCGCGACCGGCTCCAGGTCCACGAGGGCGACTGGACCGACTGGTGGGCCGACGGCCTCGGCTCCGGCGCCCGCCCGCTCGGCCACGTCCGGCGCGCCCAGAACGTCCTGCGCACCGCCGAGACGCTGCACGCCCTCGCCGGCGCCGAGGCCGAGGGCCTGGACGACGCCTACGACAAGGCGGCGCTGTTCGACGAGCACACCTGGGGCGCGGCCAACCCGTGGGAGGACGCCGAGGAGGGCACCGACTCCGGCGGCCTCCAGTGGACCCGCAAGTCCGCAGTCGGCTACCAGTCCTACGACGACGCCCTCGACCTGCTGCAGGCCGGGGCGCGGCGGTTCGGCGCCACGCTCGGGCCCGCGCCGGACGCGCTCGCCTCGTTCGCCGTCCTGAACCCCGGCGGCGCCACGCGGACCGACGTCGTCCGCGCGTTCCTGCCGCGCGACGTGGTGCCCGTGGACGTCCCCGTGACGCTGCTCGACGCCCGCACCGGCGAACCGCTGCCGCACCACGAGGAGGAGGTCGACCCCGACGAGTGGCCGACCCGCCCGATCGGCCGCCACCTGGAGGCCGTCGTCCCGGACGTCCCCGGCATGGGCCGCGTGCGCCTCGACGTCGTCCGCGGCGCGACGCCCGCCCCCGAACCGGTCGACCTCGGCCGCGACGGCGTGATCGAGAACGAGTACTACCGCGTCACCTACGACCTCGCCGAAGGCCACCTCGCCTCGATCTTCGACAAGGCCGCCGGACGCGAGCTGGTCAACGCCGACGCCGCCGCCGGGTTCGGGCAGTACGTCTACGACCGGTACGCGACCGCGCCCCACTTCAACCACATGTCCGGGCACATGCTCGTCCACGACAGGACGCTCCTCGGCGACCGCGCCCTCGGCCGGCACGCCGCCGTCGTCAGGTGTGAACGCACCGCCGTGGGAGAACGCCTCATCGTGGAGCTGACCGGTAAGGGCGTCGACTGGATCCGCACGACCCTCGACCTGTACGCGGGCGTGCCGCGGCTCGACCTGCGCTTCCAGCTCGGCAAGCAGCCGACGGCCACCAAGGAGGCGGTCTTCTTCGCCTTCCCGTTCGCGGCCGGCGGCCCGCCCGCGGCATGGGAGCTGACCGGCGGCGTCGGCGGCACCGGCGTGCCGAGCGTCCCCGGATCGGCCGAGCACATGCGCCCGATCCGGCACTGGGTCGCGTTCGAGGACCCCGAACTGACCGTGGCGTGGGCGACGCTGGAGGCGCCCCTCGTCCAGTTCGGCTCCATCCACATGCCGTACGCGCCGTTCCCGCCCACCCTCGACGACGAGCCCGCCACCGTCTACTCCTGGGCGCTGAACAACATCTGGGACACCAACTTCCCGTCCCAGCAGCAGGGCGAGACCACCTTCCGGTACGCCGTCGCGTCCGCCGCCGGCGGGCTCCCGGGCCGGCGGCTCGGCGCCCTCGCCGCGGCCGGGCTCACCGACCCGTTCGTCGCGACGCTGGCGACCGGGACCGGACCGGCGGAGCCGACGGAGGCCTTCGCGTCCGTCGGCGACCCCGACGTGCACGTCACCTCGATCGGGCGGGACGGCGCCGACCTGGTCGTCCGGCTCCGCTCGCTCGCCGCCGCACCCGTCGAGACGACGCTGTCCGTCCCCGGGATGCGCCGCGCCATCGTCGACTCCGGTCTCGGCCGCGACGCCGCGGAGGCGCCCGTCCGGGACGGCGCCGCGACCGTCCGCCTGCCCGCCTGCGGGATCGTCGCCGTCACGGTGAAGGGGAACCTCTAAATGAAGATCACCGGCATCCGGGCCACCACCGTCGCGGTCCCGCTGGAGGCGCCGCTGCTGCACAGCAACGGCGCGCACTGGGGCCGCTTCGTCCGCACGATCGTCGAGGTCGAGGCGGACAACGGCCTGGTCGGGCTGGGCGAGATGGGCGGCGGCGGGCAGAGCGCCGAGGACGCGTTCCGCGCGCTCGCGCCCTACCTGGAGGGGCACGACCCGTTCGAGATGGAGGCCCTCCGCTTCAAGATCGCCAACCCGACGGCGAGCCTGTACAACAACCGCACCCAGATGCTCGCCGCCATCGAGTTCGCCTGCGTCGACCTGGTCGGCAAGCACCTCGGCGTGCCCGCCCACGACCTGCTCGGCGGCCGGGTCCGCGACAGCGTCCCGTTCGCGTCCTACCTCTTCTATCGCTACCCGGGCGCGGACGGCCGGACGCCGGAGGTCCGCACCCCCGAGCAACTCGTCGCGCACGCCCGCGACCTCAAGGAGCGGCACGGCTTCGCCGTCCACAAGCTGAAGGGCGGCGTCTTCCCGCCCGCCTACGAGCTGGAGTGCTACCGCGCGCTGGCCGAGGCGTTCCCGGACGACCGGCTGCGCTACGACCCCAACGCGGTGCTGAGCCTCGACGAGGGACTGCGGTTCGGGAAGGCCATCGAGCACCTCAACAACGACTACCTCGAAGACCCGGTCTGGGGCCTGGAGGGCCTGCGGCTCGTCCGCGAACGGGTGAGCACCCCGCTGGCCACCAACACCGTCGTCGTCAACTTCGAGCAGCTCGCCACCAACGTGCTGCACCGCAGCGTGGACGTGGTGCTCCTCGACACGACGTTCTGGGGCGGCATCCGCGCGTGCGTGAAGGCCGCCGGGATCTGCGACACCTTCCAGCTCGGGGTGTCGGTGCACTCGTCGGGAGAGCTCGGCATCCAGCTCGCCACCATGCTGCATCTCGGCGCCGTCCTGCCGAACCTCACCTATGCCGCCGACGCGCACTACCACCACCTCGCCGGCGACGTCATCGAGGGCGGCCCGTTCCGCTACGCGGACGGGCGGATCGCGGTGCCGTCCGGGCCCGGCCTCGGCGTCACGCTGGACCGTGACAAGGTCGCCGAGTACGCCGAGCTCTACCGGGAACTGGGCGACTACCCGTACGACCGCGACCCGGGGCGCCCCGGCTGGTACCCGCTCGTCCCGAACGAGCGGTGGGCCGACCCGGCGGCGCCGCTGGCCGCGCTCTAGCCCCGGACGGCGCACCCGGCGGCCTGGCATAGCCTTTCCGGCATGATCCGCCCTGCCGCCCCCGGTGACGTCCCCGCGATCCTCCGCCTCATCCGCGAGCTCGCGGAGTACGAGCGCGCCCTGCACGAGGTGAAGGCCACCGAGGAGCAGTTGAAGGAGCGCCTGTTCGGCGACGACCCGCGCGTCCACGCGCTCATCGCCGAGCACGAGGGCCGCGTCGCGGGCTTCGCCGTGTGGTTCCTCACGTTCTCCACGTGGAACGGCACCCACGGGATCTACCTGGAGGACCTGTTCGTCGACCCGGACGTCCGCGGCCACGGCTACGGCAAGGCCCTGCTCACCGAGCTCGCCCGGATCGCCGACGAGCGCGGCTACGAACGCGTCGAGTGGGCGGTGCTCGGGTGGAACAAGCCCGCGATCGGCTTCTACGAGTCCCTGGGCGCCCGCCCGCAGGACGAGTGGACGACCTACCGCCTCACCGGCGACGCCCTCACCAAGGCCGCCCGCTCCTGACGGAACGACCGAGGCCCGGCCCCCACCGGGGACCGGGCCTCGCCGTCGGCCCTGGTCAGGCCTGCTTGGTCTCCCAGAAGATCTTCGAGATCTCCTCGATCTTGGCGAGCAGGTCGTCGGCGACCTTGGGGTCCATGCTGCCCTTGGTGCCGGAGGCGCCGGCGAGCTTGGTGGCCTCGTTGAACAGCTGGTGCAGCTGCGGGTACTTCTCGAAGTGCGGCGGCTTGAAGTAGTCGGTCCAGAGCACCCAGAGGTGGTGCTTGACCAGCTCGGAGCGCTGCTCCTTGATCAGGATCGCGCGGGCGCGGAACTCCGGGTCCTCGTTGGCCTGGTACTTCTCGGCGATCGCCTTGACCGACTCGGCCTCGATCCTGGCCTGCGCCGGGTCGTAGACGCCACACGGCAGGTCGCAGTGCGCGGAGACCGTGGTCTTCGGGCGCAGAAACTTGAACACCTGCGATTCCCTTCCCTCGTTGCGGATCATGCTCAGGGCACCGACATTACCCTTGTGCTCCCGGGCCCGTCCGGCCAGGGCGCTCGGTATTTCGGCCTAGGACCGGGCCGCGGCGCGGCCCGGCGCCCTTTCCCGGTGATGGTGACCCGTGGCCGCGCGACTATGCGGCCGAACGCGCGAAAAGCGCCGCGCAGGAAGGCGAGGAGAGCGATGCGGATGCGCCACCCGGTGGCCTGGACGCTCGGCGGGGCGGTGCTGCTGGCGCTGGCCGGGACGCGCGGGCGGCTGCGGACGGTCGCGGTGACCGGCGACTCGATGCTGCCGGGGCTGGCACCGGGGGACTGGCTGGTGGTGCTGGCGGGCGCCCGGCCGCGTCCCGGGGACGTCGTGGTGGCGCGGCACCCCGAGCGGGCGGACGTGCTGATCGTCAAGCGGGTGGCGCACCGCTCCGGGGACGGCTGGTGGCTGGAGAGCGACAACCAGCGGGCCCGCGGCCGCCGCGACAGCTGGGACTTCGGCGCGGTGCCGGACCGCCGGGTCCTCGGCCGGGTCGTGGCGCGGTACTGGCCGTGGCGGCGGGTGTCCGTCCGCCCGGGGGCCGGTCGGCCCGCGGACGGACGGTAGCGGCGCGGCCCGCATCCCGTGGTGGGGACGCGGGCCGCGCATCACGCCGCGCCGCATCGGGCGGGACGCGGGAGGTCAGATGCGGTTGACGCCCTCGGCGCGGGCCTGCGCGGCGACCGCGGCGGTGACGGCGGGCGCGACGCGGTCGTCGAAGGGGTTGGGGATGATGTAGTCGGCGGTGAGGTCGTCGCCGACGATGTCGGCCAGCGCGTTCGCGGCGGCCAGCTTCATGCCCTCGGTGATGGAGTGCGCGCGGACGTCCAGCGCGCCGCGGAAGATGCCGGGGAAGGCGAGCACGTTGTTGATCTGGTTGGGGAAGTCGCTGCGGCCGGTCGCGACGACCTTGGCGTGCCGGAGCGCGACCTCGGGGTGCACCTCGGGGGTGGGGTTGGAGAGGGCGAACACGATCGCGCTGTCGGACATGGTGGCGACGCACGACTCGTGGACGGTGCTGCCGGACAGGCCGATGAACACGTCGGCGCCGCGCAGCGCCTCCTCGGTGGAGCCCTTCAGGTGGGACCGGTTGGTGATCGCGGCGATCCGCTGCTTGACGGGGTTGAGCCCGTCGCGTCCCTCGTGGATGAGGCCCTTGCTGTCGGACAGCGCGATGTCGCCGATGCCGGCCTCGATGAGGATCTGCGAGACGGCGATGCCGGACGCGCCGGCGCCGGCCACGACGGCGCGCAGCTCCGACAGCGGCTTGCCGACGAACCGGGCGGCGTTCTTCAGCGCGGCGAGCGCGACGATCGCGGTGCCGTGCTGGTCGTCGTGGAAGACGGGGATGTCGAGGGCCGCGCGGAGCCGGTCCTCGATCTCGAAGCACCGGGGGGCGCTGATGTCCTCGAGGTTGATGCCGCCGAAGCTCGGCGCCAGCCGGGTGACGGTGTCGACGATCTCGTCGACGCCGGTGCAGTTCAGCGCGATCGGCACGGAGTCGACGTCGGCGAACTCCTTGAACAGCAGCGACTTGCCCTCCATGACGGGCATGGAGGCGGCCGGGCCGATGTCGCCGAGGCCGAGCACGGCGGTGCCGTCGGTGACGACGGCGACGACCCGGGAGGTCCAGGTGTACTCGTAGGCGAGCTCGGGGTTGTCGGCGATGGCCGTGCACACCCGGGCGACGCCGGGGGTGTAGGCGAGGGACAGATCGTCCTTGTTGCGGACCGGGATGGTCGACCGCATCTCCAGCTTGCCGCCGCGGTGCAGCGGGAAGGCCGGATCGTCGTCCAGTGAGAGCGGTTCGGTGGGAATGGGCTCGGCAGCCACAGCGACCCCTGTCTGAAAGTTGGCTTTCGGGCGATGCCGCCGCGGTGGTGTGGTCTGGTGGCCGTCACCTGGTGGACATCTCGCGACGTACGGGGGTCACCCGTTGTCCGATTGTGCCATACGGGGTGCCGCCGGTCCGGGGGCGTGGCGGTGGCGGCCGTCACTGATCGGCACGGACGGTAGCGTGATCTTCGCGTACAGTGCCGGGACGCAGGGTGGCGGCGCGGGCGCCGGGCCGCCTCGTTGTCCGATTGTGTCGGACCCTTTATCCGCATTGGGTGGTGTGTGCGCCAAAATGTGCACTTGACCTCAGGATCCATGGGGGATCCCGACGCAACCACTGGAGGGGGACCTGTGATCACCGGTTCTCTGCGCCGCCATGCCGTCGCGGCTGGCGCGCTCGTGCTGACAGGCGCCCTCGCCCTGTCGGCCTGCGGCGACGACAACGATTCCGGCGGCGGTACCGCGCCGAAGACCAGCGCGGACGCCAAGCTCGCCGCCCTGGTGCCGGCCGGCGTCAAGAGCGACGGCAAGATCATGGTCGGCTCGGACGCGTCCTACCCGCCCAACGAGTCGGTCGACCCGGCCACGCAGAAGATCCACGGCTGGGACGTGGACCTGTTCACCGCGGTCGCCGGCAAGCTCGGGCTGAAGGTCGAGTTCCAGAACGCGGGCTTCGACACGATCATCCCGGGCGTCCAGTCCGGCAAGTACGAGGTGGGCGTCTCCTCCTTCACCGACACCAAGGAGCGCGAGCAGGCCGTCGACTTCGTCACCTACTACTCGGCCGGCACCGCCTGGGCGACGCTCAAGGGCAACCCCAAGGGCGTGAACCCCGACGACGCGTGCGGCAAGACCATCGGCGTCCAGCAGGGCACCGTGCAGGTCGACGACCTGAAGAAGCGCAGCCAGAAGTGCGCCGCCGCGGGCAAGCCGGGGATCAAGTCGGTCGTCCGCAAGCAGCAGACCGAGGTCAACAACGACCTGGTCGCCGGCAAGGTGGACGGGATGGCCGCCGACTCGCCGATCGTCGGCGACGCGGTGAAGAAGACCGGCAAGCTGGACATCATCGGCCAGGTCTACGACACCGCGCCGTACGGCTACACCATCGGCAAGAACTCCGGCCAGCTGAAGGAGGCCGTGCAGGGGGCGCTGAAGGCGCTCATCGCCGACGGCACCTACAAGAAGATCCTCACCGAGAACGGCGTGGAGAGCGGCGGCATCACCGATCCGGTGATCAACGGCGCGACGAGCTGATCGGATGACGGTCGACAACGAGGTCGAGAAGGGGCGGCCCGAAGCGATCCGGGCCGTCCCGGTCCGGCACCCGGGCCGCTGGGTGGGCGCGGCGGTCATCGCGGTCCTGGTCGCGATGTTCGTCCACTTCCTGCTCACCAGCAAGTCCCTGGACTGGTCGGAGCAGTGGAAGTACCTGTTCTCCGACGCGGTCCTGAAGGGCGTCCGCAACACCATCTGGCTGACGCTGGCGGCGATGCTCGGTGGCGTGGTGCTCGGCATCATCCTCGCCCTCATGCGGATGTCGTCCAACCCGCTGCTCAGCGGCGCGGCATGGGTGTACCTGTGGTTCTTCCGCGGGACCCCGCTGTACACGCAGCTGCTGATCTGGGGCGCGGTCGGCAGCCTGTTCCCGACGCTGAGCGTCGGGATCCCGTTCGGCCCGGAGTTCCACACCTGGAAGACCCAGTCGCTGATCAACGTGGCGATCGCCGCGGCGCTGGGGCTGATCCTCAACGAGGCCGCCTACATGGCGGAGATCGTCCGGGCGGGGATCCTGTCGGTGGACGAGGGCCAGCAGGAGGCGGCGAGCGCGCTCGGCATGTCCCGCGCGCAGACGATGCGCCGGATCGTGCTGCCGCAGGCGATGCGGGTGATCGTCCCGCCGACCGGCAACGAGGCGATCTCGATGCTGAAGAACACCTCGCTGGTGGCGGCCGTCCCGTACTCGGAGCTGACCTTCACCGCGCAGACCATCTACGCCAGCACCTACAAGATCATCCCGATGCTGGTGATGGCGTGCCTGTGGTACCTGCTGATCTCCTCGGTGATGATGATCGGCCAGTACTACCTGGAGCGCCACTACAGCCGGGGGACGAGCCGGGGCGAGGCGTCCCGGCAGCGGCTCCGCTTCCGCGGCGGCGGGGGCGCGCAGTGAAGGGGGGCGCCGTGACCGACCTCACGAAGCAGGAGCCCGCCGGCGCCGGGCCCATGGTCAAGGCCGAGCAGGTGCACAAGTCGTTCGGGCGGCTCGAGGTGCTCAAGGGCATCGACCTGGAGGTCATGCCGGGCGAGGTGATGTGCGTCATCGGCCCGTCCGGGTCCGGCAAGTCGACGTTCCTGCGCTGCATCAACCACCTGGAGAAGATCAACGCCGGGCGGCTGTGGGTGAACGGGCACCTCGTCGGCTACCGGCAGGTCGGCGAGAAGCTGCACGAGCTGCGCGACCGGGAGGTCGCCGCGCAGCGCCGCGAGATCGGCATGGTGTTCCAGCGGTTCAACCTGTTCCCGCACATGACGGCGCTGGAGAACGTCATGGAGGCGCCGTGCCGGGTGAAGCGCAAGGCCAAGTCGCAGGCGCGCGAGGAGGCCGTCGCGCTGCTCGGCCGGGTCGGCCTCGGCGACAAGGCGCAGACCTACCCGGCGCAGCTGTCCGGCGGGCAGCAGCAGCGGGTGGCGATCGCGCGGGCGCTGGCCATGGAGCCGGCGCTGATGCTGTTCGACGAGCCGACGTCCGCGCTGGACCCGGAGCTGGTCGGCGAGGTGCTGGAGGTCATGAAGCAGCTCGCGCTGGACGGCATGACGATGGTCGTCGTCACCCACGAGATGGGGTTCGCCCGCGAGGTCGGCGACTCGCTCGTCTTCATGGACGGCGGCGTCGTCGTGGAGAAGGGCACGCCCCGCGAGGTGCTGAACAATCCGCAGCATCCGCGCACGCAGGACTTCCTGTCCAAGGTGCTCTGACCGCGGGGCGCCGCGGCGCGCGGTCCGGACGGCCCGTCCCCGCAATGGGGGCGGGCCGTCCGGCGTTCCGGCGGGCGGTTAGCGTGTGTCCATGTTCGCTGTCACGGCCACACAGATCGACGCAGACAATCCGCTGAACGGGCTGACGCTGGGGGAGCGGCCCGATCCCGAGGTGCCGGACGGCTGGACGACCGTCACGGTGCGGGCCGCCGCGCTCAACCACCACGACCTGTGGTCGCTGCGCGGCGTCGGGCTCCCCGCCGACCGGCTCCCGATGATCCTCGGCTGCGACGCCGCGGGCGTCGACGAGGACGGCAACGAGGTCATCGTGCACTCGGTGATCGCCGACCCGGACCGGGGCGGCGGCGACGAGACCCTCGACCCGAAGCGGTCGCTGCTGTCGGAGCGGTATCTGGGGACCCTCGCCGAGAAGGTCGCGGTGCCGCGCCGCAACCTGATCCGCAAGCCGGCGGAGCTGTCGTTCGCGGAGGCCGCGTGCCTGCCGACGGCGTGGCTGACCGCCTACCGGATGCTGTTCGACAAGGCGGGGCTGCAGCCGGGCTCGACGGTGCTGGTGCAGGGCGCGGGCGGCGGCGTCGCGACCGCCGCGATCGCGCTGGCGTCGGCGGCGGGCTTCCGGGTGTTCGCGACGAGCCGCAGCGAGGCCAAGCGCAAGCGCGCCCTGGAACTCGGCGCGGACGTCGCGGTCGAGTCCGGCGCGCGGCTGCCCGAACGGGTCGACGCGGTCATCGAGACGGTCGGCGAGGCGACCTGGTCGCACTCGCTGAAGTCGCTGCGGCCCGGCGGCCGGATCGTGGTGTCGGGGGCCACCAGCGGCCAGGTGCCGCCGGCGGAGCTGAACCGGGTGTTCTTCCTGCAGCTCCAGGTCGTCGGCTCCACGATGGGCACCCGGGAGCAGCTGGAGCGGCTGGCGCGGTTCCTGGTCAAGACGGGCACCCGCCCGCTGATCGACCGGACGCTGCCGCTCGCGCAGGCGCGCGACGGGTTCGCCGCGATGGCCGAGGGCGACCTCTTCGGCAAGATCGTCTTCACCCCGTAGCCGTCGGGCCGCGGCGGGTCGTCGCCCTGGGACGCCCCATCCCGGCGACTCGCCGCGGCCGGCCGCGGGGCGGGTCAGTCGCGGGCGTCGATGTCGCGGTCGAGGATCTCGGTGCGGAGGCGGTCGCGGGTCTCGTCCAGGAGGGCCTGGACGGCGGTCAGGTCGTCGTCGCTGAGGCGGGACGGCTTCGCGGCCTTGCGGACGTCCTCGACGAACCCGCGCAGCAGCCGCTCCAGCTTCAGGCGGGCGATGTCGTCGCGGCTGCCGGTCGCCGTCTTCCAGGCGTCCTCCCAGTTCTGCCGCCACTCCTCCTTCCACGCCTGCTTCTGCTCGCGCCAGAAGTCCTTCTGCCGCCGCCACTCGTCCTTCTGCCGGCCGGTGGTCTCCTTCCACGCCTCCTTGGACGTGCCCCTGCCCTGGTCGCGCATCGTCCGCGCGGCCTCGGTCAGCTCCTCGCGCAGCGACCGGACGGTCTGCCGGACGTCCTGCTGGACGCCGCGCGCGAACTCCTGCGCGGACGCGGTGATCTCGTCCTCCAGCTCGGCCAGCTCGTCCATCCGGCGCTCCAGCTCCGCGCGGCCCTTGTCGGTCAGCGAGTACACCTTCTTGCCCTTGACCACCTCGTGGGTGACCAGGCCCTCCGCCTCCAGCCGGGCCAGCCGCGGGTAGATCGTCCCGGGGGAGGGCGAGTACACCCCGAGGAACCGGTCCTGCAGGATCCGGATCACCTCGTAGCCGTGCCGCGGGCTCTCCTCCAGCAGCTTCAGCAGGTACAGCCGGAGCCGGCCGTGGCCGAAAACGGGGCTCAACTCACTTCTCCATTCGCGGGGTGCGGATCTTCGGGGCGTCGTCCTCGCGGCCGAGCAGCGTGATCGAGCCGGACACCGAGTTGACCGACAGCCGCCCCGACCCGTCGCCGATCTTGCCGGAGACGGTGGTGGCGACGGCCCGGTCGGCCCGGCCGAGCTCGGGGAACGACGTCTCGATCCGGCCGGCGGCGGCGTTCAGCGACACCCGCGCGCCGGCGGACTCGGGGACGCGCAGCGCGACCTCCCCGGAGACGGTGTTGACGTCGACGCGGCCGTCGCCGACCAGGTCGACGTCGGCGGCGATGCGGCCGCTGACGGTGCGGGCGGTGAGCTGCTCGACGGCGCCGCCCGCCAGCGCCAAGTCGCCGGAGACGGAGGTGAACGACACCGTCCCGTCCAGGCCCTGCGCCTCGATGTCGCCGGAGACCGTGTTGGCGTCGACCGCGCCGGTCACCCCGTCGAGCGTGATGCCGCCGGACGCGCACTTGATCGACGTGCGGGCGGTCAGCCCGGTGATCAGCGCGTCGGCGGACACCAGGTTGACCGTGACGGGGCAGTCGTGCGGGACGGTCACGGTGATCGCGACGCGGGCGCGGTGGGTGCGCAGCCAGCTCAGCACGCCCTCGACGAGCCGCTCATGGGTGATCGTCAGCATCCCGGCCTCGTGCGTGATCGCCAGCGGCGGCCCCTCGATCTCGCCGACCATGACGGACGGCCGCTCGTCGGAGGCGAGCACCGAGACGCTTCCGGCGATCAGCGTCGTGCGCAGCGCGACCACGCCGTCGAAGTCGAGGGTGGCCGGTTCGTCGATCGTCCAGCGCGGCATCGCCTCTTGCCCTTCATCCGAGCGTCCTGTCGCTTAACACGATATGTCGCGTCAACGAAAAGTCAAGATGTATCGCGATTCCGGTGCGCCGGACGGCGTCAGCCGTCGTCCTCGTCGTCGAGGCGGGCGAGCCAGGTCGCCAGGCGCTCGACGGGCGTCTCGAACTCGGGGTTCAGGTCGACGAACTCGCGGAGCCGCTCGGCCAGCCACGTCAGGCTGACCTCCTCCGCCCCCCGGCGCTCGGTGAGCTCCTCGATGCCCCGATCGGTGAAGTACATGCGGATTCATTCCCTCTAACGCAGCCGCTCCGCGCCCCCCGCCGCGGCGGGGGACGCGGAGCGGCATGTGCCTGCCGTCTACGCCGGTGACGGCGTCAGAACAGCCTGGACAGCAGCGCCTCCTGCTCGGCCTGGTGCAGCTTGGCCGAGCCCACCGCGGGCGAGGACGACGCCGGGCGCGACACCCGCGACATCTTCAGGCCCTCGATGTGGTGCGGGAGCTTCAGCGCCATGAACGGCCAGGCGCCCATGTTCGCCGGCTCGTCCTGGACGAAGACGACCTCGACGCCCGCCGGGTACTTGGCCAGCTCCGCCCTGATCTCGTCGACCGGCGGCGGGTAGAGCCGCTCGACCCGGACGACCGCGGTGTCGTTCGCGCCCGCCGCGTCGCGGGCCTTCGCCACCTCGTAGTAGATCTTGCCGGTGGTCAGCAGCACCCGCTTCACGCCCGCCGGGTCCACCGCCGGGCTGCTCTCCGGGATGACCGGCTGGAACGCGCCCGAGGTGATCTCCTCGACCGGCGACGTCGCGGCCTTCAGGCGCAGCAGCGACTTCGGCGTGAACACCACCAGCGGCTTGCCCCGGCTCGACAGCACCTGCCAGCGCAGCAGGTGGAAGTAGTTCGCCGGCGTCGTCGGGTAGGCGACCGTCATGTTGTCCTGCGCGCACAGCTGCAGGTACCGCTCGATCCGCGCGGACGAGTGGTCGGGCCCCTGCCCCTCGTAGCCGTGCGGCAGCAGCAGCACCAGGCTGGAGCGCTGGCCCCACTTCTGCTCGCCGGACGAGATGTACTCGTCGACCACCGACTGGGCGCCGTTGGCGAAGTCGCCGAACTGCGCCTCCCACGCGACCAGCGCGTCCGGGCGGGTCATCGAGTAGCCGTACTCGAAGCCCATCGCCGCGTACTCGCTGAGCAGCGAGTCGTGCACGTAGAACTTCGACACGCCCTGCCCGAACTGCTTGAGCGGGGTGTGCTCCTCGCCGGTCTTGCGGTCCACCAGCACCGCGTGCCGCTGCCCGAACGTGCCGCGCCGGGTGTCCTGCCCGACGAGCCGCACCGGGTGGCCGTCCATCAGCAGCGAGCCCATCGCCAGCAGCTCGCCGGTCGCCCAGTCGATCGCGTCGTCCTCGATCATCTGCGCGCGGCGCTGCAGGATCGGCTGCAGCCGCGGGTGCGGGGTGAAGCCCTCCGGCAGGCTGACCTGCGTCTCGATGATCCGCTTGACGGTCTCCTGCGGGATCGCCGAGCCGGCCTTGCCGTGGTCGATCGGGATGCGCTCCTCGACGTCCGGCTTGACCACCGAGCCCGGCTCCAGGGGCTTCTTCACGGCCTCGCGGGTCTCGGTGAAGGCCCGCTCCAGCTGCTCCTGGTAGTCGCGCAGCGCCTGCTCGGCCTCCTCGACCGTGATGTCGCCGCGGCCGATCAGCGCCTCGGTGTACAGCTTGCGGACCGAGCGCTTGGCGTCGATCAGGTCGTACATCAGCGGCTGGGTGAACGAGGGGTTCTCGCCCTCGTTGTGGCCCCGGCGCCGGTAGCAGACCATGTCGATGGCGACGTCCTTCTTGAACGTCTGCCGGTACTCGAACGCCAGCCGCGCCACCCGCGCGCACGCCTCCGGGTCGTCGCCGTTGACGTGGAAGATCGGCGCCTGGATCATCCGGGCCACGTCGGTGGCGTACACGCTGGACCGCGAGTACTCCGGCGCGGTGGTGAACCCGACCTGGTTGTTGATGATCACGTGCACGGAGCCGCCGGTGCGGTAGCCGCGCAGCTGCGACAGGTTCAGCGTCTCGGCCACCACGCCCTGCCCGGCGAACGCGGCGTCGCCGTGGATCAGGATCGGCAGCACCGTGAACCCGGCCTCGCCGACGTCCAGGAGGTCCTGCTTGGCGCGGACGACGCCCTCCAGCACCGGGTCGACCGTCTCCAGGTGGGACGGGTTCGCGACCAGCTCGGTGTGGATCTTCGAGCCGTCGTCGGCGACGAAGTCGCCGGACGCGCCCAGGTGGTACTTCACGTCGCCGGAGCCCTGCGCGCTGCGCGGGTCCAGGTTGCCCTCGAACTCGCCGAAGATCTGCCCGTAGGACTTGCCGACGATGTTGGCGAGCACGTTCAGCCGGCCGCGGTGCGCCATCCCGATGACGACCTCGTCCAGGCTCTCCTTCGCCGCCGCGGAGATCACCGAGTCCAGCAGCGGGATGACCGACTCGCCGCCCTCCAGCGAGAACCGCTTCTGCCCGACGAACTTGGTCTGCAGGAACGTCTCGAACGCCTCGGCGCTGTTCAGCCGGCGCAGGACGTGCAGCTGCTCCTCGCGGGACGGCTTCTCGTGCGGGACCTCGACGCGCTCCTGGATCCAGGCGCGCTCCTCCGGGTCCTGGATGTGCATGTACTCGATGCCGACCGTCCGGCAGTACGCCATCCGCAGCACGCCGAGGATGTCGCGCAGCTTCATCGTCGGCTTGCCGCCGAACCCGCCGGTGGCGAACTCGCGCTCCAGGTCCCACAGGGTGAGGCCGTGCTTGAGGATGTCGAGGTCGGGGTGGCGGCGCTGCTTGTACTCCAGCGGGTCGGTGTCGGCCATCAGGTGGCCGCGGACCCGGTAGGCGTGGATCAGCTCGTGCACCCGGGCGATCTTGGCGACGTCGTCCTCGTGGCCGGCGGAGATGTCCTTGACCCAGCGCACCGGCTCGTACGGGATGCGCAGCGCCTCGAAGATCTCGTCGTAGAAGCCGTCCTCGCCGAGCAGCAGCTGGTGGATGCGGCGCAGGAAGTCGCCGGACTGGGCGCCCTGGATGATCCGGTGGTCGTAGGTGGAGGTCAGCGTCATGACCTTGCTGATCCCCATCCGGGCCAGCGTGTCCTCCGACGCCCCCGCGAACTCGGCCGGGTACTCCATCGCGCCGACGCCGATGATGGTGCCCTGGCCGGGCATCAGCCGCGGCACCGAATGCACCGTTCCGATCGTGCCCGGGTTCGTCAGGCTGATCGTGGTGCCCTGGTAGTCCTCGATGGTCAGCTTGTTGCCGCGCGCCTTGCGGACGATCTCCTCGTAGGCGGCCCAGAACTGGCGGAAGTCCAGCGTCTCGGCGGCCTTGATGCTCGGCACGACCAGCTGCCGGGAGCCGTCCGGCTTCTGCAGGTCGATCGCCAGCCCGAAGTTGACGTGCTCCGGCCGGACCAGCACCGGCTTGCCGTCCACCTCGGTGAACGCGGCGTTCATCTCGGGCATCGCCGCGAGCGCCTTGACGATCGCGTACCCGATCAGGTGCGTGAAGGAGACCTTCCCGCCGCGGCCGCGCTTGAGGTGGTTGTTGATGACGATGCGGTTGTCGATCAGCAGCTTGGCCGGGACGGCGCGCACGCTCGTCGCGGTCGGCACCGCCAGGCTGGCCTCCATGTTGGTGGCGGTCCGGGCGGCGACGCCGCGCAGCCGCACCTCCTCGGCGCCCGCCGGCACCGGCGGCGGGGCCGGCCGGTCGGCCTTCGGCGCCGCCTTGGCGGCCGGCCCGCCCGCCGCCGGGGCGGGGGCCTTCGGCGGTGTCACCGGCGGCTGCGGTGTCGGCGGAGCGGCCGCGGTGCCGTTGGCGGCCGCGCCGGCCGCCGTTCCGGTGCTCGTCTGGGGTGCGCCGGGGGACGCGGGGGTCACGGACGACGGCCGGGTGTCCGGCTGGTAGTCCGCGAAGAAGTTCCACCAGGCTTCGTCAACCGAGTTGGGGTCTTCGAGGTACTTCTGGTACAGCTCGTCGACCAGCCACTCGTTGGCACCGAAATCTGTGATCTTTGGGTCGGCACTAGTTTGCGACGACTCTGTCGACACGGCGGAGATCGCCCTCTTCCGCAGCTCGCAGGTGAGATAAGAGACCTATCAAGGCTACTCGCACTTGACCTCTTCCCATGCCAGCGCGTTGCGATTGCGCTCCATTCCCCGGCGGCCACAGGGATCTTGCCGAAGCCGGGGCCGCGCCTCCGACAAGATCCGCCGTCCCGGAAGGTGACCGAGGTCACCCGCCGGCGGCGCGGCTCAGTGGGTGTGCGGGGGGACGGTGGGGCCCTCGCTGGCCTGCACGAGGACGAAGCCCTGGCCCTGGTAGGCGAGCTGCATGGCCTCGCCGCTGCCGCGGCCGATGAGCGCGGCGGCCTTGAAGGTGCGGTTGACGCCGACCTGGAGGCTGGTGCTCCACGCCACCGCGGACTGGCCGTCGGCGAACGTCGGGGCCCGGCCGCAGTCGAGCATGACGGGCGTGCCGTGCGTGGTGAGCGCCACGAAACCGGTGCCCTGGAGGGTGGTGTTGAACAGCCCGCCCGCCGCGATGCCGGCGCCCTGGACGCGCTGGATGTCGGACTGCAGGTGCGAGTCGTAGGCGAGGATGTTGGCGCCGTTGACGGTCAGCCCCTCGTTCTCCAGGTAGAACAGGTGGATGTCGGCGGCGTCGTGCGCGGCGAACAGCAGGCCCTGGCCGCGGACCCGCATCAGCGGGACGCCCTCGCCGGTGACGGCCTTCTTGATGAACTTGCCGATGCCTCCGGCGCCCTCGTAGTCGAACTCCATCTGGCCCTGGAAGGCGACCATGGAGCCCTGCCGGGCCAGGACGTCCCCGTTGAGGTGGACGCGGAGCATCTTGGAGTTCTGGAGGGCGAAGTGACCGGGGAGCTGCTGCCCCTGGTCCATGTTTCCGAAGAACTGGCTGCGCATAGTCGGGGGTTCTGCCTCTCACGTCGTGATCGTTCTGGAGGTCCGCCAGCATAACGACGGTGTGTGACCGGTACGACGTGAAGTGAGCGGCGTTCGGTTCCCGGCCGTCAGCCCCGGTCCGGGACGTCGCGGCCGTGCGGGGCCGTCCAGTCGGTCAGCGGGCCCTTCGGCACGACACCGGACGGGTTGATGTTGCGCTGCGTCACGTAGTAGTGGCGCTTGATGTGGTCGAGGTTCGTCGTCTCGCCGAACGCGGGTACCGAGTACAGGTCGCGCGCGTAGGCCCACAGGTTCGGGTAATCGACGAGGCGGCGCAGGTTGCATTTGAAGTGCGCGTAATAGACGGCGTCGAAGCGGGCGAGCGTCGGGTAGAGGCGGACGTCGGCCTCGGTGATGCGGTCGCCGAACAGGTAGCGGCGCCCGGCGAGCCGTTCCTCCAGCTGGTCGAAAGTGGCGAAGAGCGCGTCGAAGGCGTCCTCGTAGGCGTCCTGCGCGGTGGCGAACCCGGCCTTGTAGACGCCGTTGTTCACCGTGTTGTAGACGAGGTCGTTGAGCTCGTCGATCTCGGGCCGCAGCGCCTCCGGGTAAAGGTCGGGCGCGCCGGGGCGGTGGAACGCGGTGAACTCGGTCTCCAGCATCGTGGTGATGGTGGGGAAGTCGTTGGTGACCAGGCGTTCCGTCACGGTGTCCCAGATGCACGGGACGGTGTAGCGGCCCTCGAAGGACGGGTCGCTCGCCAGGTAGAGCTCCGACAGGAACACGGCGCCGGTCACCGGGTCGCGTTCGGGGAGCCGCCAGCCGCGCTCGTCCCGGATCGGGTCGACGACGGCCACGGGCAGCGCGACCTCCAGGCCCAGCAGCCGCCGGACGATCAGGGAGCGGTGCGCCCACGGGCAGGCGTAGGAGACGAACAGCCGGTAGCGGCGCGGCTCGGCGGGCAGGCCGCTCGACCCGTCCGCCGTGATCCGGCCGGTGAACCGGTTCGGCTGCCGTTCGAAGCGGCCCCGCTCGACTTCCTGTGCGGTCATGTCCGGTTCCTTCCGAAAGTCGGTGCCGCGGTGCGACCTCTGGGGAGGTGCGCCGTCCGGCGGCTGCGACCCGGGGAGGAGACGGGCGCCTGGTCCGCGCACCGCCTCGGCCACCGGCAAGTCGTCCTTTCGGTGGATCCTGGCGCACCGGCCCCGCGCATACGATAACCGTCGGTGGCCCGCGTCAAACGGCGCCGACGACCACCGCACGGCACGCAGCAGGGGCCGGCCCGCCGGAGACGGCCCCGGACGGACGAGATGGCGGGGGACCATGCTCGAGACTTTCAACAGCCTGACGGACGGTCTGCCGCCGGGCCTGGTCTACGGCCTGATCGCCGCGCTGGTGTTCGCGGAGGCGGCGCTGTTCGTCGGGTTCGTCTTCCCCGGCGAGACGGCGGTGGTGGTCGGCGGCGTGCTGGCCAGCCAGGGCACGCTCTCGCTGCCGCTGCTGCTGGTCATCGCGATCGTCGCGGCGGTCGCCGGCGACTCGGTCGGCTACGAGATCGGCAAGAAGTACGGGCCGCGGCTGCTGGACATCCGCGCGGTGTCCAAGCACCGCGCGAAGGTGGAGGCCGCGCAGGACCTGATCCGGCGGCGCGGCGCCGTGGCGGTGTTCATCGGCCGCTTCACGGCCCTGCTGAGGGCGCTGATGCCGGCGCTGGCCGGCAGCTCCCGGCTCCCGTATCCGAAGTTCCTGCTGTTCAACTTCATCGGCGGCGTCACGTGGGTGGTGACGTTCACGCTCGGCGGCTACTTCGCCGGGGAGGCGTTCGACCGCGCCGCGCAGTGGGCCGGGCGGGGGCTGGCGATCGGGCTCGCGGTGATCGCGGTCGTCGCGATCGTGGTGTGGAGCGTCCGCAAGCACCGCCGCGAGGCGGAGGAGGAGCCCGGGGAGGCCGACGGCGCCGGGGCGGAGTCCCGCGTGGAGCAGACCCTGCCCTAGCGGTCACAGGCCGCCCGGAGCGGGGATCTCCATCCGGCCGGTGACCGGCGGCAGGTCCAGGTAGGTGCGGATGCCGGGCTCGGCGGCGCACAGCACGGGGATCGTGTTGAGCGCGTGCGCGGCGGCGGCCGAGACCTCGTCGGACACCCACTCGTCGTCGGTGGTGAAGGTGATGGACGGGCGGCCGTGCACCCGCACCGAGTGGCCGGGGTCGCCCCAGTCGGGGATCCGCGCGGCGTCCGCCTTGTGGATCACCTCGACGCTGATCACCGGCCGGCCGCCGGCCAGCCCGCTGAACGTCCAGCGGGCCGCGGCGACCGTGCCGCGCGGGATCCGGCCGGCGGTGATCTCCAGGTCGGTGCCGGCGAGCCGGTGGTCGACGTCCACGTCGATCTCGTCCAGGTCCACGCCGAGCCCCGCGGCGACCAGGTGCAGGCTCTCGGTGTAGAGCGAGCGCATCGCGGTGCGGGCGGGGCGCAGCGAGCGCAGGAACGCGTCCTCGTCCCGGCCGAAGCCGAGCATGTGGTGGATCATCCGCCAGGACGGGTGGCGGGCGAAGTCCGAGCACTCGCGCGAGTAGACGTGGGTGATGCGGCGGGTCAGCCGCGACAGCACGAGCGGCATCACGTCCGCCATGAACCCGGTGTTGAAGCCGGTCCCGTGCACGGAGGAGCCGCCGCGCTTGCAGGCCTGCTCCAGCTCGTTCACCAGGGCGGGCCCGTGCGCCTGCGGGTAGACCAGGCCGTTCATGCAGATCACGTTCTTGCCGGACGCCAGCAGCGCGCAGACCGTGTCGAGGTCGCCGAGCGGGTCGCCGGCCCGTCCGGGCGCGTACACGACGCAGTCGGCGTCCAGGCCGAGGACGGTGTCGAGGTCGCGGGTGGCGGTGACGCCGGTGGGCGGGCGGCCGGCCAGCAGCCCGGCGTCGGCGCCGTCCTTGGCCGGGGTGTGCACCCAGACGCCGGCGAGTTCCAGGCCGGGCCGGTCGAGCACGCCGCGGATCACCGCGCGGCCGAGCGTGCCGGTCGCCCACTGCACGACGCGGTACGGGCGGGGGCCGGTGCTCGGCGCGTCGGCAGGGCTCATCGGGACGGGACCTCCGGTGTCGAGGCGGCGCCTGTGCGGACCGGGCCGGGTTGCGCGGGTGGGTGTGGACACTACGCCGTACGTTCCGGGAAATGCGGCATTTGTCGCAAGTTTCGCTGAAGTCCCAGCACCCCCCCGTGCTTGCTCGCGCCCCACGGCGGGGAGGCCTCCGAGGGGGCCGCGGCCGAGCGGGATTCGGTTTAGTGGTACCACTGGGTAACCCCCGGATGATTACCTGGGGGCGTAGTCGGTGCGATGTGAGGAGACAGGGATGTCGGAACTGCGCTACGACGGCCGGGTCGCGGTCGTGACCGGGGCGGGCCACGGCCTCGGCCGCCAGCACGCGCTGGAACTCGCCGCGCGCGGTGCGAAGGTCGTCGTCAACGACCTCGGCGGCGACCGGTCCGGTGTCGGCGCCTCGGCGGGCCCCGCGCAGGAGGTCGTGGACGAGATCAAGAAGAACGGCGGCGAGGCCGTCGCCAACCCCGACAACGTGGCGACCCCGGAGGGCGCGCAGGCGATCGTCCAGACCGCGCTGGACGCGTTCGGCAAGCTCGACATCGTCGTCAACAACGCGGGCATCCTGCGCGACAGGTCGTTCAAGAACATGTCCGTCGAGGAGTTCGACTCGGTCATCGCCGTGCACCTGCGCGGCTCGTTCCTGGTCTCCAGCGCCGCCTGGCCGCACCTGCGCGACAACGCCTACGGCCGCATCGTCAACACCTCGTCGCCCGCCGGCCTGTTCGGCAACTTCGGCCAGGCCAACTACGCCACCGCGAAGATGGGCCTCGTCGGCTTCACCAAGACCCTCGCGCAGGAGGGCGCCAAGTACAACATCAAGGCCAACGCGATCGCCCCCGTCGCCTGGACCCGGATGACCGAGGACCTGCTCCCCGCCGACTTCGCCGACAAGCTCGGCGTCGACCAGGTCACCCCGCTCGTCGCCTTCCTCGTGCACGAGTCCAACGAGGACACCGGCGAGGTCTACACCGTCGGCGGCGGCCGGATCGCGAAGATCTTCGTGGCGGAGGGCCCCGGCTACGGGCAGAAGGAGACCCTCTCCGTCGAGGCCGTCCGGGACAACTGGGCCGCGATCAACGCCGCCGAGCCCCTCGCGGTGTTCAAGAACCCGATGGAGCAGATGGGCCCGCTCATCCAGCAGCTGACCTCCTGAGCCGTTGGACGGGATCAGGCTCGACCGGCGGGACGGGGTGCTCACCATCGCCCTGTCCCGCCCGGAGCGGCTCAACGCCGTCGACGGCGCGCTGACCGAGCGGATGCTGGACGTCCTCAACGAGCTGCAGCGCGACCCGGACACCCGGGTCGTCGTGCTCACCGGGGACGGCCGCGGCTTCTGCTCGGGCATGGACATCCAGGGCGGCGACCCGGGCCGGGAGACCAAGGAGGGCCGCGCGCAGCGGCTCTACCGCGGCATCGCCCGCGGCGGCGAGGTCACCGCGCGGCTGCGGGAGATCCCGCAGCCGGTGATCGCGGCGCTGCACGGCCCCGTCGCGGGCATGGGCGTCTCCTGGGCGCTCGCCTGCGACCTGCGGGTCGCCGACCCGACCACCCGGTTCGTCGTCCCGTTCGTCGACCTCGGCCTCTCGGCGGGGGACTGCGGGCTGTCCTGGCTGCTGCCGCGCCTCGCCGGCCCGGCGAAGGCCGCCGAGATCGCCTACCGGGCGCAGCGCCTCGACGCGTCCCGCGCCGAGGCCCTCGGCCTCGTCACCGAGATCTGCGCGGAGGGCGCCGACCTCGCCGCCGCGCAGGCCCTCGCCGACGAGCTGCTGGCCAAGTCCCCGTACGGGCTGAGCCGGACCAAGGAACTGCTGAACATGTCCCTGGACGTCCCCGGCCTGCGCCGGCAGATCGCCGCGGAGACCGGCGTCCAGGCCCTGGCCTTCTTCACCGAGGACCTGGCCGAGGGCATGACCGCCACGATGCAGAAACGCCCCCCGGAGTTCAAGAACCGCTAGCCGTTCCGAACCTCCGGCCGGGCCCCTAAAGGGCTCGGCCGGAGGCGTTTGACGGACTAGTCGGCCAGCGCCATCGAGAGCGCCTCGACGTAGCGGAGGGCGGCGAGACGGGCCAGGGCCGGGTGGGCGCCGAGGGGGGACGCGTGGGCGGCGCCGACGGCGGCGGCCGCGGCGGGCACCAGGCGGCCCTCCGGCTCGGGGCCGATGAGGTGCGGCGCGACGGCGACCGACGCGGCGCCGGCGGCGCGCAGCTGCTCGGCGGCGGCGCGGACGCCCGCCTCGTCGGCGAGGGAGGCGGTGAAGACGGGCGCGGCGAGCCGGGAGGCCAGCAGCACGCTGGTGACCTCGGCCTGCCGGACGGCGGTGGCGTCGCCGGGGGTGGCGACGATGACGCCGGTCGCGGCGGTCACCATCGTCATCATCCGGATCCGGTCGGCGCGGGCGAGGCCGGCGTCGGCGAGCCGGTCGTGCAGCGCCTCGGCGATGAGCGGGTGCGGGCCGAGCGGCTCGGCGGCGACGGCGCGCACCGGCGCGGCGGCGACGGCGGCGCGGACGGCGGCGTCCAGGGCCGGGTCGGGCCCGGTGGACAGCGGCACCACCACGGCCGCGAGCTCGTCCTGCGGCGCGCGCATCCCGCCGAGGAGGGCGCGCAGGTGCCCCTCGTCGCCGTCCAGGTGCCCGACGTAGGCGGGCTGGCCGGTGTGCTCGATCTCGACGAGCCTGGCGAGCTCGGCGGCGAGCTCGGCGCCGCCCTGCCGGGCGGGGCCGGGTACGGCCAGGATGAGCGCGGGGGATCCGGGGGGCAGCAGGAAGGATTCGTCGCCGCGGTGCCGGCCGCCGCGGGGGGCGCGGCGGCGTCGCGACGGAAGTGCCTCGGATGCCTGGCTTTCGGGACTCACGGCGGGAATGGTAACGCTCCCGGGGGCGGGAGTCGGCCTCCCGCTCCGGCCGTTCGATCCGGGCGCGCCGTGGCTGCCTGTACTGATCGTCGGTCTCCCTCCCGTGCCGGGCCGCGATCGGCGGGCGAAACAGCAGAGTATGGCCCATCGGCGCCCCGCAACAGAGGGAAATGACGCAGATGTTCCGATTTGTCGCTAACTGATGCGAGTTCGGAATATGGACGAAAGGTGGCCAAGGGGTTGCGGAGGCGTCGCGTCGCGCCTCTATGATCGGGCCACCCTACGTGCCGGAACGTCCGAGGTCCCATGAGAACCGCACGCACGCGCCCGATCCGGTCCAAGGTCGCCGCGCTCCTTCTCGTTCCGCTCGTTTCGCTGGTCGCGATCTGGGTCTACGCCGCCGACCTCACCGGCCGCGCCGCCCTCGCCCAGCGCAAATACCACACGCTGAACGAGCAGTTCGCCGCGTCCGGCCAGGGCCTGCTGGTGGAGCTCGGCAAGGAGCGGCAGGCGTCGGTGGTGTACCTCAGCGGGCCGCGCAAGGCCGCGGCCACGCCCGCCGGCCTCACCGCGCAGCGCGCCCGCCTCGACAAGGCCGTGGCCACCTTCCGCCGCACCTCCACCTCCGACGCCGCGCGCGGCGCCACCACGGCCGAGATGCGGTCGCGGGTCACGGACGTGCTGAAGGCGCTCGGCGGGCTCGGCGAACTGCGCGCCTCCGTCGACGCCCGCAGGATCGACCGGCTGGCCGCCGTCAACGACTACAGCAGCATGGTCGACGTGATGCACCGGCTGTACGACAGCCTGATCGTCATCGACGACGCGTCCCTCTACAACTGGACGCTGTCCGACCGCTCCGCGGGGCGCGCGATGGAACTGCTGCAGCGGGAGAACGCGCTGGTCGCCGGCGCGCTCGTCACGCACGGCCGGATGACCGCAGCCGAGCACCGCACGTTCCTGGAGATGCTCGGCGAGCAGCGCTGGCAGTGGCAGCGGCAGCGCTCGCTGGCCGACCCGAAGACCTACGCGCGGCTGACCGCGCCGGTGTTCGCCTCGAACCAGTACCACGCGTACAAGGACATCGAGGACCAGATCGCCGCGCACGACCGCGGGCCGCTGCCGATCAGCACCTGGCAGTGGCAGGAGACCGCGCAGCCGCTGGTGCTGTCGGTCAACAAGATGATCATGGACAACACCAACCAGGCCGCGGCACGCGCCGACCGGCTCGGCCGGGACGCCTACGTCCGGCTCGGCGTCGTCGGCGGCGCCGGCCTGCTGGTGATCATCATGTCGGTGCTGCTGGTGGTGCGGTTCGGCCGCGGCGTCGTCCGCGAGCTCGTCGGGCTGCGCGGCTCCGCCGAGGAACTGGCGGACGAGCGGCTGCCGCGGCTGGTCGACCGGCTGCGCCGCAACGAGCCGGTGGACGTCGAGGCGGAGGCGCCCGCGCTGCCGCGCGGCCGCACCACCGAGGTCGCCCGCCTCGCCGAGTCGTTCGCCAAGGTGCAGCGCACCGCCGTCGACGCCGCCGTCGGGCAGGCCGAGCTGCGCGCCGGCGTCAGCCGGATCTTCCTCAACATCGCCCGCCGCAACCAGTCGCTGCTGCACCGCCAGCTGACGATGCTGGACGGGCTGGAGAGCCGCGCCGAGGCCGACGACCTGGAGGCGCTGTTCCGCATCGACCACCTCACGACCCGCATGCGGCGGCACGCCGAGAGCCTCATCATCCTGTCCGGCGCCACCCCGGGACGCGGCTGGCGGCGGCCGGTGCACATCACCGACGTGCTGCGCGCCGCCGTCGCCGAGATCGAGGACTACACGCGGGCGGTGGTGCTGACCGAGTCCGAGGACGGCCTCGTCGGCTCCGCCGTCACCGACGTCGTGCACCTGCTGGCCGAGCTGCTGGAGAACGCGGCGTCGTTCTCGCCGCCCAACACCGAGGTGCGGGTGATGGCCGAGCGCGTCGGCACCGGGTTCGTCGTGGAGATCGAGGACCGCGGGCTCGGCGTGAAGCCGGAGACGCTCGCCGAGATCAACCGGCGGCTCGCCGAGCCGCCGGAGTTCGACCTGGTCGACACCGACCAGCTGGGGCTGTTCGTGGTCGCCCGGCTGGCCGCCCGGCACGGCATCGACGTCTCGCTGCACCGCTCCCCGTACGGGGGCGTGACCGCGATCGTGCTGATGCCGCACGAGCTCGTGGTGCCGGCCGACCGGATGGACGACGACGGCCTCCCGCTCGACGGCGACGCGCCGGACACGCCGGCGGTCGAGGCGCCCGCGGCCACCGGCGAGCCGGCGGACCACCGGGACGGAGCCGCCCCGGCCCCGGACGCCCCCGCCCCGGACGCCGCCGCCCCGGACGCCGCCGGCGCCGAACCGGTCGGTGCAGGGCCGGCGTTCATGGGCACCCCGTACACCGACGTGCCCTTCGGCGGGCCGCCGCGCCCGGAGGTCGTCACGCGCGCCGAGGTCGTCCCGGACATCGGGGTGTTCGCCCGCCGCGCCCCCGCGCGCGACGAACCGGCGCGTCCCGGCCCGGGATGGCCCGAGCCGGTGCCGCTGCGCGAGGCGCCGCCCGTCCTGCCGCAGCTCGCCGGCCCGGCGAACCCGTGGGGTAATCCGGAGGAACCCCGCGCGCCGCGCGGTGCGTCCGCGAACCCGTGGTCCGACGACCCCGCGGACGGCGTGCCGGCGAGCGCGGAAGGCGCCGCGCCGGACGACGCGTCCGCCGCGGACGGCTGGGAGCCCGCGCCCGTGTACGGGTCCGGCGTCCGCGTGCCGAACGCGCCGGGCCGCACGCCACCGGACGACGCCCGGCCGGACGAGACGCTGAGGGACGGCGCGCTCCCTGACGGCGCACTCCCGGACGGTACGGAACGGCACGGTGCGCGTCCGGGCGATGACGCGGCGGTCAACGACGGGCCCGGGGACGGTACCGTCGTCGGCGGCGAGCGCTCTCGGGGCGCGGAGGGCGGGCATCCCGCCGGGACCCACGCGGGGCTGCCCCGCCGGGTCCGGCAGGAGAACCTGGCACCGCAGCTGCGCAAGGAGCCGCGGCCGCTGCCTCCTCCGGTGGGCGGCGGCACGGCCGGCGGGATCGCGAGGTCCCCCGAGGAGGCGCGCTCGCTGATGGCCTCGGTACAGCAGGGATGGCGGCGCGGACGCGCGTCCGATGGGGAGGATGAGGGGACCCGATGATGCACAACACGGTCACCGGCGAGCTCAACTGGCTGCTCAACGACTTCGCCGAGCGTGTCATGAGCGTGCGGCAGGCGGTGATCCTGTCCCGCGACGGGCTCGCGGTCGCCGCGTCCAGCGAGCTGAGCCGCGAGGACGCCGAGCACCTGTCCGCGCTGGCGTCCGGCGTGCAGAGCCTGGCCCGCGGCGCCGGCCGGCACTTCGCGGGCGGCAACGTCCGCCAGACCATCATCGAGATGGACGCGCTGCTGCTGTTCGTCACCGCGGCCGGCGACGGCACCTGCCTGGCGGTGATCGCCGGGGCGGACGCCGACGCGGGCCTGGTCGCCTACGAGATGGCGGTGCTGGTCAAGCGGGTCGGGCAGCATCTGCAGGCCGCCCCGCGCTCCGAGCCGGCCGGCGGCGGGTTCGGCGCCGGTTTCGGCGGCGGATTCGGTGCGGGGGGTGCCGTCCCGCAGGGGCGGTGACCCCGGGCGGAGCCCGTCCGGGGAGATGTGGGGGGTCGTGCCCCTCGGGGAGGTGCTGACCGATGAACCCGTCGGCGGAGCGGTGGCTGGACCGGGAGGCCGGCCCGCTCGTCCGCCCCTACGCGCGGACCCGGGGCCGGACCCGTCCCGCGGGCGCGGGCTTCGACCTGATCGCGGTGGTCGCGGCCACCGGCGCGCAGCCGGGCGACCGGCTGCGCTACAGCCCCGACCACGCGCGGATCCTGCGCGGCTGCGCCCGCCCCGTCGCGGTCGTCGACCTGGCCTCGGAGTTCGGGCTGCCGCTCGGGGTCGTCCGGGTGCTGCTCGGCGACCTGCGCGACGAGGGGCTGATCGCGGTGGTGGACTCCGCCGCGCCCGCGGGCGGCCGCCCGGGGCGGGGCGTGCTGAGGGAGGTCCTCAATGGCCTACGCGCCCTCTGACCCCGGCACCGGCCCCGGGCCGGGCCCCGGCACCGGCACGGGCACCGGCCCCGCGGCCGGGCTCGCCGCCCGCCCGCTGGTCACCACCAAGATCCTCATCGCCGGCGGGTTCGGCGCGGGCAAGACCACGATGGTCGGCTCCATCAGCGAGATCCGGCCGCTGCACACCGAGGAGCCGCTGACCGACCGCGGCGTCGGCGTGGACGACGTCACCGGCGTGCGCACCAAGACGACCACGACCGTCGCCATGGACTTCGGCCGCATCACGCTCTCCGACCAGCTGCTGCTCTACCTGTTCGGCACCCCCGGCCAGGACCGCTTCTGGTTCATGTGGGACGAGCTGTCCGCCGGCGCGATCGGCGCGGTCGTGCTGGCCGACACCCGGCGGCTGACCGGCTGCTTCCCCGCCATCGACTACTTCGAGCGGCGCCGCCTGCCGTTCGTGGTGGCCGTCAACTGCTTCGACGGCGCCCGGCGCCACGACCCCCGCGACGTGGCGGTCGCGCTGGACCTCGACCCGGGCGTCCCGGTGCTGCTGTGCGACGCGCGCCGCCGCGACTCGTCCAAGCAGGTGCTCATCGCGCTGATGGAGCACGTGCTGAGCTGGCCGGACTCCGGCGGCCCCGCGGATGACGCTCGGTCACCTGATCGTCGCGGACCCGCGACGTAGTAGAGTCCCGCACACCCCCGTACATCCCGCTTCGGGAGGTTTCCCCCGCATGACTCACCCCCCATCGCCGAAAGCCACCGATGTGAGCATGGTCCACCAGCCGTGATGGCCTCCCGCTTCTCCTCGATCCGGGCGAGGATCACCCTGCTGGTCCTCGTGCCGCTGCTCGCGCTGGCCGCGCTGTGGATGTTCCTCACCGGCATCACCTACGGGGACGCCCACCAGCTGCTGCAGAGCCGCAAGTTCCAGCAGGAGGCGGTGCTGCCCACGCAGCGGCTGATGAACGCCCTGCAGAAGGAGCGCCGGCTGTCGATGGCGGACGCCGGCTCGGCCCGCGCGGTGGACCCGGACGTGCTGCGCGCGCAGCGGCAGGCGACCGACGGCGCCGTGCGGGACCTGCGGAAGGGCTTCGCGGACGGCGGGCTGCGCGACTCGATCCTGCCGGGCGTCGTCAAGCGGATGGACGACCTGCTGGCCAGGCTCGGCACGCTGGAGGCGACCCGGCGCGGCGTGGACGACCGGGCCTCCGGCCGCGCGGACGTGCTCGCCGACTACAGCGCCGTCATCGACGCGGGCTTCGCGATCTACAGCGCGACGACCCCGGCCAACGGGACCATCACCGCCGACGCCCGCACGCTCACCTCCGTCGGCCGCGGCCGGGAGTTCCTGTCCCGCGAGGACGCGCTGCTGACCGGCGCGCTCGCCGCCGGGCACCTGAGCGCGGCCGAGCGCGGCGAGTTCGCGCAGCTCGTCGGCGCGCAGCGGATGACGTACGCGGACAACGTCCCGAACCTGCCCGCCGTCGACCGCGCCCGCTACGAGCGCCTCACCGCCACCCCGCAGTTCGCGCAGCTGCGCAAGCTCGAGGACCAGGTGATCCGCGGCACCGAGCCGGCCCGGCCCGCGACGAAGAAGACGGCGCCCACGGGCGCGGCGGCCACCGGCACGGGGTCCGCGACCGGTGCCGCGGCGGGCAACCGGAACGCGGCGGCCGGACGGTCCGCGCGCACCGCGCGGGTGCAGCCCGTCGAGCCGTCCCAGTGGCGGACGGTCGCCGACAACGCCGACGACCGCCTCTACGACTTCGAGAACCGCAGCCTCGACGACGTCACCGGCCGGGCCCAGCACATCGCGGTCGGCGTGTTCGTCCGGCTCGGCGTCGCCGGCGGCCTCGGCCTGGTCGCGGTCGTGCTGTCCGCGCTGATCGCGATCCGGGTGTCGCGGCGGCTGCTGCGCGAGTGCCGCACGCTGGCCGGCGCGGTCGTCGACTTCACCCGCCGGCGGCTGCCGCTGCTGGCCGAGCAGGTCCGCGCGGGGCGTCCCGCCGAGCCCGAGCCGGCGCCCGGCGTCGACTTCCGGATCCGGGAGATCCGGCAGATCGCCGACTCCTTCGACCGGGCCCGCGAGGCGGTGCTGCTGGCCGCGGCCGGCGAGGTCGCGGCGCGGCGCGGGATCAGCGAGGTGTTCGTCAACCTCGCCCGCCGCAACCAGGCGCTGCTGCACCGCCAGCTCAGCCTGCTCGACACCATGGAGCGCCGCACCGAGGACCCGTCGGAGCTGTCGGACCTGTTCCGCCTCGACCACCTCGCCACCCGCATGCGCCGGCACGCCGAGGGCCTGGTCATCCTCGCCGGCAAGACGGCGGGCCGCGGTTGGCGCCGCCCGGTCCCGCTGGTGGACGTGGTGCGCGGGGCGGTCGCCGAGGTCGAGGACTACCCGCGCGTCCGGGTGCAGCCGCTGCCGCGGATCGCGCTGCTCGGCTCCGCCGTCGCCGACGTCATCCACCTGCTCGCCGAGGTGGTGGAGAACGCCACCACGTTCTCGCCGCCGCAGTCGCCGGTGCGGGTCAGCGGGCACCCGGTCGCCAACGGCTTCGCGATCGAGGTGGAGGACCGCGGCCTCGGCATGACCGACGAGGCGCTGCGCGCGGCGAACGCCCGGCTGGACGACCCGCCGGAGTTCGACCCGTCCGACAGCGCCCAGCTCGGCCTGTTCGTCGTGGCGCGGCTGGCCGAGCGGCACGACATCAAGGTGACGCTGCGGCAGTCGCCGTACGGAGGCACCACCGCGATCGCGCTGATCCCCGGCGCCCTCATCGTGGACACCGCGGACCAGGAGCCGGTCTCGCGCCGCAACACCGGCCCGATGCGGCTGCCCGCCGCGAGCACGGCCGGCGCCCTGTCGGCGGCCGCCGCGCCCGCGGTGGAGCAGGGCGGTATCGTCCGGCTGGTCGCCGAGGCCGAGCCCATGCGGGCCGAGCCGGTCCGGGCCGAGTCGGTCCGGGCAGAGCCGGTCCGGGCCGAGATGCCGGGGCCGACGCCGCTGCCGGAGCGCCGGAACGCGCGGCGCGACCAGCCGCGGACGGCACCGGACACCGCGCCCGCCCCGGCACGGGACACCGCACCGGATACCGCCCCGGACACCGCACGGGACACCGCCCCGGACGCCGCGCCCGCCACGCCGCCGGAGGCCGCGCCCGCCCCGGCGGAGGAGCCCGCACCGCCGCTGGCGGACGGCGAGCTTCCCAAGCGCCGCCGGCAGACGCACCTCGCGCCGCAACTGAAGCAGCGGGTGGACGCGCACCTCGCCGCGCGGGGGCAGGCGCCACCGCCCGCGCCCTCGCCGGAGCCGTCCATGCCGATGGCGGCCCCCGTCCCCGCCGACATGGCGCCGGCCGAACCCGCGGGCGCGCCCGCCGCGCCCCCCGCGCCCGCCGCGCCGTCCGCCGGCGCGCCCGGCGCCGGGACCGCTCCACCGGACGTCCCGGACGCGGCCCGCTCGCCCGAGACCATGCGATCGATGATGTCCGCCATGCAGCGCGGCTGGCAGCGCGGCAGGCGGGACGCGGCCGACGCCGAGGCGGAGGCCGCACCCAACCGAGGTGACCAGGAGGACGACGCCCCATGACAGAAGCCCAGCACTCCGGCGCGGAGGCCGCGGGCGGTACCGGCGGTGAGCTGAACTGGCTGCTGGACAGCCTCGTCCAGCGGGTCGCCCAGGTGCAGAACGCGGTGGTCCTGTCGAGCGACGGCCTGCGCATGGCCGCCTCCCGGGGGCTCGGCCAGGAGGCGTCCGACCATCTCGCGGCGGTCGCCGCCAGCTTCCAGAGCCTGGCCCGCGGCGCGGGCGAGTCGTTCGGCGGCGGCCCGGTCCGGCAGACCATCGTGGAGATGGAGTCGGCGTTCCTGTTCGTCACCGCCGCCGGCCGCGGCGCCTGCCTGGCGGTCCTCGCCGACGCCGACGCCGACCTCGGCATGATCGCCTACGAGATGGCGATGCTCGTCACCCGGGTCGGCCAGCACCTGTCGGCCAACCCGCGGGTGACCGCGGCCGAGGGCGGAGTGTGAGGTGGACGCGACCGAGGGTTCCGGGCCCGGGCGGCCGCACCGGCACGATCCCGGCGCGGCCGCCGGCGCCGCGGCCGCCGGCGGCACGGGCGGCACGGGATGGTTCGACGACGCCGCCGGGCCGGTCGTGCGCCCCTACGCGCTCACCGGCGGCCGCACCCACTACGCGGGCGTGGAGTTCGACCTCGTCGCGCTGATCGAGGCCGTCGACCCGCCGGAGGGCGCGGACCCGCACCCGGCCCTTCCGGCGTCCCCGTGGTCGCCGGAGCCGGAACATGACATGATCCTGGAGCTTTGCCGCACCCCGTTGTCGGTTGTCGAGATAGCGTCGGATCTGGAACTTCCCCTCGGGGTCGTCCGCGTCCTGCTCGGCGACCTGCTCGACCGTTCGCTGATACAGGTCCGGCGCCCCGCGCCGGTGGCGCAGTTCCCCAGCGAGCGCGTACTCAAGGAAGTGATCGATGGAATCCGTGCGCTCTGACGCGGCCGCCCGGGCGGGCGATTCCGCGCTGACCGTCAAGATCCTTGTGGCCGGTGGCTTCGGAGTCGGCAAGACCACCCTGGTGAGCGCGGTCAGCGAGATCCGTCCGCTGCGCACCGAGGAGGCGCTGACCGAGAAGAGCATCGGCATCGACGACACCACCGCGGTGTCGTCCAAGACCACCACGACCGTCGCGATGGACTTCGGGCGGATCACCCTGCCGAACGGCCTGGTGCTGTTCGTGTTCGGCACCCCCGGCCAGGACCGCTTCTGGTTCATGTGGGACGAGCTGGCCAAGGGCGCGCTCGGCGCGGTCGTGCTGGTCGACACCCGCCGGCTGGCCGACTGCTTCGCCTCGGTGGACTACTTCGAGCGGCGGGGCGTGCCGTTCATCATCGGGGTGAACCGGTTCGACGGCGCCGGGCGGCACACGCCCGACCAGGTCCGCGACGCCCTCGACCTGTCCCCGGACATCCCGGTCATCGACTGCGACGTCCGCGACCGGGAGGACGCCAAGCGCGTCCTCATCGCCCTCGTCGAGCACATCATGCGCACGATGAGCGGCTCCCGGCAGGCCGTCACGTACTGACACCCGCCAGATCCGGCCGAACGGCGGCCGGCGAACGAGCCCCGGTCCGGGCGTCCAACCCGGCCGGGGCTTTTTCACGGCCGACTTTGTCCTGCGACTGTGAAAAGTTTGATCGAGATGACCAAAAGGTCTTCTCAAGTCGGCGAAAGCCGGTTACGGTCTCCGCATGAGACCGGGGTCACACGCCCGGTCCCGGCACCGGAACCCGAGAGGACGGCGTGATGCGCATGCCGGCTCGCCCGCAGAACGTGCATCAGGCACGCCTGCTGCGGTTGCTGCGCGACGAGGGCCCGCGCTCGCGCGCCGAGCTGGGCGACGTCGTCCGGCTGTCGCGCTCGAAGCTGGCCGTCGAACTGGACCGGCTGGTCGAGCTCGGGCTGGTGGAGGGCGCGGGCCTCGCGGCCTCGCGCGGCGGGCGGCGGTCCGGGATCGTCCGGCTGTCGCCGAGCCTGCGGTTCGTCGCCTTCGACATCGGCGCCACCTCGATCGACGTCGCGGTGACCGACGGGGCGCTGGAGGTGCTCGGCCACGTCAGCGAGGCGTGCGACGTCCGGCTGGGCGCGACGGCCGTCCTCGACCGGGCGCTGGACCTGCTCGGCAAGCTGCGCGACGAGGGCCTGATCCCGCGGGTGCACGGCACCGGCATCGGCGTCCCCGGGCCGGTGAGCTTCCGCGACGGCATGCCGGTCGTCCCACCGATCATGCCGGGCTGGGACCGGTTCCCGGTGCGCGACGCGATCGGCCAGGAGCTCGGCTGCCCCGTCCGGGTCGACAACGACGTGAACCTGATGGCGCTCGGCGAGCTGCACGCGGGCCTCGCCCGCTCGGTGGACGACTTCCTGCTGGTGAAGATCGGCACCGGCATCGGCTGCGGCATCGTCGTGGACGGCGCCATCTACCGCGGCGTCTCCGGCAGCGCGGGCGACATCGGGCACATCCGGATCGACGACGACGGACCGATCTGCGCGTGCGGCAACGCCGGCTGCCTGGAGGCCTACTTCGGCGGCGCGGCGCTGGCGCGGGACGCGGGGGCGGCGGCGCGCTCGGGGGAGTCGCCGCAGCTCGCGGCGCTGCTGGAGGCGCACGGGGAGCTGTCCGGCGAGCACGTCGCGCAGGCCGCGGCGGCCGGCGACCCGGCGTCGGTGCGGCTCATCCGGGAGGGCGGCCGGCACGTCGGGCAGGTCCTCGCCGGGCTCGTCAGCTTCTTCAACCCGGGCCTGGTGATCATCGCCGGCGGCGTCGCCGGGCTCGGCCACACCCTGCTCGCCGAGATCCGCAGCGTCGTCTACCGCCGGTCGGCGCCGCTGGCGACCGGCAACCTGCCGATCGTGCTGTCCGAACTGGCCGGCGCCGCCGGGGTGGTGGGCGGCGCGCGGCTCATCAGCGACCACGTGTTCTCCCCGCCGCCCGACCCGCGGCCCGTCTGACCCCGCGTTTCCCCGACCCCTCATCCCCGACCCCCGTCCCTCCTCACCAGTGGAGGCCCGATGGGCCCGTCCGACCCCGAACCGCTGCTGCGCATGCGCGGCATCGTCAAGCAGTTCCCCGGCGTCCGCGCGCTGGACGGCGTCGACCTCGACGTCCGTCCGGGCGAGGTGCACTGCCTGCTCGGCCAGAACGGCGCCGGCAAGTCCACCCTGATCAAGGTGCTCGCCGGCGCGCACCAGCCGGACGAGGGCGAGATCGTCTTCGCCGGCGAACCGGTGCGCCTCGCCGGGCCGACCGCCGCGATGCGGGCCGGCATCGCGACCATCTACCAGGAGCTCGATCTGGTGGACGGGCTGTCGGTCGCCGACAACGTCTTCCTCGGCCACGAGCGCGCGACGCTCGGGTTCACCCGCCGCGGCGACGCCGAGCGGGCCGCCCGGGAGCTGCTCGCCCGGCTCGGGCACGGCGAGATCCCGCCGCGCCGGGAGGCGGGCCGGCTGTCCGCGGCGGGCAAGCAGGTCGTCAGCATGGCCCGCGCGCTGTCGCACGACGCCCGGCTCATCGTCATGGACGAGCCGTCGGCCGCGCTCGCGCACGACGAGGTGACGAACCTGTTCCGGATCATCCGGGAGCTGACCGCCGCCGGCGTCGCGGTCGTCTACATCTCGCACCGGCTGGAGGAGATCCGCGAGATCGGCGACCGGGTCACCGTGCTGAAGGACGGCCGCTCCGTCGCGAACGGCCTGCCCGCGAAGACCACGAAGACCGACCACATCGTGTCGCTGATGACCGGCCGCGACATCGAGTACGTCTTCCCCGACCGGCCCGCCCCGGCCGGCGGCCGCGACGAGGTGCTGCGGGTCGAGGGGCTCGCGCTGCCCGGCGCGTTCGAGGACGTGTCGTTCGCCGTCGGCGCCGGGGAGATCGTCGGGCTGGCCGGGCTCGTCGGGTCGGGCCGCTCGGAGATCCTGGAGACGATCTACGGGGCGCGGCGCCCGGCGCGCGGGCGGGTGCTGGTGGACGGCCGCCCGGTCCGTCCGGGCGACACGGGCGCGGCGGTGCGGCGCGGGATGGGCATGGCGCCGGAGGAGCGCAAGAGCCAGGCGCTGCTGCTGAACGACACCGTCGCGGGGAACGTGACGGTCGCCGGCCTGCGCCGGTACGCGCGGCTCGGCTGGCTCAACCGGCGCCGCGAGCTGGCGGACGTCCGCGAGCAGATCGAGGCGCTGGACATCCGGCCGCCCGACCCGCGCCGCCCGGTGGTGACCCTGTCGGGCGGCAACCAGCAGAAGGTCGTGCTGGCCCGGTGGCTGGCCGGGGCGCGGAACCTGCGGCTGCTGATCCTGGACGAGCCCACCCGCGGCGTGGACGTCGGCGCCCGCGCCGAGCTGTACGCGGTGATCCGCGCCCTGGCGGCGCGCGGCATCGGGGTGCTGCTGGTGTCCAGCGAGGTGCCCGAGGTGCTCGGCCTCGCCGACCGGGTGCTGGTCGTCCGGGAGGGCCGGGTGGTGCACAGCGGCGACGCCGCCGCACTCGACGAGGCCGCCGTACTCAACATGATCATGGAAGGGAGTGCGCTTTGACTTCCTCTGCCGCTCTAGGGAGCGACGAGTCCTTCCCTCGCGAGTCGGGCTTCCTGTTTCACGGCGGGCAGCCCCGGACGGATGTCCGGAGGTCTTACGCCCGCTCCACAGGCCGTCACCGCCAGCCCGGCGGCCAAAATGTTCTTCGCGGCGTTGAGGTCCCGGTCGTGCCGGGTGCCGCAGGACGGACACTGCCAGTGGCGAGTACCCAAATCCAGATGCGGGAGCAGATGTCCGCAGGCGCTGCAGGTTTTGGAGGACGGGTACCAACGGTCGATGACGACCACTCGGCGGCCCAGCCGGACGGCCTTGTACTGCAGCATGGAACGGAACTCGGCCCATCCGGCGCAGGAGATGGCCCGCGCCAGCCGGTGGTTACGGACCATCCCGGACACGTTCAGGTCTTCGAGGACGATCACGTCGTAACGGCGGACGAGGTCGCTGCTGGCTTTGTGCAGGAAGTCCCTCTGTGCGTCCCGCGTCCTCGCATACTGCCTGGCGGCCTTGCGGCACGCCTTCCGGCGGTTGGCCGAGCCCCTGGTCTTGCGGGCCACCATCCTTTGGTAGTGCTTCAGCCGACGCTCATGCCGTCCGACATCGTCGGGCCGACGTATGCGCTCGCCGTGGCTGGTGACCGCGAACTCCTTGAGCCCGAGATCGATTCCTACGGTGTCGCATGCTGCCGGCGCCGGCGGTGGCTCTTCTTCGACGGCGAGAGTGGCGAACCAGCGGCCGTCCGGTTCGCGGGACACGATGACCATCGTCGGATTCAGCATCGACAGGTCCACCGCGGGCCAGGACCACACAATGCGAAGAGGCCCGGTGGTCTTGGCCAGCCACAGGTTCCCCTCGCGAATGCGGAAGGCCGATCGGGTGAAATGCGCCGATTGGCGACCGGACCGGTTCTTGAAGCGAGGGTAGCGGGATCGTCCGGCGAAGAACGCCTGAAAAGCGGCGTGCTGATGCCGGAGCGTCTGCTGGAGTGGCACCGAGGACACCTCGGAGAGAAACGCCAGTTCGGACGTCTTCTTCCAAGCGGTCAGCGCGGAGTCCGTGTCCTTGTAGGAGGTCGAGCGACCTTCGGTCCGGTAGCGGGCGTGACGTTCGGCCAGCGTCCTGTTCCACACCAGGCGCACGCATCCGAACGTGCGGTTCAACACTGTGACCTGCTCGGGGGACGGGTAGGCCCGGCAACGGTACGCCCTTCTCACTCAACGCACCTTACTGCTCACTCTTCGCACGGGCAGTGGGATTTCCATCGAATTCGTCTTCCTTTCATGCCTGGAACACACCCTGTTGGCGGAGGTGCGCTGTGACCGAGACGGACGCGGGTGTGCGCGGCGCCCCGGCACGCGGAGCGTGGGCGAAGGGGCCGCTGCGGCCGCTGCGGCGCGACGGCGCGGGGCGCGGGCCCGGCGAGTTCCGCCATCTCGGCCTGGTCGCCGCGCTGGCGCTGCTGGCGGTGGTCGGCGTCGTCACCGAGCCGGACAACTTCCCGACCTCCGGCAACCTGGTCGGCATCCTGGCGCTGGCCGCCACCATCGGAGTGATCACGGTCGGCCAGACCTTCGTGATCATCGGCGGCGGGATCGACCTGTCGGTCGGGTCGGTGATGGCGCTGGCGTCGGTGTGGGCGACGACCGTCGCGACGCAGTCGTACGGCCCGGCGGTGATGGCGCTGTGCGCGATCCTCGTCGGGACGGGCGCGGGCGTCGTCAGCGGGCTGCTGATCTCCTACGGCCGGATGGTCCCGTTCATCGCGACGCTGGCGATGCTGGTGTCGGCGCGCGGGCTGGCGCAGCGGATGTCGGACCGCAAGACCCAGCTCGTCCGGCCCGAGAACGACGCGATCGAGTCGCTGTCCACCACGAAGGTGCTCGGGCTGCCGCTGGTGGTGTACATCTTCGCGGCCGTGGCGGTCGCGGGCTGGGTGCTGCTGAACCGCACCACGTTCGGCCGCCGGACGTTCGCGGTCGGCGGCAACCCGGAGGCGGCGCGGCTCGCGGGCATCGACGTCCGGCGGCACACGCTGTACCTGTACGCGCTGTCGGGGTTCTGCTGCGGCGTCGCCGCGATCATCATCATGGCCCGCACCACCACCGGCTCCAGCACCCACGGCGACCTGTACGAGCTGGACGCGATCGCCGCCGTCATCATCGGCGGGACGCTGCTGACCGGCGGGCGCGGCACCGTCGTCGGGTCGATCCTCGGCGTGCTGGTGTTCACCGTCATCACCAACCTGTTCATCCTGAACGGCCTGCAGACCAGCGACCAGCTCATCGCCAAGGGAGTGATCATCGGAATCGCGGTGCTGCTGCAGCGCCGCGGCCTGCGCTCGCCCACCTGACCCCCCGGCCGTCCCGCCGGGCCGCCCCTCGCCGCCCGTCCGACCGCCGGCCCGCGCGTCCCGGGGAACGCGCGCCCGGCGGCCCTCCACCCCTGACACCAGGAGCACGTCATGCGCGATCAGAGCCCCCGCCCCACCCGCAGAGGCGTCCTGTTCGGCGGCGCCGCCGTCGCGGCCGGCGCCCTCGCCACCGCCTGTACCAGCAACAGCGAGAAGGACGACCCCACGCCGGCCGCGCAGGCCGGCGCGCTCGGCGGCGACAACGACAAGCCCGGCAAGCAGGTCGTCATCGGGTTCTCTGCGCCCGCCGCCGACCACGGCTGGACGGCGGCGATCGCCAAGAACGCCGAGGCGCAGGCCAAGAAGTACAAGGACGTGACGTTCAAGCCCGTCCAGCCGACCAACGACATCAACCAGCAGATCTCCGCCGTCGAGTCGCTGATCTCGGAGAAGGTGAACGTGCTGGTGATGCTGCCGAACGACGGCGAGCAGCTCAACCAGGTCGCGCGCAAGGCGATGGACGCCGGCATCCCGGTGATCAACCTGGACCGGGTGTTCCCCGACAAGCTGTCGTACCGGACGTGGATCGGCGGCGACAACTACGGCATGGGCGTCTCCGCCGGGAACTACGTCGGCAAGAAGCTCAAGGCGAAGGGCGTGTCGAACCCGGTGATCGTGGAGATCCAGGGCATCGCGACGCTGCCGCTCACCCAGGACCGCAGCAAGGGCTTCGCGGACGCGCTGAAGTCCTACGGCTACTCCGTGACCGCCAAGCAGGACGCGAAGTTCACCGTGGAGACCGGCAACCAGGTCGCCTCGAACCTGCTGCAGGCGCACAAGAAGATCGACGCGCTCTGGAACCACGACGACGACCAGGGCATCGGCGTGCTCGCCGCGATCAAGCAGTCCGGCCGCAAGGAGTTCTTCATGGTCGGGGGCGCCGGGTCGGCGAACGCGATGCGCGAGATCCAGTCGGGGAGCGGGGTGCTGGAGGCGACCGTCACCTACCCGCCGACGATGGCCGCGTCCGCGGTTCGGCTGGCCCGGTTGCTCGCGCAGGGCAAGGGCATGGCCGACCTGGTCGAGCTGGCGCCGCCGCAGTCGCTCACCCTGGCGTCCGAGACCGTCACCAGGGACAACGTGAGCCGCTACCTGCCGCTCGGCTTCGAGTCCTGAGCGGCGGGCGGCGCGCCGGCGGGGGCCGGGGCGCCGCCCGGAGAACAACAGAGAGGTGAGCATATTGACCACCGTCGGAGTCGGGATGGTCGGGCACGCGTTCATGGGCCGCGCCCACTCCCAGGCGTGGCGGACCGTCGGGCCTTTCTTCGACCCGCCGCTGACCCCGGTGATGGCCGCCCTCGCCGGACGCGACGCCGGGCGCGCCGCCGCCGCGGCCCGCACGCTCGGGTGGGCGGCGGCGGAGGGCGACTGGAAGCAGCTGCTGCGCCGCGACGACGTGCAGATCGTGGACATCTGCACGCCGGGCGACGCGCACGCGGAGATCGCGGTCGCGGCGCTGGAGGCGGGCAAGCACGTGCTGTGCGAGAAGCCCCTGGCCAACTCGGTCGCCGAGGCCGAGGCCATGACCGCCGCCGCCGAGCGCGCCCGGGCGCGGGGCGTCCGGTCGATGGTCGGGTTCAACTACCGGCGCGTCCCGGCGGTGTCGCTGGCCCGGCGGCTGGTCGAGGAGGGGCGCGTCGGGACGGTCCGGCACATCCGCGCCCAGTACCTCCAGGACTGGCTGGTCGACCCCGCGGCGCCCTTCACCTGGCGGATGGACCGTGCCAGGGCCGGGACGGGCGCGCTCGGCGACATCGGCGCGCACATCATCGACACCGCGCAGTTCGTCACCGGCCACGCGCTGGCCGGGGTGTCGGCGGTGATGGACACCTTCGTCGGGGAGCGGCCGCTGCCGGGCGGCGGGACGGCCGAGGTCACGGTGGACGACGCGGCGCTGTTCGTCGGCCGCACCGACGGCGGCGCGCTCGCCTCCTTCGAGGCGACCCGGATGGCGACCGGGCGCAAGAACGCGCTCCGGATCGAGGTCAGCGGCTCGTCCGGCGCGCTGGCGTTCGACCTGGAGTCGATGAACGAGCTGTGGTTCTACGACGGGACGCAGGACGCGGCGACGGCCGGGTTCCGGCGGATCGTCGTGACCGAGCCCGTGCACCCGTACGCCGGGCACTGGTGGCCGCCCGGCCACCTGCTCGGCTACGAGCACACCTTCACCCACCAGATGGCCGACTTCCTCGCCGCGATCGCGGCCGGCACCGACCCGAGCCCGTCGTTCGCCGACGGCCTGCGGGTGCAGCGGGTGCTGGCCGCGGTGGAGGCGAGCGCCGCGTCCGGCGGCTGGGCCGACGTCGAGGGGAGCCCGTGATGGCGCGACCGATCACCCTGTTCACCGGCCAGTGGGCCGACCTGCCGTTCGAGGAGGTCTGCCGGCTGGCGTCCGGCTGGGGCTACGAGGGCCTGGAGATCGCCTGCTGGGGCGACCACTTCGAGGTCGACAAGGCGCTGGCCGACGACGCCTACGTCCCGCGGAGGCTGGAGACGCTCGCCAAGCACGACCTCAAGGTGTTCGCGATCTCCAACCACCTCGTCGGGCAGGCGGTCTGCGACCTCCCGGACGAGCGGCACCAGGCGATCCTGCCGGAGCGGATCTGGGGCGACGGCGAGGCCGAGGGCGTCCGCCGCCGCGCCGCCGAGGAGATCAAGGACACCGCCCGCGCCGCCGCCCGCCTCGGCGTCGACACCGTCGTCGGGTTCACCGGCTCGTCGATCTGGCACACCGTCGCGATGTTCCCGCCCACCCCCGAGGCGATGGTGGAGCGCGGCTACGCCGACTTCGCCGCCCGCTGGAACCCGATCCTGGACGTGTTCGACGAGGTCGGCGTCCGGTTCGCGCACGAGGTCCACCCGAGCGAGATCGCCTACGACTACTGGACGACCGTCCGCACGCTGGAGGCGATCGGGCACCGGCCCGCGTTCGGCCTGAACTTCGACCCGTCCCACTTCGTCTGGCAGGAGCTCGACCCGGTCGGGTTCCTGTTCGACTTCCGCGACCGGATCTACCACGTCGACTGCAAGGACACCAAGGTCCGCACCGGCGACGGCCGCCGCGGCCGGCTCTCCTCCCACCTGCCCTGGGCGGACCTGCGGCGCGGCTGGGACTTCATCTCCACCGGCCGCGGCGACGTCCCGTGGGAGGACGTGTTCCGCGCCCTCAACGCGATCGGCTACGACGGCCCGATCTCGGTCGAGTGGGAGGACGCCGGCATGGACCGCCTCCAGGGCGCCCCTGAGGCGCTGGAGTTCGTCCGGGCGCTGAACGCGATGGAACCGCCGTCCGCCGCGTTCGACGCCGCCTTCTCCTCCGACTGATCCCCGAGCCCGCGGCGCGCCGCCCCCTGAGGCCACGCAGGGGGACGGCGCGCCGCTCCGCGCCTGGGGCGGTCAGGGGCGGGCGCGGAAGTCGGTGAAGTCGAAGCCGGGGGAGACCACGCAGCTGACCAGGACCTCCTCGGGCCCGGCGGGACGCGCCGCCTGCCAGACGCCGGGCGGCACGACGGCCTGCGGCACCTCGCCGGCCGCCACGTCGGCGCCCAGCGTGACCGTCTCGGGGGCGGCGCCGGGCTCGTCGCCGGCCCCGCCGAGCAGGAGCGACAGCGGGCCGCCGCGGTGCCACAGCCATATCTCGGCCGAGCGCACCGCGTGCCACATCGACTCCTCGCCGGGCGGCAGCAGGAAGTAGATGCCGGTCGCGCTCGCCCGCTCGCCCGGGTAGCCGTCCGGCGCGAACGTCACGTCCGACCGCCAGGTCTCCCGGTACCAGCCGCCCTCGGGGTGGGGGAGGAGGTCGAGCGCCTCGGCGGTGGCGGGACGGTCCAGCAGCGCGACGTGCCGGCCGTCCGGACCGCGCCGGACGTACCGGATCGCCGTCGCGGTCCCCTTGTCGACGACGCCGCGCGGCGGCCTCAGGCCGGGCTCCGGATCCAGCGTGACCGCGACGACCTGGCCGGCCTCGCCGCCGCCGTACACGTCGTCGGCGATGGCCAGCAGGTCGGGTTCGGAGTCGGGCGCCCACACGGCGCCCGCGTCGGACAGGACGAACCGGGGCCCGGGCTGGGCGCGCCAGCCGTCGAGCGTCGTCAGGAGCAGCACCGCCCCAGGGTAGGGAAAAACCGGTACGCGCGTCGGCGGGCGCGCTGGCAGCATGGCCTGCCGGACGTCCAACGAGCAGCGGAGGCGAGATGCGCCAGGTCTTCGGAAACTCACAGCCCCTTCCGGACGAGAGCTTTCGAGGACTCCACCGCCCATGCCCACGCTCAACCTCGGCATCCTCGCGCACGTCGACGCGGGAAAGACCAGCCTGACCGAGCGGCTGCTGTTCGACACCGGCACGATCGCCCGGCTCGGCAGCGTCGACGCCGGTGACACCCAGACCGACCGCGGCGAGCTGGAACGCGGCCGCGGCATCACGATCCGCTCGGCGGTCGCGCCGTTCCGGCTCGGCGCGCTGAACGTCAACCTGATCGACACCCCCGGCCACGCCGACTTCGCCGCCGAGGTCGAGCGGGCCCTCGGCGTGCTCGACGGCGCCGTCCTGGTGCTGTCGGCGGTCGAGGGCGTGCAGGCGCGGACCCGCGTGCTGATGCGGGCGCTGCGCGCGCTGGCCCTGCCCACCCTGCTCTTCGTGAACAAGATCGACCGCGCCGGGGCGGACCCGGACGCGGTGCTCGCCGCGATCGGGCGCCGGCTCGGCGCCCGGGCGGTGCCGCTGAACCGGGTGCGCGGCGGCCGCGCCGTGCCCTGCGACCCGCCGGTGGAGATCCTCGCGGACGGCGACGACGCCCTCCTCGCCGACTTCGTCGAGGGCCGCGACACCCCGCCGGAGGCCGTGCGGGCGTCGCTGCGCGCGCAGACGGCCGCCGGGACCGTCCAGCCGCTGTACTTCGGCTCGGCGACGACCGGCGAGGGCGTCCGCGACCTGCTGGACGGGATCGGCTCCCTGCTGCCGCCCGCCGGCCCGGGCCCCGGCGACGGCGAGACGCGCGGGTCCGTCTTCGCCGTGGAACGCGCCCCGTCCGGCGAACGGGTCGCCTACCTGCGGCTGTTCTCCGGCGAGGTGCGCCCGCGCCAGCACGTCGCCTTCACGGGGGGACGCGGCGGGCAGATCACCGGGCTGGACGTCGCCGGAGCCCCCGGCGCACCGCTGACGGCCGGGAACATCGCCCGCGTCCGCGGGCTCGCCGGGGTCCGCGTCGGCGACCGGATCGGCCCGCCCGTCCGGGACGTCCCGCCGTTCCCGCCGCCGTCCCTGGAGACGATCGTCCGCGCCCGCCGCCCCGCCGACGGAGGCCGGCTGCGCGCCGCGCTCCTCGACCTCGCCGACGAGGACCCGCTGATCCGCGCGCGGCCCGCCCCGTCCGGCGCGACGTCGGTGCTGCTGTACGGGGAGGTGCAGAAGGAGGTCATCGGCGCGCGGCTGCTCGCCGAGGCCGGCATCGAGGCCGTCTTCGAGGAGAGCCGCACCGTCTGCTTCGAACGCCCCGCGGGCGTCGGCGAGGCCGCCGAGGAGATGAACTGGCGGCGCCGCGTGCCGGACTTCTGGGCGACCGTCGGCCTGCGCGTCGAACCCGCGCCGCGCGGCGCGGGCAACGCGTTCCGCCGCGAGACCGAGCCGGGCGCGCTGCCGCACGCCTTCGACCGCGCGATCGAGGAGACCGTCCACCGCACCCTCGAACAGGGCCTGCACGGCTGGCCGGTGACCGACTGCGCCGTGGTGCTGACCCGGTCCGGGTACGCCGGCCCGATCAGCACCGCCGCCGACTTCCGCGGCCTCACCCCGCGGGTCCTGATGGCCGCGCTCGCCGCGGCGGGCACCCGCGTCCACGAACCGTGCCACGCGTTCGAGGCGGAGATCCCCGGCGACGCGCTCAGCCGGGTCCTCGCCGCGCTCGCCGCGCTCGGCGCCGGCGCGGTCGAGCCCGCGCCGGGACCCGGCGGCTGGACGGTCAAGGGCGAGATCCCCGCCGGGCGCGTCCGCGAGGCCGAGACGTCCCTGCCCGCGCTCACCGGCGGAGAGGGCACCTGGTGGTCGGCGCCGTCCGGCGAGCGCCCCGTCACCGGCAGGCCGCCGTCGCGCCCCCGCACCGGCGGCGACCCGCTCGACCGCGCCGCCCGCCTCCGCGGCCCCGGCCGCTGATCAGACGGTGAGGACGATCTTGCCGGACACCCGTCCCGTCTCGCCCCGCTCGTGCGCCTTCGCGGCGTCCTCCAGCGGCAGCACCGTGTCGATCTCCGCGCGCAGCCGCCCGGCCGCCGCCAGCGCCGCGATCTGCGACATCGCGTGGAAGTCGGGCTCGACCAGCAGCTTCTCGAAGCGGACGCCCTGCCCGGCGGCCCGCCGCGCGATGTCCTCCGGCTGGGCGCGGCCCGCGACCGCCACCAGCGTGCCGCCGCGCCGCATCGTGCGCAGCGAGCGCGGCCCGTAGTCGCCGCCGATCGTGTCGAGCACCACGTCGACGTCCTCGGCGGCCTCGGCGAAGTCGACGCTCCGGTAGTCGATCGGCTCGTCGACGCCGAGGCCGCGCAGGAACGCGTGCTTCGATCCGCTCGCCGTCCCGATGACGTGCGCGCCCCGCGCCTTGGCGATCTGCACCGCCAGGTGCCCGACCCCGCCCGCCGCCGCGTGGACGAGCACGCGCTGCCCTTCCCGCACGTCCGCCGTGTCCACCAGCGCCTGCCAGGCCGTCAGCGCCGCCAGCGGCAGCGCGCCGGCCTGCACGTGGTCGATGCCGGCCGGCTTGCGCACGAACGTCCGCGACGGCGCCGCCACGTACTCGGCGTGCGAGCCCACGCCGTGCGGGTAGCGCAGCATGCCGAACACCTCGTCGCCCGGCTTGTGGACCGTCACCCCGAACCCGACCTCCTCCACCACGCCGGACACGTCCCAGCCCAGCGTGAACGGCGGGTCGCCGAGGAAGATCTTCATCGCCCGGTGCTTCCAGTCGGTCGGGTTCACCCCGGCGGCCCGCACCCGGACCAGCACCTCCGTCGGACCCGGCTCCGGCCGGTCCACCTCCACCAGCTTCAGCACCTCGGGCCCGCCCAGCGCGTCCTGCCTGACCGCCCGCATCCGCTCCGACATGGCGTTTCTCCCTCTCTCCGTTGCGACGTCCTCACTCTGCCCGGCCGTCACCGCGGCAAAAAGTGGCGAGATCGCCAACAACTGAAAGGATCCGGCCACCCGCCGCCCGGGCCGGCGGAGCGGTCAGTCCATCTCGGACAGGCGGACGGGGTCGAAGCTGATCGGGAACGGCGCGTCCAGCGTGATCGTCTCGCCGGAGCGGGCCTTGCCCGCCAGCTCGTAGCGGCCCCCGTCGAGCTCCAGCATCGTGATCGACGGCCGCGGCTCCAGATCGATGAGCCAGTAGTGCGGGATGCCGGTCGCCGCGTACTCGTCCACCTTGCGGACGCGGTCGATCTGCTCGTTCACGGTGCGGGGCGTCACGACCTCCGCGACCAGCATCAGGTCGGGGCCGTAGTAGGTGCGGGTCCGCCGCTCCAGCGCGGCGCGCGCCACGTCGCGGGCGACGGCGAAGACGTCCGGCTTGCGGACGCCGGCCGGGGTGGTGACGTCCTGCGGCGCGCCCGCCACGTGCACGTCCGCGTCCGCCTGGCGGGCCGCGTCCTTCAGGATCGTCTTCAGCGTGTCGGCGGCGTGGTCGTGCCACATGTCGCCCGGCAGCTCGTTCAGCCAGCCGTCCGCCAGCTCGTAACGCCGGCCCTCCTCGGGCATCGCGTCCAGGTCGTACAGCGTGTACGGGCCGTGCGCGCGCCCCGGCGTCCCGCCCATGGACCGTCCCCCCTCAATCAACGGGCTGGTTCCGAATCTACCGGCCGGACGCCCCCGAGCCCGGCATCCCATGATCGCGAGTCGGATCCGGGCGAATCTCTCGCAAACCGAGCGAGATCGAGTTAAGATACATCGCGTTGAGCCCGAGTCGCGCCGCCGCGAAGGAGATGTGAGATGACCGTCGAGCAGCCAAAGCGCCTGCGCGCCTCCGACGGCGACCGCGACCGGGTCCTCGTCCGGCTGCACACCGCCTACGCCGAGGGCCGGCTCAGCGAGACCGAACTGGACCAGCGCATCGACCTCGCCCTGGCCGCCCGCACCGAGGACGACCTGGCCGAGGTCTCGGCCGACCTGCCGGGCGCCGCCGTCGCGTCCCCGTCCGCCACCGGGCGCGGCCCCGCCGGGCGCTTCCAGATGGCCTACAAGAGCACCGTCCGGCGCACCGGCATCTGGCGCCTGCCGGAACGGTTCACCACCGCCGTCTACAAGGGGCACGCCCTCCTCGACCTGCGCGCCGCCGAACTCGACGGGCCGGTCACGACGATCCGCGTCCTGGCCTACAAGTCGACGGTCGACGTCATCGTCCCGCCGGGCGTCCGGGTGGAGACCGGCGGCATGGGCGTCTCGGCCGACCTGCACGGCGCCCCGGGCCCCGACGCCCCGGTCGTGCACATCAAGGGCTTCGCCTACAAGGGCGAGATCGAGGCGAAAGACCGGATCCGCCCGGCCTGAGGTGATAGGAACGCTCCAGCGGCCTGATCGGCCGCCGTTCCCGCAGATGTCCGAACAGGCACCGGCGTGGCGCGGTTTGATAATGGCCCCAGGCCCGTGAAGGAGCATGTGTGACGGCGAGGACCCCGGAGCGGGACGGCATCGCGTCCCCGGCGGGCGCGGAGCCCCCCGCCGACGACCGGTCGACCGGATCCCGCCAGGTCAGGCGCCGCCTGACGTTCGGCGTCGGCGGCGACCTCGCCGACCTTCCGGCGGCCCTGTCGCCCTGGCAGCGCGCCTACGAGGCATGGCGCACCGCCGGCATCGGCTGGGGCCACGGAGCGCCCCCGCGCGACAGTGCGGCCGAGCCCGAGGCGCCGCCGAGCCGCAACGCCATCCGCGCGGACGCCCCGTCCTCTGAGCCTTCGGATCCGGCGGACGCCGCCGAGCCTTCGAACGAGAAGAAGCCTGAGGTGGTGGAGCCGGCGGCGACCGCCCCGGGAGATGCGAGGCGGCGGACGCGTGGTTTGCGGGTCGTCATTGCGGGGGCGGCTGGGTTGGTGGTCGTCGCGGGCGGCGTGCTGTTCGCGCTCGACCGAGGCGACGACGGAGCGAAGAAGCCGCGGGTGCCCGCGGCGGTTCCGGCAGGTGCGATGTTCGCCACCGATCCGGTGGCCGCGTCGGACGGGCTCGTCCAGGACCTCGCCGTGGTGGCCGCGTCCGGGCGGACGATCGTCGCCGCCGGCACGGAGGGCGACGGCACGCCGGGACAGGAGCGCACGCGGTTCCTGGTGTCTGCGGACGGCGGGCACGCGTGGAAGGCGGCGAAAGTGCGCGGGGCGGACGGCGCGGAGCCGCCGGCCGGCGAGCGCCCGCGGCTGGTCGCGGCCGGGACGGGAAGCTGGGTGGCGCTCGGCCGGTCGCCCGCGGGCACGGTGGTGTGGCTGAGCGACGGCGGCGCGACCTGGACGCGGCGCCTCGACGCGTCCGCGTTCAAGCCGGGCGACCAGGTGAACGCGCTGGCCGCGACCGCGCACGGGTACGTCGCGGTGGGGTCGGCGGGCGGCCGGGCGGTCGTGTGGAGCACCGCGGACGGCCGGGCGTGGCAGCGCATCGACGGCCTGCAGGCCGGGATCACCGGGCTCGACCGGCTCGCCGCGTCCGGGGACGTGCTGGTGACGCACGGGACGTTCAGCCGGAAGGTGACCGGCAAGAAGGGCAAGAAGAAGGTCGCCCGGACGGTGCGGGGCGACGGCCTGTGGCGGTCCGCGGACGGCGGGCGGACGTGGACGGCGGTGAACGTCCCGCCGGCCCAGGGGTCGTACGGTTCGGTGAACGGCCTGGTCGCGGGGCCGGGCGGGTTCGCGACGGTGCGCGAGGGGCAGCGGGCGACGGGCCGGAAGAAGCATCGTAGGACGACCCGGTTCGGGGTGCTGTTCACCTCCCGGGACGGCCTGAAGTGGCAGGCGCAGGGCCGGTTCTCCGTGCCCGGGTACGCGGGCGTGGAACGGTTCGGCGGCTCCGCGGCCGGGCTCGCTGTCCTGGTCAAGGGCGCGGACGGCCGGCGCACGGTGCTGCGCAGCGCCGACGGGCGCGGCTGGCAGCCGTCCGGGACGGTCGCGGGCCCCGTGGTGAGCAGCGGGCTCGCGGTCGCGGCGGGCGGCGCGGTCGTGGTCTCGGGCCGGCAGGGCGGTGACGCGTACCTGTCGGGGGTGAACCTCGCGGCGGTGCCCGGCGCGGTGCACGCCGAGCGGGCCGTCCGGTCGCTCGCCGCCGGCCCGGGCCGGGCGGTGGCGGTGGGCGGCACGAACGGCGGCGCGGCGGTCTGGATTTCGCCCGACGGCCGCGGCTGGACGCGCGGCCGGTTCCCGGTCGTCGCCGGGGCGCTGGCGGACGTGGCGTTCGGGGCGCGGGGCTGGCTGGCGGTCGGCCGGACGTCCGGTCCCCGCCCTGGTGCGCTCGCGATGACGTCGCAGGATGGGACGGTGTGGCAGCGGGCGCCGATGCCCGCGGGCCCGCTGGCCGCCGTCGCGTCCGGTCCGGCGGGCTACGTCGCGGTCGGCGGAGGCGCCGCGTGGCGGTCGGCCGACCTCAGGACGTGGAGGCGGGTGCCGGTGGCGGGCAACCTCGCCGACGTGGTGGCGACCGGCACGGGGTACGCGGCGGTCGGCGGCCGGGACGGCAGGCCCGCCGTCTGGACGTCGCCGGACGGTGTGAAGTGGACGCCGGCGGCCGCCGTGCCGCCGGGCACCGGCCCGCTCGGGCAGGTCGCGGCGCGCGGGAACGCGCTGGTCGCCGCGGGAACGGGCGCGGGCCTGCTGGTGTCGGCCGACGCTGGGCGGACCTGGGCGGCGCGTTCCCCGGCGGGTGCGCGGCAGGTGACGGCGCTGGCGGCGACGCCGAAGGGGTTCGTGGCCGCCGCCGCGACCGCGGCGGGCGACGCGGCCGTGTTCGGTTCGGCGGACGGCGCCGCGTGGCGCCGCGTCCCCGCGCGGGGACTCGGCGGGCGCGGCGATCAGCGGCTCACCGCGATGGCGCCGGCCGGCGGCACGCTGCTCGCCACCGGCGTCAGCGTCCGGGACGGCGCGGAGACGCCGCTGCTGTGGCGGGCGCCCGTGCCGGTGCCGGGCGCCGCGCCGAGGACGGACCCCTAGGGCGGGGCCCGGTCAGGGGTCACCCGTTGCAGCCGCAGGAGCAGCCCTTCGGGCACGAGCATCCGCCGCCATGTCCGCAACTGCAGTCTCTTTTCGTCATGAGCGGAAAGTAACTCGGCGAGTGCTCTGCGGTCTATGACCCCGGCGCGACGGGGACCTGTCGCCGGGGGTGGAGGGCACGGACCGCCCGACGGCGGGGGGACGCGCGGGCGGCCCGTGCGGTCTCGGGCTCAGCCGCGGATGTGCAGGTCCACGCCGAGCAGGATGAGGAACCAGAGGAATATCGCCAGCAGCGCGCTGCCGACCTGGCGGAGCAGCGGGACGTCGATGTAGCCGCGGTCCCACGCGACGAACACGCCGATGATGAGATAGATCAGGCCGATCAGGCTGATGTGGCGCGACCGATATCTGTACGCCATGGGGGGCGTCTCCTCCCTGAGGGGGTGTGACGACCGGTCGCTGCCCCCGGGCCGGGGAGACAAACACCAGCGGGTTTCCGGATCGCTCGAAGGCGATCTTTCGGTGCCGCCGGAAAGGGGGCGGCGCCCGTCACTTCCCGGACAGGTCGATGCGCACCACGGTCGGGTCGTGGTCCCCGGCGCGCGCGGCGAACTCCGAGCCGCGGTGCACGATGTCGAACTCGTGCTTGCGCTTGCGCAGCGACCGGCTGAGCAGGATGTGGTCGAGGTCCTCGGAGTTCCCGCCGGTCACGGTGGTGTAGCGGTCCTTCGCCGGCAGCCCGGCGGGCAGGTCGGCCAGTCCGGTGCCCGCCGTCAGCGTCCGGACCGGCACGGACGTCCCGCCGTCGCCGAGGCCGCCCGTCACGATCACATCGGCCTTCCGGCCCGCCGCCTGCACCGACCTGACGAACCCGGCGACGACGCGGGCCTGCGCGTCGCGGCGCCACGCGGTGGGCGTGGCCGGCGGCTGGAACCGGCCGAAGGCGGGCTGGTCGTCGCCGCTGCGCGGGTACCAGTCGTCGGCGACGACGATGATGCGGCGGCCCCGCCAGGTGACCTCGCCGGCCAGCGGCTTGCGCGCGCCGCTCCAGGCGGGGTCGCGCGGCGCGATCCGGCCGGGGGACAGCGACAGGCCCGCCGAGCCGCCAGACCGCCGCACCGCCTTCACCGCCGTGACGGACGGGTCGGGCTGCCCGGCGGGCGGGTCGCCGGCCATCGGGTCGGCGGCCTCGGGACGGTCGACGAACGCCAGCCCGCGGTCGGTGCGGAACAGGAACCCGATCCGGCTGTTGCCGCCCTTCCCGCCGCCGTCGGCGCCGTCGCGCGGGTTCACCGAGCGCCAGTCGTAGGCGGGGCCGCCCACCTCGCTGATCGCGGTGATCAGCTGCGCGACGGTCTGGTCGGCGGCGACGGTGCCGTCGTCGCGCGGGCCGTTGTTGTCCTGCAGCCCGCTGACCGCGACGAGGTCGGGGGAGCCCAGCCCCTGGACGATGTCGCCGGCGAGGTCGCGGAAGCGCTGCGGCGGGCTGTCGGGGTTCAGGCCGGCCAGCCCCGCGGTGCCGACCGCGAGCTCGCCGGGCTTCTGCGGCCGGGCGACCTCCTGCGGCAGGCCGCCGCCCACGCGGCGCGGGGTGGCGGTGAGCAGCAGCGTGAAGTCGCCGTAGGAGTAGTCGAGCACGCCGTCGTTCGCCCCGGGCAGCCGGTCGCCGACGTTCATCCCCGGCAGCGGGGCGAGCGCGTCGTCCAGGACGATCCGCTCGGGGTTGGCGTCGCCGTCGCGCAGCAGGATGCCGCCGCGCCCGGTGCGCGTCCCGGCGCCGGCGCCGTTGGCGGGCAGCACCGGCACCTGCCCGTCACTGGACGGCCCGACGGCGACGGCGTCGCCGATCCGGACGCGCATCCCCTCCAGCGACTCGTAGAAGTCGAGGCCGCTGCGCTTGGGGTCGAGCGCGCCGCCCTTCTCCACGTTCCCGCCGCGGGCCGAGACCACGGCGGTCGGCGGCCGGCGCCCGCCCGGCCCGAGCACGACGGGGGCGGGCAGCGCGGCGCCGTGCCCGGCGACGGCGGTCGAGGCGGCGTCGATCTCGGTGCGGGCGAGCCCGGCGGACGAGGCGCCGCCCGGCCGGAACTCGCTGACCTTCCCGCTCACCCGGACCGCGTCCCCGGCGACGGCGGACGGCCGGGTGCGGGTGAAGACGAACACGCCCTCGGACGTGGCGTCGTTGCGGTCGGGGCGGGGGTCCTGCATCCAGAAGCCGTTGCCGGTCACGGCGGTGACGACGCCGGGGACGTTCGCGACCGCCGCGCCGTTCAGGGGCGAGAGGTGCGCCGCCCCCTGGATGTCGCGGATGTGCCGGCCCGTGCGCGGCGCGGCCGCGAGCGCCGCCGGCGGCACGGCCAGGGGGGCGGCCAGTGCCGCCGCCAGAACGGATGCGAGCGTCCGGGCCGTCCGGAGACGGCCCGCTGCAGCTGCGAACGCCACCCGCACTCCACGATCGTCTAGTCGCCTGAGGACAGGCAGCAGGATGGCACGCGGAGCGGGCCGCTGACGAACCGCGGGCCGGCTACTCCTCCAGGCTCAGGGCGGCCTTCGGGCAGGAGCGCACCGCGTGCCGGACGTGGTCCGCCTCGTCCGCCGGCACGTCCGGCTTGAGGATCTCCAGCTCGTCGTCGTCGTTGAGGTCGAAGACCTCGGGGGCGAGCCCGACGCAGACGCCGTTGGCCTCGCACACCAGCGGGTCGACTCGTACTCTCATCGGCTACTCCGTTCGCGTTCCCGGATGGGCGGGCGGTCCCGGGGGCCCGCGCGGCGGCGCGGCCCCGCCGGCCCGGTGCTCGGCGCCCAACCTACCGAACGGGGTTCTGCCGCCGGTCGCCCGCCCGGAAAAGTAGAACACGTTCCATTCTGAGCTGGCAAGACCGGGCCGAGACCCGAGTCTCATTCGGCGTCGGATAGTGTGCCCCGATGACTGGAACCCCGTCCGCTTTTCACGAGGCGTCCACCGTCCCGGGGACGACCGGGGCCGCGGACCGCCCGGCCGGCCCTCCCGCGATGCCGGCGGACCTCCTGCGCGCCGCCCGCTGCGCCAAGGGCTTCATGCCGGACGACGAGGGCCGCGTCCTCTACGAGACGGCTCTGGAGTACGGGGCGCGGCTCGCCGCCACCGGTCCGCTGCTGGAGGTCGGGACGTACTGCGGCAAGTCGGCCATCTACCTCGGCGCCGCCGCCCGGCGGGCCGGCACGGTCGTCGTCACCGTCGACCACCACCACGGCTCCGAGGAGAACCAGGCGGGCTGGGAGCACCACGACCCGGCGCTGGTCGACCCGAGCACCGGCCGGATGGACACGCTGCCGACCTTCCGCAAGACGGTCGGCGCCGCCGGCCTGGAGGAGCACGTCGTCGCGGTCGTCGGGCAGTCCCGGACGGTCTCGGCGTTCTGGCGCACCCCGCTCGCGCTGCTGTTCATCGACGGCGGGCACGCCGAGGAGCACGCGCAGGGCGACTACGAGGGCTGGGCGCCGCACGTCGCGGTCGGCGGCGCGCTGGTGATCCACGACGTGTTCCCCGACCCCGCGGACGGCGGCCAGGCCCCGTACCGCCTCTACCTGCGGGCGCTGGCGAGCGGCGCGTTCGAGGAGCGCCGCGTCCAGGGCTCCCTGCGCGTCCTGGAGCGCGTCTCCGCCGCCGACCCGGCCGCCGCGCCCCGGCCCGCCGCCGGGGCCTGAGCCGCCGCGCACAGGCCACAGAAGCCACATAGGGCCCATAGCGCCCGCGGGGCCGCACCGGAGAGCACCGGTGCGGCCCCACGGCCGTGAAACGCGTTCTAGCTCCGCGCGGGCGTCACAGCCGGGTCCGCACCGGGACCGGCGCGCAGCCGCACGCCAGCGGATCGGACGCGGCGCACGGCCCGAGCGGGCGCCCGGCGATCTCCTTGAACAGCCGCGCCCCCGGCGAGGCGTCCGCCAGCGCGTCCGCCGCCAGGACCACCGCCGCCGCCGTGTAGGTGGAACGGTCCCCGGGGAAGTGCCGCTCGTTCTCGAACTGCCAGCCCGTCCAGTACGAGCCGTCCTCGTGCCGCAGGTGCTGGATGGTGGCGAACAGCTCCAGCGCCCGGTCGCGGTCGCCCGCCGCGTCCAGCGCCATCACCAGCTCGCAGCTCTCCGCCGCCGTCACCCACGGCTGGTCGGACACGCAGCGGCAGCCGAGCCCCGGCACCACGAAGGCGTCCCACTGCTCCGCCAGCCGCCGCGCGGCGGCCTCGCCGCGCACCGGGCCGCCGAGCACCGGGTAGTACCAGTCCATCGACCAGCGGCTCTTGTCGGCGAACGCCTCCGGATGCGCGGCCACCACGTGGCCGAGCTGGTCGGCGGCCAGCTCCCACTCCGGCTGCGGCTCGCCCAGGTGCTCCGCCAGCGCGACCGCGCAGCGCAGCGACTGGTAGATCGACGAGCAGCCGGTCAGCAGCGCGTGGTCGGACGCCTCGCCGCTCTCGTGCCGGATCCAGATGATCTCGCCGCGGCGGGTCTGCAGGCCGAGCACGAAGTCGACCGCCCGCCGCACCGTCGGCCACATCCGCCGCGCGAAGTCCTCGTCGCCGGTGCACACCAGCTCGTGCCAGACGCCGACCGCGACGTAGGCGGCCTGGTTGGACTCGCCGCCCGGCTCGGTGACCTCGCCCAGCACCCACTTCGCGGGCCACGACCCGTCCGGGCGCTGCACGCCGGCGAGCCACTCGTAGGCCCGCCGAGCCTGCTCGCCGAGCCCCGCGACGGTCAGCGCCATCGCGGCCTCGACGTGGTTCCAGGCGTCGACGTGGCCGGGCACGCCGCCGACCGGCGAGAACCAGGGGATCGCGCCGGACGCCTCCTGCTGGCGGGCGATGCTGCGGGCCGTGGCGACGATGTCGTCCGAGGTCACGACCCCCGGGACGGAGGGGGGAGCGGTCTCAGACGGCATCCGCCGTCTCCCTGGCCGGGGCCGCCGGCGTGCTCGGCGCCGCGGGCTTGGTGAAGTACACGACGACGCTCTTGCCGATCAGCGGGTTCAGAGCGCGCTCGGCCAGCCGGGTCGCCAGCGGCCGCTTCATGATGTCCCAGACGAGGATCTGGTGGTAGGCCTTGGCGAGCGGGTTGCCGTCGTCGTTCACGCCGACCGCGCACTTGATCCACCAGTACGGGGCGTGCAGCCCGTGCGCGTGGTGGTGGCCGCCGACCTTGAAGCCGATCGACTTGAACTTGGCCTCCAGCTCCGCGCGCGTGTAGATCCGCACGTGGCCGCCGGGGGCGGTGTGGTAGTCCTCCGACAGCGCCCAGCAGACCCGTTCGGGCAGCCAGCTCGGCACCGTCACGGCGAGCCTCCCGCCCGGCCTGAGCACCCGCAGCAGCTCCCGCATCGCCCGCATGTCGTCGGGGATGTGCTCGAACACCTCGGACGCGATGATCTTGTCGAAGTGGTCGTCGGGGAACGGCAGGTCCAGCGCGTCGCCCTGCACGGTCTCGGCCGTCGCGCCCGCGGGGACCTCGCCCTCCAGGCGCATGGCGCCGAACATCGTCTCGACGCCGGCCAGCTCGTCCGCGTCGAGGTCGAAGGCCACGACGTGCGCACCCCGTCGGTACAGCTCGAAGGCGTGCCGTCCGGCCCCGCATCCCATGTCGAGGATGCGGTCCCCGGGGGTGACGCGGAACCGCTGGAAATCCACGGTCAGCAGGGTCGTGCTCCTTCCGTACGGGGAGGCCCCGATGGGGTTCCCACAGACTTGCGTGATGCGGCCCCTTCCGGGTGCCGCCCGTCTCAGCCGCCGGCCGCCCGCTTGGACGCGGCGAGCCGCAGGTAGTTCCGCTCGCGGATCGCGGCGCGGTAGTGCTCGACGGTGGCCTTCGCCACGGCCGGCCACGCGAACCGCTCCTGCACGCGGGCCAGCCCGGCGGCGCCCACGCGTGCCCGCTCCGCGGGGGAGTCGTGCAGCAGGCGCAGCGTCGCGGCCAGCTCCTCGACGTCGCCGGGCGCGACGAGCACGCCGGCGTCGCCGACGACCTCGGGCAGCGCGCCGGCGCGGCTCGCGACCAGCGGCGTGCCGGACGCCATGTGCTCGACGGCGGGCAGCGAGAAGCCCTCGTAGCGGGACGGGACGACGGCGACCTCCGCGGACGCCAGCAGCTCGCCCAGCTCGTCGTCGCTGATGCCGCTGACGAACCGGACCCGCTGGCCGAGCGCGAGCTCCCGCACCAGCTTGTCGGTCGGGCCGTCCTTCTGCGGGCGGCTGACCACGATGACGTGCACGTCCCGCTCGGTGGCGACCTTGGCGACCGCGCGCAGCAGCACGTCCACGCCCTTGATCGGGGCGTCCGCGCTGGCCATCGCGACGATCCGGCCGGGCACGCGCTCGCCGCGCGGGTGGAAGATCCGGGTGTCGACGCCGAGCGGAAGGATCTCGATGTCGCGCGGGTCGACCTTGAAGTCCTTGACGATGTCGACCTTGGACGACTCCGACACCGTCAGCACCGGGCCGATGCGCCGCGACACCTGCGACTGCATGCCGACGAACCCGTACCAGCGGTACTTGCCGAGCTTCTGCTTGACGCCCTGCGCGGCCTCCAGCTCGATCCGCCGGTCGACGCTGATCGGGTGGTGGATGCTGGTCACCAGCGGCAGGCCGAGCCGGGTGATGCCGAGGTTGCCGAGGCCGAGGACCTGGTTGTCGTGCACGACGTCGAAGTCGCGGCGGCGGCGCCTCAGCTCGCGCAGCGCGCGCAGGCTGAAGGTCAGCGGCTCGGGGAAGCCGCCGGTCTTCATGTGCGCGAACTCCAGGACGTCGACCCAGTCGCGGAACTCGCCGAGCGACGGGGTGCGGAACGGGTCCTCGTCCCGGTACAGGTCCAGGCTCGGGATCTTGGTGAGGGCGATCTCGTCGCGGTCCAGCTCCGGATACGGCTGGCCGGACAGCACCTCCACGGTGTGCCCCAGGTCGACCAGTTCCCGGCTCAGATGCCGGAGGTAGACGCCCTGGCCGCCGCAGTGCGGCTTGCTCCGGTAGGAGAGCAGGGCCACCCGCAGCGGTCCGCCCGGCTCGTCTGCCTCACCCACGCCAGTACCTGCCCACGCACCACTCCCGTCAGTCGCGGGACGCCGGTCGCACACGCACCGGCATCTCCTTAATGCCGTTGATGAAACTAGACCTTAGCCTCCGTACGTTACCGCCGAGTTCAATATTGGGCACAGTGTCCAAAAGTGTTTCGAAAAGCACACTCAGCTCGAGCCGGGCGAGATGGGACCCCAGGCAGAAGTGCGGCCCGCCGCCGCCGAACCCCAGGTGGGGGTTGGGGTCCCGGCCGGCGTCGAAGGCGTGCGGGTCGGCGAACACCGCCTCGTCGCGGTTGGCGGAGGAGTAGAAGACCACGACCTTGTCGCCCTCGGAGATCCGGCGTCCGCCCAGCTCGGTGTCCCGGACGGCCGTCCGGCGGAACATGTTCACCGGCGTCACCCACCGGACGATCTCGTCCGTCGCCGTCCGCACCAGCGCCCGGTCCTCCCGCAGCCGCGCCCACTGCTGGGGGTTCTCCAGCAGCGCGAGCATCCCGCCGGACGCGGCGTTGCGGGTCGTCTCGTTGCCGGCCACCGACAGCAGCATCACGAACAGCTCGAACTCGTCGCCGTCCAGGACCTGGCCGTCGGCGTCCGGCTGCAGCAGCCGGGTGACGATGTCGTCGCGCGGGTTCTCCCGCCGGTCGGCGGCCAGCACGTTGGCGTAGGCGTACAGCTGCGTCGCCGCCTCCTGGCCCTCCTCCGGCGTCCGCTGGAACTCCGGGTCGTCCCCGCCGATCAGCGTGTTGGACCAGTGGAAGATCTTCTCCCGGTCCTCCGGCGGGGCGCCCAGCAGCTCGCAGATGACGTAGAGCGGCAGGGGCGCGGCGAGGTCGCGGACGAAGTCCGCCTCCTCGCCGCGCGCCACCGTCTCCGCCACCAGCCTCCGGCAGATCTCCCTGATGTGGTCGGCCAGCGCGCCGATCGCGCGCGGCGTGAACCCCCGGTTGACGATGCCGCGCTTGCGCGTGTGCTCCGGCGGATCCTGGTTCAGCATCATCAGCCGCTGCAGCGCCAGGTGCTCCTCCGGCGGCTCGTCGAACAGCGCGAGCCGCTCGTAGGAGGAGAAGACCTCCGGATGCCGGGACACGTGCACCACGTCCGCGTGCCGGGTGACCGCCCAGAAGGGCGGGTTGCCCCGGTCGGGGTCGCCGTGGTGCCGGTGCACCGGGTCGTGCTCGCGCAGCCAGGCCAGCTGCTCGTGGGGGATGCCGCCGCGCTCGTACGCGCCGGGCTCCACCAGGTCGATCTCAGGGGTGGTGGTCATCGCGCCAGGACCTCCTTGTCCGGGGGGACCTCGATCGTCAACCTCGGCGGGGGGACGGGGTGAAGCGCACGGGCAGCTCCTTCAGCCCGTTGACGAAGTTGGAGCGCAGCCGGCGCGGCTCGCCGGCCGGTGCGATGTCGGGCATCCGGTCCAGGATCGTGTCGAAGATCATCCGCAGGTTCATCCGGGCCAGGTGGGTGCCGAGGCAGAAGTGCGGGCCGCCGCCGCCGAACCCGATGTGCGGGTTCGGGTCGCGGCCGACGTCGAAGGAGAACGGGTTCTCGAAGACCCGCTCGTCCCGGTTCGCCGACCCGTAGAACAGCACGACCTTGTCGCCCTTGCGGATCAGCTTCCCGCCCATCTCGACGTCTTCCATCGCCGTCCGGCGGAACTGGTTGATCGGGCTGACCCAGCGGACGATCTCCTCGACCGCCGTGGGCAGCAGGCTCCGGTCGGCCCGCAGCCGCTCCCACTGCTCGGGGCGCTCGAAGAACGCCTGCATGCCGCCCGCCGTCGCGGTCCGGGTCGTCTCGTTCCCGGCGATCGACAGCATGATCACGAAGAGCTGGAACTCCTCGTCGCTGATCCGGCTGCCGTCCGCGTCCGGGGTGAGCAGCTTGGTCACGATGTCGTCGCGCGGCGTCGACGCGCGCGCGGCGGCGAGCTCGCCCGCCCAGCCGGCGAACTCGGCGGCGCACAGCTGGGACTCGGTGCGGTCCCCGATGTACTCGGGGTCGTTGAAGGCCACCAGCTTGTTGGACCACGCGAAGATCTTCTCGCGGTCCTCCAGCGGCGCGCCGAGCAGCTCGCAGATCGTGTACAGCGGCAGCGGCGCCGCGAAGTGCTCGACGAAGTCGCACTCGCCCAGCTCGGCCGCCTCGTCGATCAGCCGGTTGCAGATCTCCCGGATGTGGTCCTGCAGCTTGCCGATCATCCGCGGGGTGAAGCCCTTGTTGACCATGCTGCGCAGCCGGGTGTGGTCCGGCGGGTCCTGGAACAGCATCATCTGCCCGTACAGCGCGATGTCCTCGTCGGTGAACTCCTCGAACATCGCCGACCGCTCGTGCGAGGAGTACAGGTCGGGACGCCGCGACGCGCGCACCACGTCCTCGTGCCGGGTCACCGCCCAGAAGCCGTCGACCCCGTCGTTCGGATCGGCGTGCCAGTGCACGGGGTCGTTGTCGCGCAGCCACGCGAACTGGCGGTGCGGGATGCCGCCGCGCTCGTAGACGCCCGGATCGATGACGTCGATCTCCGGGGCGACGAAGGCCGGGGTGGGAGCGGTACGGGTCTCAGTGGCCATGGGTTTCCTTCGAGCCGGTGCGGGCTGGTCACTTCGAGGACGGGACGGTGGCTCCGTGTCGCGCCACGCGGGGCCGGTCACCGGCGTCGGACGCCGGTCGGGACGATCGTGTTGTCGAACGCTTGCTTGGCATCCGGATATAGAACACGTTCTAACATGAGACTGGAGTCTCATCAAGAGTCCAGACGGCAGAGTGACTCGGATCGCATCGTCCCGTCACCCTGCGGCGACGCCCATACGCGGGCCGTTGTCCGGCATCGAACGGTGTAGGGCTGTATGTGCGGGAATGTCACTCTTGTACGCGCCCGCGTTCGGGGGATGGGAGGTCCCGCGATGTTTCTCGCACTGGTGGCCGGCGGGATCCTGGTGTACGCCGTCGTCGACCTCGTCAGAGGGGCGGTCCGCAAGCGCCGGGCCCGGCGGGCGGCGATGCCGCGCCCGCAGGCGTGGACCGGGCCGGCCGCGCTCACGACGGCGGAGCTCGAGCGGCTCATCGCCGCCGAGCCCGAGGCCCTGATGTGGACCGAGGACGATCAGCGGTGGCTGGAGAGCCGCCGCATCAGCCTGCACTCCTGACCGGCCTGCGTTTCTGACCGGCCCGGGCTCCCGACCGGCCCTCTCGCTAGCTCAGGACGTAGCGGAGGGGGTCGTCGGCGCCGTCGCGGCGGACGACGCCGCGGTTCTCCAGCGTCCGCAGGTGCGCCGCCGCCTCGCCGGCGGCCATGCGGCGGGCGCCGAGCGGCATCCGCTCCCACGGGTGCCGCCAGGTGAGCGCCGCGGTGACGTCCCAGAGCGTCACCGGACGCGACGACAGCAGTGCCGTCACCTCCGCGAGCCGCTCCTCGTGGTGGCCGATGATCTCCTGTGCCCGGCCGGACAGGCCGTTGAACCGGTACTGGTGCGCGGGCAGCACCTCGTCCGCGGACATCGCCGAGATCTTGTCCAGCGAGCCGAGGAAGTCCGACAGCGGGTCCACGTCCGGGGTGTCGTAGGGGTAGAGGCCGATGTGCGGGGTGATGCGCGGCAGGACGTGGTCGCCGGTGAACATCCGGTCGCCGTCCTCCAGGTGCAGGCAGATGTGGCCGGGGGAGTGCCCGGGCGTCCAGACGACCCGCAGCCTGCGGCCCGGGACGTCGACCAGCTCGCCGTCGTCCAGCTCGCGGTCGGGGATGGCCGGCGGGTCCACCCGCGGCTGCTCCATCCCGCCCGCCAGCTCGGACTCGCCGGCCCCGGCGCGGCGCATCGAGGTCAGCTCGAACGAGCGGCGCTCCTCGTGCCCGAGGCTCGTGTGGAACAGCCGGACGATCTCGGTGTCCGCCCGGTGCATCGCGATCCACCCGCCGGACGCCTCGCGGACCCGCCCGGCGAGCCCCGCGTGGTCGGGGTGGAAGTGCGTGACGACGACCCCGCGCACGTCGGCGACGTCGATGCCGAAGGTGCCGAGCCCGTCGCGCAGGGCCGTCCAGGCGTCCTCGTGCTCCCAGCCCGCGTCGATGAGGACGGGGCCCTGCGGGCTCTCCACCGCGTACACCAGCGTGTAGGCCAGCGGGTTGCCCGGAATGGGGACGGGAACGCTCCACAGCCCCCCGCCGAGATCTTCGGGTACCGGCTCCACGGGACCGCCTTTCGCGCCCAATCGGTCGGGCGAGTCGGTTCGGGGGGACCCTAACGGAGTGCGGAACGGCGCTCCGCATCCGGGGTCCCCCTGTCGGGCGCGCCCTCGTCAGATGCGCTCGATGATGCTGGCGGTGGACAGCGCGCCGCCGCAGCACATCGTGATCAGGGCCGTCTGCGCGTCCCGGCGCTCCAGCTCGTGCAGCGCCGTGGTGATCAGCCGGGCGCCCGTGGCGCCGACCGGGTGGCCGATCGCGATCGCGCCGCCGTTGACGTTGACGGTGTCCATGTCCGGCTCGTGCACCGACGCCCAGGACAGCGCCACCGAGGCGAACGCCTCGTTGACCTCGCAGATGTCGATGTCGCCCATCGTCATCCCGGCCCGCTTGAGCACCCGCTCGGTCGACTGGACCGGCCCGTCCAGGTGGTAGTACGGCTCGCCGCCCACCAGCGCCTGCGCCCTGATCCGGGCGCGCGGGCGCAGCCCCAGCTCGAACGCCTTCTCCTCGGACATGACGACCACCGCGGCGGCGCCGTCGGAGATCTGCGACGAGGTCCCGGCGGTGTGCAGCGTCCCCTCGCCGAGGACGGGCCGGAGCTTGGCCAGGCCCTCGGCGGTCGTCTCGCGCAGGCCCTGGTCCCGGGTGACGGTGCGGGTCTCGCCGGTCGGCTCGCCGTCGGCGTCCAGCACCGGCGCCTCGATCGGGACGATCTCCCGCTCGAACCGGCCGTCCGCCCACGCCTTGGCGGCCAGCTGCTGCGACCGCGCGCCGAACGCGTCCAGGTCGGCGCGGGTGAGGCCGCGCCGCTGCGCGATCCGCTCGGCCGCCTCGAACTGGTTCGGCATGTCCAGCGACCAGTCGTCCGGGCGCGGGTTGTGCGGCAGCACGTTGGTGCCGAGGGGCGCGCGGCTCATCACCTCGACGCCGCAGCCGATCGCGACGTCCACGACGCCGGCGGCGACCTGCGAGGCGGCCAGGTGGACGGCCTGCTGCGCCGACCCGCACTGCGCGTCGATCGTGGTGACCCCGGTCTGCCAGGGCAGCCCGGCGTAGAGCCAGGCGTAGCGGCCGATGTGCGAGCCCTGCTCGCCGGCCTGCGTCACGCAGCCCGCGAAGACCTGCTCCACCTGGGCGGCGTCGATGCCGGCGCGCTCGACGGCGGCGATCAGCGTGTGCGACAGGACGGCCATCGGCTTCAGTCCCGCCAGCCAGCCGTTGCGCTTCCCGAGCGGCGTGCGCACCGCCTCGACGATCACCGGGGTACCCATGCGGTCTCCTTCTAGAACGGGATTCGCCTTCGACTGTAACCAGTTCTACTTTCACCCGGAAGTCCCGTCCCGCCCATCGGGATCACCCGCAGCGGCCCCCGCCGGCCGGGGGAGGCGGCGCGGATGGGCGAAGAGGGGCCCGGGCGGCTTCGGCAAGGCGACGGCACCGAGTCCCTCTTCGCGTGTACCGGTACGGCGTCTCCCGGTGGCGTGAAACCGGTGCGCTCGATACCCGCACTGAGGCCCGAGGGTAAGCCGCCGCGCGCGATCGAATCGATCCGCCGGCCGGCGATGAACGCCTGCCGCCGCGGCCACCTTTTCAAATCCGCGGCGCATTGACGGCCCTTCGAGATCGGGGTCGATTCGTATTCCAGGATCTTTATCACTCGGCATGCGATGCCTGTCCCCGCTGGTCAGCCGCATGTTGCTCGCGAGGAAGTGCGCACGGGTGACGCCCTCTTGCCGGGCGCGTGGCACTGCTATTTCCTTTCCCAGTGATCGCGGTGGCGGCTGACTACGTCAGGCCGCCGGCAATTCGCGTCCCGGGTGGCCGCGAACGGCGAATGCGGCGTTTGGTGAAGGCGGCGCGCGGCGATCCCGGAGAACGCTCGTCCCGTTCGGGCGGGTCCCCGGGCCGTTGCCCGGCCCGCCGATCACAAGGCAGGTGGAGATGCCGAACACGGCGGCGCCCTCGACGGTCTCGGCGAGCAGCGGCAGCGCGCCGGCCGCCGCCCGCGCCTCCGGCTCCGCCGCCGCTGACCCGGCCGACCCGAACGGCGGGTCAGGCGTACCGGACGGGGAGCTCCTTGATGCCGTTCAGCCAGGCGGAGCGGAGCCGGCGGGGCTCGCCGATCCGGGCGATGTGCGGCATGTGGTCGGCGATGGCGTCGAACATCAGGCCGATCTCCAGCCGGGCCAGGTTCGCGCCGATGCAGTAGTGCGCGCCCGTGCCGCCGAACCCGAGGTGCGGGTTGGGGGAGCGGGTGATGTCGAACGTCCCGGGGTCGGCGAAGACGTCCTCGTCGAAGTTGGCGGACGAGTAGTACATCGCCACCCGGTCGCCCGCCCGGATCTCCACGCCGCCGAGCTCGGTGTCGCGGACGGCGGTGCGCTGGAACGCCGTCACCGGCGTCGCCCACCGGACGATCTCGTCCGCCGCGGTCTCCGGGCGCTCGGCCTTGAACAGCTCCCACTGCTCCGGGGCGTCCATGAACGCGATCATGCCGTGGGTGATCGCGTTGCGGGTCGTCTCGTTGCCGGCGACGGAGAGCAGGATCATGAAGTAGCCGAACTCGTCGTCGCTGAGGCCGCGGCCGTCCACGTCCGCCTGGACGAGCTTGGTCACGATGTCGTGCGCGGGGCAGCCGCGGCGCTGCTCGGCCAGGTTCATCGAGTAGCCGATGATCTCGGCGGCGGCGCAGGCCGGGTCCGCGTCGTACTCGGGGTCGTCGTAGGCGAGCATCTGGTTCGACCAGTCGAACAGCCTGCGGCGGTCCTCCTGCGGCACGCCCATCAGCTCGGCGATCGCCTGCAGCGGCAGCTCCGCGGCGACCTCCGTGACGAAGTCGCCCTCACCGCCCTTGCGCAACGCCTCGGCGACGATCCGCTCCGCGCGTTCGCGCAGCTTGTCGTGCAGGCCCTTGACGACCCGGGGCGTGAACCCGCGCGAGACGATCTGGCGCAGCTTGGCGTGCTGCGGCGCGTCCATGTGCAGCAGCAGGTTCTCGCGCTGCAGGTCCAGCTCGTCGCGCCCGAACGTCTCGTTGAACCGGATGACCGCGCCGTTGGCGTTCGCGGAGAACAGCTCGGCGTCGCGCGAGATCTCCTTGACGTGCGCGTGCCTGCTGATCACCCAGAAGCCGTCGTCGTCGAAGCCGGTGCGGCCGCGCGGCTGGGCGTTCCACCAGGGGCGCGCCGTGCGGCGCAGCGCGGCGAACTCGGCGAGGGGCACCCGCTCGGCCATCAGGTCCGGGCTGCAGAAGTCGAACCCGGCGGGGACGGCGGTCTCCGGTGCGGTGGCGGTCATGCGCGGCTCCTCCCGATGCGCGACGCGGAACGTCGTGCTCACCGTAGAACCCGTTCCAGCGGCGGGACAAGAGCAAATGAGACTCAAGTCTAACCATGAGTCTTACACAAGCGCTTGGTTGGTCGATGGAGGTCGCCTCCCCTTTTCAACAGGCGGAATCGGCCGGGCATGGCTCTGTCATGGCGGACGTGTCGACCTCAAGAGGATGGGGCGGTGACCTTGCTCACTCCGGCGGCGGCCGGTAACTGGAACGCGTTCTCGTTTCGCGGGCGGATCCGGAGGTTCAGCGGACGCGGCCGTCCACTAGCCTGGGCCTTGCAGTCCCCCCGCGCCGGAGACGTCCATGCCCGCAGATTTCGACGAACCCCTGTTCGACGAGGAGTTCGTCAGGAACGCCGCGTTCACCGAACCGTCCGCGCGCGAGCGCGCCCAGCCGCCGCGCCGCACCAGGCGATGGCGCGCCGCCCGGCGCCTGCGCGGCAGGCCCGGCGGCCGGTTCGGTGCCCGGGCCTGGCGGGCGCCCCGCGGGTACCGCGAGCCGAGTCATCGGCGGGCCGTCATCCAGGTCATCGGCGGGGTGCTCGTGCTGCTGGCCATCTCGGTCGCGCTCTGGTGGTGGCAGTCGGGATCGCGCAGGGGCGACGACGAGCGCCCGGTCGGGCCCATCATCATGAACTCGCCGCCGCCGTCGGCCCCGCCGTCCTCGGCCCAGCCCTCGGTGCCGCCCACGACGGAGATCCCGCGCGTCGCCGTCCCCCTGGACCCGGTCGTTCCCGTCCCCGCCGGCTGACGCCGTTCCCGTTCCCGTTCCCGTTCCCCGGGGCGCGGGCGCCGGGTGGCGCGGCGGCCCGTGGCCGGAACCGGCACGTCCGGCAAAGTACTCATTTCGGATGAGTATCAGTACTCACCGCAAATCGGGCTAGAACGCCTGGTCCGTCTTCCGTAGGGTCTCCCTGTCCGGACGCGGCCGCGGCCCGCGAACCTGGCCTTCCACACAGGACGAGAACCGGGGGACCGGCCCATGAGAGCCCGTATCACCGCAGTCGCCGCGCACCTGCCGCCGCGCGTCGTCACCAGCGCCGAGGTCGAGGCGCGCGTCGCCGCCGAGAGCCCCGGCTACCGGCCGCACCCCACGATCGTCGAGCGGATGACCGGGATCCGGGCGCGGCACGTGATGGACGCCGCGGAGCAGGCGTCCGACCTGGCCGTCGCCGCCGCCCGCCGGGTGCTCGCCCAGCGCGGGACCGGCGCGGACGCCGTCGACCTGCTGGTCTTCGGGTCGGCCTCGCAGGACCTGATCGAGCCCGCGACCGCGCACATCGTCGCGGCGAAGCTCGGCGCGTCCTGCCCGGTCTTCGACGTCAAGAACGCCTGCAACAGCTTCCTCAACGGACTCCAGGCGGCGGACGCGCTGATCCGCACCGGCCAGCACGAGCGGGTGCTGGTGTGCACGGGGGAGACCCCGTCCCGCGCGATCCGCTGGACGGTGCGCGACCGCGCGCAGTTCGTCGACGCGTTCGCCGGCTACACCCTCTCCGACGGCGGCGCGGCCATGCTGGTCGAGGCGTCCCCGGACGGCGGCATCTTCTACCGCGACTTCGCCGCCGTCTCCAGCGCCTGGGAGATCGGCACGCTGCCCGCCGGCGGGTCGATGCACCCGCGCGACCCCGAGTACACCTACTTCAAGGGCGACGGGCGGCGGCTCAAGGACGCGTTCCTGGCGGCCGGGCCGGAGATCTTCACCACCGCCCTGGAGAAGACCGGGCTCACCTGGGACGACTTCGCGGTCGTCGCCGTCCACCAGGTGACGCTGCCGTACCTGGAGGTGCTGCGGGCGGCGCTCGGCATCCCGCCGGACCGGCTCGTCGTCACGCTGCCCGAGCACGGCAACGTCGCCTCCGCCAGCCTGCCGCTCCAGCTCGCCACCGCCATCGCGGCGGGACGGTGCGGTCCCGGCGACCGCGTCGCACTGGTCGGGCTCGCCGGCGGCGTCAGCCTCGGCGTCATGTTCGCGGAGCTGTGACCGTGATCATGGACCTGTGGGTCGTCGTCCCCGCCTACGACGAGGAACGCTCGATCGGCGCGACGCTGCGCCGGCTCGCCGCGCAGACCGACACCGGCTTCACGCTCGTCGTCGTCGACAACGGCAGCCGGGACGGGACCGCGAAGGCCGTCCGGACGTTCGCGGAGGAGCACCCCGGGATGGACGTCCGGATCGTCCCGGAACCGGAGAAGGGGACGGGCGCCGCCGCCGACACCGGCTTCCGGCACGCGATCGGCGCCGGCGCCACGCACATCGCCCGCACCGACGCCGACTGCCTGCCGGACCGCGGCTGGATCGCGGCGGTCAAGCGGGCGTTCGCGGACGGGCTGGAGATGGTGTCCGGGCCGCTGCGTCCCCGCACCGACGAGTTCCCGCTGAGGTTCTGGGAGCGGCGCCTGCTGCCCGCGGTGATCGAGGTCGCGGCGGTGTTCGGCCGGTTCCGCCCCGGCAACCAGGACCCGCTCTACCTCGGCCCCTACGTGATGATGCCGGGCTGCAACGTCGCCATCACCGCCGACCTGTACAAGCGGGCGGGCGGCTTCCCGCGCACCCGCATCGAGGAACTCCACGAGGACCGCGCCCTGGTCAACCGCGTCCGCTACCTGACCGACGCCTACGGCCTGCGCAGCGACGTCGCCGTGTACGGGTCGGTGCGGCGGCTGCGGGCGTTCGGGCTGGTCAAGACGCTCGGCTGGTACGCCGACCACCGCTACGTGCCCGAGGTCGTGGACATCCGATGAGGGCACCGGACTGGGAGCGGCGGCTCTACCTCGCCGCGCATCCCGTCGCGTATCCGCTGCTGCGCGGGCTCGCCCGGCGCGGGCCGGTCGTCCGGGTGCCGGGCGTCGGCGTCGTGGTGAACGCGGCGCCGCTCGCCCGCGCGGTGCTGATGGACGGCGACACGTTCCGCAAGGACGGGCCCGGCTCGCCCGGCGACCTGTGGACGCCCGTGCTCGGGCCGTCCGTCCTGCTCAACATGGAAGGCGACGCGCACCGCGCGCTCCGCCGCCGCCTCACCGACCTGTTCACGCCGTCCTACGCCGGGGCGCTGTGCGACCGCGTGCTGGCGGAGCCGCTCGCGCGCCTCGCCGACCGCCTGGCGCGCGGCGCCACCGTCGACCTCGTCGACGCCGCGCGCGTCATGGCCGGCGCCGTGATCAGCGAGGTCATCGGCCTGGACGCGGCCACGGAGGCGGACTGGCGGCACCTGTTCGAGCAGGGCGAGCAGGTCGTGTCGATGGTGTCGCTGCGGACGCGGCGGCTCGGCCCCGCGCAGGTGGAGCGGGCCCGCGCGGTCCTCGACCCGCTGGGCGCCATCGCCGCCAAGGCGTACGCCTCGGGCGACGAGTCGACGGTCATGGGACGCATGCGGGCGCTCGGCCTGTCCGAGGACGAGGCGCGCGGCGCCGCCGGGGCGTTCTTCCTCACCGGGACCGAGACGGTCGCCACCCTCGTGCCCCGGCTGATCGCGCTGCTGGCCGACTCCGGCGCGCTCGGCCGGGTCGCCGCCGGCCGCGTGCCGCTCGACCGGGCGATCGAGGAGGCGATGCGGGTGACGACGCCGACGCCGGTGATGCTGCGGAGCGTGCACCGCCCGGCGGTCGTCGGCGGCGTGGCGATCCGCCCGGGGGACCGGGTCCTCATCGCCACGCACAACTGCTGCCGCGACCACGGGCCGTTCGATCCGGACCGCCCGCACCCGCCGGAACTCCGGCGCCTCTGGTTCGGCGCGGGACCGCATTTCTGCATCGGCTACCCATTGGCCATGGCCCAGATCCGGCGGGTCGCCCGCACGGTCCTGGACGCCGCGCCATTGCGGATCACCAGCCGGGCCGCCGCCCGCGGCGTCCTGATTCCCACCTACCGCCACCTGGCCGTCCGCTCGGAGGCCGTCTCATGACGCTCGTCCGGCAATTGCTCGACCAGGCCGCGCGGACACCGGACGGAATCGCGCTGGTGTCCGGGGACGGTTCCCCGCTGACCTACGGAGAACTGCGGCGGCGGGTGCTCGCCGTCCGGCACGGGCTCCTCTCCGAAGGGCTCCGCACCGGCGACGGAGTGCTGTTCTCCGTCCGCCCGTCGCCGGAATCCCTCGTCCTCGCGCTCGGCGTCGTCGCCGCCGGCGGAGTCGTCGTCTTCGCCGATCCCGGGGCCGGACCGGAAATGTTCACGGCACGCCTCCGGCTGGCACGGCCCCGCTGGTCCGCCGCCGAATCGATCCTTTATGCCGGCAGCCGTCTCGGGCTCGTCCGCGCCTATGCCCGGCGACGCGGGCTCCTGCTTCCGAACCTCGCCGAACTGCAGATCCCCGGCGGGCCCCCGATGCGGCACATCCATGCCGGGCGCCGGCTCCCGGGCGTGCCGCGAGGCTCCCTGTCGCTCGCCGACCTGGTACGCGGCGACGCACCGGAACCGCCGGACGACACCGACCCCGACGCCCCGGCGGCGGTCATCTTCACGTCCGGCACCACCGCGGAACCGCGCGCCGTCGTCCATTCCCAGGCGTCCCTCGCGGCGGCCCTCGGCCTTTTCCGCGACCGCATGCCGCTGGGGCCGGGCGACGTCGTCCACACCGACCAGTTGATGCTCGGGCTGCCGACGCTGATCTCCGGCGCCCGCTGGTCGATGCCGCCGCTGTTCTGCCGGCCCGCCGATTTCGTGCGGCTGATGCGCGAGCGCGCCGCCACCCACGCGTTCTGCGTTCCCGTCCACCTCGCCGAAATCCTCGACACCGCCCCGGAACTGCCGCCGACGCTCCGGTACGTCCTGCTCGGCGCCGCGCCCGCACCCGCCGGAATCCTGAAGCGCGCGGTCAAGGCGACGTCCGCCGAAGTCCTCTCCGTTTACGCGATGACGGAAATACTGCCCGTCGCTATCGCCTCCGCCGAAGAGAAACTCGCGCACACCGCCTCCGGCGCCGAAGGCGACCTCCTGGGCGCGCCTCTGCCAGGCGTCGGAACATGCCTCGCGGACGACGGGGAACTGCTCCTTTCCGGCCCGAACCTCTGCCGCGGCTACCTCGGCGCGGAGCCGTTCGACGAACTCCCCACGGGGGACCTCGCCCGGCTGGACGAAGGGCGGCTCGTCCTGATGGGCCGGAAGAAGGACATGCTGATCCGAGGAAAGTTCAACCTCTATCCCGGCCTTTACGAGCCGTCGATCGCCGCGCTCCCCGGCGTGGAGGAGGCCGCCATCGTCGGCGTCCCCGACTCCGAAACCGGGGACGAGGAGGTCGTGCTCGCCGTGACCGGCCCCGCCGGACTGCCCGCGCGCCTGCGCCGCGACCTCCCCGGCGTCATCGACCACGACGCCCTGCCCGACCGCATCGTCGTCCTGGACGAACTGCCCCGCTCCGGCCGCACCCGCAAACTCGACCGCGACCTCCTCCGCGAACAGGTCGCGCGGCGTGCGGGAACGCCGCGGTGAAGGTCGCGGTCACCGGCGCGTCCGGCTTCGTCGGCGGCGCGGTCTGCCGCGCCCTGACCTGCCGCGACGTCACCACGTACGCGTTCGGCCGCCGCCCGGCCGTCCCGCCCGGCCACCTCGCCGGGGCCGCCTACCGGCCCTGGGACCTCACCCGCGGCCCGATCCCGGACCCGCCCGCCGTGGACGCGGTCGTCCACTGCGCGGGCAGCGTCACCGACTGGGGACGGCCCGCCGGCCTGTTCGCCGCCAACCTCACCGGCACCCGCAACGCCCTGGCGTCCTTCCCCGCGGCGCGGTTCGTGCACGTCAGCACCGCCAGCGTGTACGACCCGTTCCGTCCCAGCGTCATGGCCACCGAGGACCAGGCGCCCGTCGGCCGCTACCTCAACGCCTACGGCGCCTCCAAAGCGGCGGCCGAACGGCTCGTGCTCGGGCGCGACGCGATCGTCCTGCGCCCGCACGCCGTCTACGGGCCCGGCGACACCACGCTGCTGCCGCGCGTCCTGTCGGCCGTCCGCGGCCCGGTCCTGCCCGCCGTCGGGACGGGACGCCAGCGGATCAGCCTGACCTCGATCGCCAACCTCGTCCAGGCCTGCCTGCTGGCCGCGACCGGCCCCGTCGGCTCCGGCGTCTTCAACATCGCCGACGCCGCCCCGATCGTCATTGACGACGCGTTCCGCGAGATCCTCGCCGAACGCGGCATCGCGGCCCGTCCCGTCTACATCCCGGCGGGCGCCGCCCGCCCCCTCGCCGCCGTCGCCGAGGGCGCGTTCCTGCTGGCCCGCCGCCCCGAACCGCCGCGCCTGACCCGCTACGCGATCAGCCACCTGGCCGTCGAGCGGACCCTCGACATCACCGCCGCCCGGAAGGTCCTCGGCTACGCGCCGCACGCCACGTCCTTCACCGGAGCCGCCGCCTGGTGATCGTCAACCCGCGGTTGACGATTCTCGGTCGTCAACCTATGGTTGACGCATGACCGAACCTACGCAGAACAACGTCCAGGTCCGGCTCGACGACCTGATCGCCGCCATCAAGAAGGTCCACCCCGACGCGCTCGAGCAGCTCACCAGCGCGGTCGTCGCCGCCGAGCACCTCGGCGAGGTCGCCGACCACCTCATCGGCCACTTCGTCGACCAGGCCCGCCGCTCCGGCGCGTCCTGGACCGACATCGGCAGGAGCATGGGCGTCAGCAAGCAGGCCGCGCAGAAGCGCTTCGTCCCCAAGGACGTGACGGGCGACCTCGACCCGTCCCAGGGCTTCTCCCGCTACACCCTCCGCGCCCGCAACGTCGTCATCGCCTCGCAGAACGAGGCCCGCGCCGCCGGCAGCGCCGAGATCGGCCTCGCCCACCTCGTCCTCGGGCTGCTCGCCGACCCCGAGTCGCTCGCGGCCAAGGCCATCACCGCGCAGGGCGTGCTGCTCGACACCGTCCGGCAGGCCGCGACCGCCGCGCTGCCCCCGGAGGCCGCCGAGCTCCCCGCCCTCATCCCCTTCGACCAGGACGCCAAGAAGGCCCTCGAACTGACCTTCCGCGAGGCCCTGCGCCTCGGCCACAACTACATCGGCACCGAGCACATCCTCCTCGCCCTCCTCGAACACGAGAACGGCAACGGCGTCCTCGCCGAGGCCGGCGTCCAGAAGGCCGCCTCCGAGGCCCACATCACCGAGGCCCTGGCCGCCGTGGTCGCCGCCCAGACGAAGAAGTCCACCTGACCGGCTGCGCGCACCGCGGTGCGGCCCCCGCGACCGCACCGCGAGGCGGCCCCCCGCCGAACTACCGGTAACCCCGCTTCAGCAGGTACTTGGCCCCCGCCTCGAAGCCCTCCGGACTGAGCATTTCGAACCGGAACGCGTCGGCGAGCCGGTCGGTGATGTCGAACGCCGCGCACACCGCCAACGCGTCCTCGACCTGCTGGGGCGAGACACCGGCGGCCAGCACGTCCCGCATGTCCTGGGCGCTGACCTCTCCGTCCCGGGTCAGCTTGCCGAGCATCCGCAGCGTCGCCCGCAGCGGCTCCTCCACAGGGGCCGATTCCAGATCGGCCAGCACCGCCGCGACCCGCTCCCCGTCCTGGTACGCCTGCGTCGCGGTCGCGGTGTGCGCCCCGATACAGAACGCGGACCCGTTCACCTCGGACACATAAGCCGCCATCAACTCCCGGTCGCCCACCGACCAGGCGGACGGCCCGCGCATCGCCTCATGGGTGAACTCCTTGGCCCGCGCACCGTAGAAATCGGGCCGATAGAACACCAGCTTGGCGGCGTCCGGCAGCGGATGCCCGGAGAACAACCGGACGACCGCGAACAGCAACTTGGTGCGGCGGCTGTAACCGTCGTTGAGGATCTCAAGACGCACGATCCGACCTCTCCCTACCGGTCGCCTCAGCGAGGGCCGCCAGTCCCGCTTCGTACAACCGCGCCGATCGCCCGACCGCGGCGCACACGACCAGCTCGAAAAGCTCGTCCTCGGTACAGCCGGACGCCTTCGCCGCAGCCACATCGGCATCGGTGATCTGCGCCGGCCTGTCGACGACCTTGCCGATCAACGCGTCCAGGGGCGGGGAGAGTCCCTCGTTGCCGAAGGCGCGCGCTCGCTGCTCCGCGGACGCCCTGCCCTCCCCGTTCAGCACCCGATCCACCAGGGCCCGGTGCGCTGCCCGCTTCCTGCCCTCGTCCGTCACGGCGCCTCCGCCTCCTTCACCGCTCGACGATCTGCCCTCTCTCGCTAAGACGATCGGCACACCACCGAACTCGACACGCAGCCGAAGAAATCCCCTCTCGATGATGTACCCGCAGGCCAGGCGGATGTTTCCTCTTGGTCACCTCGCGGGGTGCTGAGTTGATGCGGACGTCGATGCGGAGGCGGACGTCGATCGGGGGCGTGGGGTGATGGGCCGTCCTGCCCTGGGACTTGGGGGCGAGGGGTGTTCGTGCGGTGGGGTGGCGCTGGCGTACGGGGCCGCCCCTCCAAAGTCAAGGGCGCCTTCGGCGTCGCTTCGCGATGGACTTCGTCCACCCTTGACTTTGGAGCCTCTGCGGCCTCTGAGGCAGCGCTTTGGGGGCAGGCTCCGCCTGCCCCGCCTGGTCGCGCCACCCCACCGCCCCCGAACCAGCGGACGAAGACTCGGGCGCCGGGCGGGCTGAACGCCGAGCGGCTGACGAGGCAACACTGGGGCCGCCAGTGCGGGCATCCGGTGGAGCAGCGGAGTGCCGGGGTGGTGTGGGCATGCCGGTTCGCCCGAGATCCGAGATGGATTCGGGCGAACCGATGGAGTGGGGTGGGGCGGGTTACGCAGCCCAGTTGGCGGTGGTGTCGGGTGGGCCGATCGTCCCCGGTGGCCCGCTGCCCGTTCGGGATCTTGTTCGGGCGCCCGGTGGTGGGAGCAGCCGGTACACATAGCGCCCGTCGGGGTCTTTGCTGATCCCGATCTGGTTCGGGCTGGTGTGTTTGAAGCGGTTGTGCCATCCGCAGGTGAGGGTGAGCTGGTCGATGTCGGTGGGTGAGTGTCCGAGGGCCCAGCCGTTGACGTGGTCGACCTCGCACAACGTCCCCGGGATCTCGCATTCCCGTACCGCGCAGGTCGGGTACAGGGTTTCGAGGACTTGGCGTTGGGCGGCGCTGGCGAACCGCTCCCGGTAACCGAGGTACAGCGGTGTGTGCCCTCGCCCGAGGATCAGCGGTGACACTCCGGCGGCCAGGGCGATGCGGCGGGCTTGGGCGGCGGGGATCGGTGTCCCGTCGGTCAGGCGAGCTGGGGCGTTGCCGCCGGTCAAGGTCTCGAGGTCGCAGATGACGGTGACCTTGGTGGCCTTGTGCCCACCCGACAGCACACTGGACAACGCCGCCGCCGTCCGCTCACCCACATCGCGGTGGTCCTCAGGCCCGGCCGGCTTGGCCAAGGGTGCGAGGGTGCCGTCCCAGATGGCGGCGTCCTCGGCGTTCAACCAGCCCTTGATGTACCGGCCGCCGTCCAAGGAACCGGTGCTGGTGATCCAGGATTTGGCGTAGCCGCGCTTGGCGTCTTCACCGGGTGCGGTGTCGGTTCCGTCGCGTTCGGCGATCACGTCGCAGATGCGGCGGCCGAACACCCCCACCTTCGCGGCTGAGAAGCCTTGGTCGACGAAGCTCAGCAGGGTCGTTTCGGCTTCGGCGCAGTCGGTGTCCTCCAAGCGGGCCACACTCTGCGCGACCGTGGCCGCATATCCGTAGGACAGCTCCCCGGCCGCCAGGCGTTCGGCGACGTTCGGGAGGCGGTGGCGTTGCCGGGCCAGGATGAGGCGTTCGGTGGTGCGGTTCTCCCGCATCCCCAGCCGGGACCGCAACCACGCCCGGGTGGAGGGATATCCCCAGCGTTTCTGCTCGCCGGTGGCATCGACTCGGCGGATGAAACCGGCGAGTGCGCTTTCCTGGATATCGCAGGCGGCGGCCAGTGTCTCGGTGAGTTCCAGGCACGCCGCCGCTGACTCCGGGGCTTGGCGCTGGGCGAGTTCAGCGGCGATCACCGAGACCGCGTCCACCAATTGCATGGTGGACGCGGCCTCCAGGTCGACCGTCACTGATTGCATAGGTAAAGCATACCCTACGTGGCTGACAAATATCGGCTCGACGGGCCGTTATTTCGACACTTCGGAGAAAGGTATGGCTAGGTATACCTGCCGGATTCTGATCACCCTCTCCCTGGCTCGCGGAATGCCGTTTCGTAGGGATTTGCGAGCACGCGTGCGTGGGTGGGTGGTGGGGTGGCGCGACCGGGCGGGGCAGGCGGAGCCTGCCCGTTTGCGCTGCCTCAGGGGCCGCAGAGGCTCGAAAGTCAAGGGTGGACGAAGTCCATCGCGAAGCGACGCCGAAGGCGCCCTTGACTTTTGAGAGGCGGCCCCGTACGCAGCGCCACCCCACCACCCGAACACCCTTCCAATGAACACTCGAACACTCTCTGTCCCATGCCGAACTCAACCCCCGACTTCCGAATCGGCACCATAATTCCGAAATGCTCACGCCTGGAACTTGATCAATCAGCCACCGCTTCGGTCAAGAACGGGAGTCCTGTACGGCCGACCGAGACGGCCGCGATGAGTTTCGATGGCGCCGGCGGTCTGACTTGGTATGGAGTCCTTCATCAAGGTCAACGGGGTGTCGTTGTGCGTGGAAACGTTCGGCGAACCGGGCGACGCGCCCGTGCTCCTCGTCGGCAACACGATGCTCACCTGGCCGGACGACCTCTGCGGGCGGTTGGCGGCCCTGCGGCGGTTCGTCGTCCGCTACGACCTGCGTGGCACCGGACGGTCCGCCGGCGCCGGACTGACCAACGGCCCCGGTTCCTCCGTCGGGCTGAGTGGGGACGCGGATGCTCGTTCGGCGGGCGGCTCGGGGGACGGGGAGTGGACGCTGCGCGATCTCGTCTCCGATGCGGCCCAGGTCCTGGACGCGCATGGGCTGGCGGCCGCGCATGTCGTCGGGTTCGGGACCGGCGGGTGGATCGCCCAGTTGCTCGCTCTCGACCATCCCGAGCGCGTCGCCACGCTGACACTGATCGCGACGCGGCCGACCGCGCCCGGGCCGAACGATTCCGACCTGCCGGAGCATGCGCCGGAGCTGATGGCGCGTTTCATGGATCGGCCGGCGGTGGACTGGACCGACCGCGCCTCGGTCGTCGGGTTCATGGTGGAGAACGCCCGCCACATGGCCGGGGCGGGGTTCGACGAGGCGGAGGCGCGGGCGAACATCGAGCGCATCCATGATCGCACCGAGGTCTTCGGGGATCCCGGTGAGGCCCACCGCGCGGACCAGATGGGGGCGCTGTTCGCCGCGCTCGACTGCGGTCCGCGCTGGCGCGAGCGGCTCGGGTCCGTCGCGGCGCCGACCCTGGTGGTGCATGGCGAGGACGATCCGTTCTTTCCGCTGGGCAACGGGCGTGCGCTCGCCGCCGAGATTCCGCGCGCCGAGCTGCTGGTCCTGCCGGGTACCGGAAGTGAGATCCCGCGCCGGACGTGGGACGTCCTCGTCCCCGCCCTGCTTCGCCATACGTCCTGACCCCGGAGAATTGGTTGGCCGGAGCGCCGCCGAGTCTGCTGGGGTGGCCCTGTGGACGGTCATCCGAGCGGCGCGGAGCTGGCGCGCGCGTACTACGGCGATCTCGTCCGGCCGCTGCTGGACGTGCACTTCCCAGGACTGAGCCATGCGGCGGCGCGGCTCGGGTCCGGGTCGGACGTGCTGGGGTTCGACGACGCGACGAGCCGCGACCACGACTGGGGCTGCCGGCTGACGCTGCTGCTGGACGACGCGCATGCGGACGCGGCGCCGGACGTGATCGCGATGCTCGAACGCGAACTGCCCGACCGGTACCGCGGCCACCCCGTCCGCTTCCCCGTCACCTGGGACCAGACCGTGTCCCACAAGGTGGAGGTCTCGGCCGTCGGCGCGTTCTGCCGGTCGAGGCTGGGCGTCGATCCGACCGGCGGGCCGTCGGTCCTCGACTGGCTGTGCCTGGTCGGGCAGTGCGTCCTGGAGGTGACCGCCGGCCCGGTGTTCGAGGACGGGACCTCGACCCTCGCCGGGATCCGCGCGACGCTCCGCCGCTACCCGCCGGACGTCGAGCGGTACGTCCTGGCGGCGTGGTGGCGGCGCGCTTCGCAGTGGTTGCCGGTCGTGGGCCGGACGGCGGCGCGCGGTGACGAGACCGGGTCGCGGATCCTCGCCGCGCGGGTCGCCGAAGATCTGATGCGGCTGGCGTTCACGCTGTCCGGCGCGTGGGTGCCGTACGGCAAGTGGCGCGGTACCGCCTTCAGGGAGCTGCCGATCGCTGAGGATCTCGCGGGCCCGCTCGGCACGGCCGTCGCCGCGGACGGCAGGCGCGAAAGGGAGGCGGCGCTGGTCGAAGCGGCCGAGATCCTGCTGGACGTCCAGCGTGGACGCGGACTGCCGGCACCGGAGAAGGCGGTCGTCCCGTTCTGGGACCGCCCTTACTGGATGATCGACGCCGCCGTCGCCGACGGGCTCGTCGCGGACATCGGCGATCCGGAGGTCGCCGCGCTGCGGCCGGGCATCGGGTCGGTCGAGCAGTGGGTCGACAGCGTGGACGTCCTCGGCCACGCCGACCGCCGCGCCGCGCTCCAGGTCGCCTACCGCACCTGGATGGAGCGCGGCCTCTAGGACAGCCGGAGCGCGAGGAAGAAGTCCACGCGGTCCTCCAGGCGGGCCAGGTCGCGGCCGGTCAGGTCCTGGATGCGCTGGATGCGGTACCGGACGGAGTTGACGTGCAGGTGGAGCTGCTCGGCGCAGCGCGTCCACGATCCGGAGTTCTGCAGGAACGTCTCCAGCGTGCGGATCAGGTCGGCCTTGTGGACCTCGTCGTACTTGCGCAGCGGATCGAGCAGCCGCACCTGGAACATCTGCCGGACGTCGTCGGGCACGGTCGCCAGCAGCAGCACATGGGTGGCCAGCTCGTCGTGCCGGACGACGCACACCGGGTCGGTGCGCCCGGAGGCGAGCCGCCGCGCGTACCGGGCCTCGTCCACGGCGCCCCGCAGCTCGCCGGCGCCGACGACGTCGCTGACGCCGACCGCGATCCCGGCGCCCGCCAGGCCCGGGGCGAGCGCGCCGAGCGCCCGCCGGATCGCGGCGGCGACGTCGGGCCCGCCCTCCCGGGCGACGGGCAGGAGCGCGATCGCCTCGTCGTCGAGCAGGCCCACGACGGGCCGCGGGACCGGCATGACCTCGCCGAGGACGGTCCGCAGCTCGCCGGGCCGCAGCGTCCCGCGCCCGGCCGCGGCGACCGCGACGTAGCGGGCGTGCGGGTCGAGTCCGGTGAGTTCCAGCCGCGGGACGATCTCGTCGGCGGCCGCGGCGGACACCACCAGCCGGACGAGTTCCTGGGCGAGCCGCCCCTCGACGCTGAGCCGGTCGTCCAGCCGGGCCCGTTCCAGCGCGGCGATCGCGGCGAGCTCGGTGGTGAGCGCGCGGCGTTCGGCGGGCCAGTCGGCGTGGTCGCCCTCGCAGGCGACGAACCAGTCCGCGACGCGCGAGGTGGTGTCCTCGGCGACCGGGAAGATCGACACGTCCGACCCGGCCGGGTGGTGCGGGAGCCGCGGCGCGGTGAGGAACGCGCGGGCCAGCGCGGCGCCGTCCGGGGCGTCCGGCGGGCCGGCGACGACGCGTCCGGTGGCGGTCAGCACCCAGCAGCGCATCCCGAGGTCGCGGCCGACGAGGTCGAGGACGGCGCCGAGGCCGGCGCCCTCGCTCATCCCGGCGACGAGCCGGCGGTGCCGGTCCAGCACGGCGGTCAGGTCGGCGGCGCGGGCGCCGGACAGGTGCCGGACGACCTCCTCGGTGACGGTCGCGAACGCCACGTCCTCCGGCACCTTGAACAGCGGGATCCGGTGCCGGCGGCACGCGTCGACGAGGTCGCCCGGGATGGTGCCGGTGGCGAGGTCCCATGCCGCGAGCGCCGACACCCCGGCGCGGGCGAGCGCCCGGACGAACACCTCCGAGTCGGCCGGCTCGGACCGCCAGACCAGCCCGGACAGCACCAGCTCCCCGCCGCCGAGGTAGCGCCCGGGATCCAGCAGGTCGGTGGTGACGACCCAGGTGATCACCCGGTCCAGCTCGTCCTCTCCGGTGATCACCTCCAGCCGCAGCTCCGGCATCGCGGGCAGCGCACGCAGCTTCATAGGACCAGTTAACCCATCGTTCGCCGGCCCGCGTGTCAACGGCCGGGGGCCGCGATTGGAGCAACGCACGAAAACACCGGCGTGAGCCGAGTCACAGTTCGGATGTCCTGTCCCTTCACCCGGGGTCCGGTTGCCGTATCTACTGGCGGCAATGACGAAGACAGGGAGGTGCCGGTGAGGGAACGGCTCGACGTCACGGAGGGCGGGCTGCTGGCGTGCTGCGCGTCCCGCCGCTGGGCCGCCGAGGTCGCCGCCGGGCGGCCGTACGCGGATCTCGCGGGGCTGCGGGCGGCGTCGGCGAAGGCGCTCGCCGGCCTGGCCTGGGCCGATGTCGAGGAGGCGCTGGACGCGCATCCCCGGATCGGCGACCGGCCGAGGAGCGGCGGCGACCGGCTGAGGAGCGGCGGCGACCGGCCGGGGAGCGGCGACCGGGAGGCGGCGTGGTCGCGGGGCGAGCAGTCCGGGATGGACGCGGCGGCCGCGGAGCTGCGGACGGCGCTGGTCGAGGGCAACCGGGCCTACGAGGAGCGGTTCGGGCACGTCTTCCTCATCTGCGCGACCGGCCTCAGCGCCGCCGAGATGCTCGGCGCGCTGCGGGAACGCCTGGGCAACGACGCAGAGGCCGAACGGGCGGTCGTCCGGACGGAGCTGGCGAAGATCGTCGACCTGCGGCTGGCGAAGCTCGCCGCGGAGCCGGCGGAGGGGGAGCGATGAGCCTGTCGACGCACGTGCTGGACGCGGCGAAGGGCCTGCCGGCGGCGGGCGTGGCGGTGCGGCTGGACCGGCGGGAGCCGGACGGGTCGTGGACGACGATCGCCGAGGCCCGCACCGACGCCGACGGCCGGATCAAGGAGTGGGACGCCGAGCCGGGCGCGGGCGTGCACCGGCTGACGTTCGACACCGCCGGCCTGTCCGACTTCTTCCCGGAGGTCACCGTCGCGTTCGCGATCGGCGACGCCGGGCGGCACCACCACGTCCCGTTGCTGCTGAGCCCGTTCGCCTACTCGACCTACCGAGGGAGCTAACCCGATGGCCATCGTTCTCGGCCCCAACCGCTACGGGAAGGCGGAGGTCCGCGTCGTCCGCGTCACCAGGGACGGCGGGACGCACCGCATCCGGGACCTGAACGTCGGGGTGTTCCTGTCCGGCGACATGGACGAGGTGCATCTGACCGGCGACAACGCCGCCGTGCTGGCGACCGACACGCAGAAGAACACGGTGTTCGCGTTCGCGAAGAAGTACGGGATCGGGGAGCTGGAGGAGTTCGGGCTGCTGCTGGCGCGGCATTTCGTGGATTCGCAGCCGACCATTCACCACGCCCGCGTGCAGCTCGAGGAGTACGCCTGGGATCGCATCACCGGCCCGCACTCGTTCGTGAAGGGCGGCACGGAAGTACGGACGGCGGTGATCCACAGCGACGGATCGGACGGCGCCGAATCGGTGGTCTCGGGATTGACGGACCTGACCGTCCTGAACTCGACGGGCAGCGAATTCCACGGGTACGTCGAGGACGAGTTCACGACGCTCGAACCGACCGACGACCGGATCCTCGCGACGGCCGTGACGGCGCAATGGCGGCATCGCGGCACCGACTCGAAATGGGACGCGTCCTACGCGGCCGCCCGCAAAGCCCTCCTCGACGCGTTCGCCACGACGCACAGCCTGTCGCTCCAGCAGACGCTCTACGCGATGGGCCGCCGGGTGCTGGAGGAACGTCCGGAACTGTGCGAGGTGCGGATGTCGATGCCGAACAAGCACCACTTCCTGGTCGACCTGGAGCCGTTCGGGATGGACAACGACAACGAGGTCTATTTCGCGGCGGACCGCCCGTACGGGCTCATCGAGGGAACCGTGCTCACCGACGACGCGCCGGACGCCCCGTCCGCCTGGAACTGAGGAGGCCGCGACATGGAGTTCCTGCGCCCGGCGACCTGGGCGGACGCCCTGGCCGCGAAGCGGGAGACGCCGGCGGCGCTGCCGATCCAGGGCGGCACCGACGTCATGGTGGAGATCAACTTCGACGTGCACCGGCCGGCGGCGCTGCTGGACCTGACCCGGGTCCGCGAGCTGACCGAGTGGGACGAGGCGGACGGCCGCCTGCGGATCGGCGCCGGCGTCCCGTACGTGCGGGTGATCGGCGAGCTGGGGGACCGGCTGCCGGGCCTCGCGCAGGCGTCCCGGACGGTCGGCTCCCCGCAGATCCGCAACCGCGGCTCGGTCGGCGGCAACCTGGGCGCCGCCTCGCCCGCCGGTGACAGCCACCCGCCGTTGCTGGCCGGGGACGCGGTGATCGAGGTCGAGTCGGCGGAGCGCGGCGTCCGGATGATCCCGGCGGCCGACTTCTACCTGGGCGTGAAGCGGAACGCGCTGGAGCCCGACGAGCTGATCCGCGCGGTCTGGACCGCTCCCGCACCCGGCCCGCAGTACTTCTCCAAGATCGGCACGCGGAACGCGATGGTGATCGCCGTCTGCTCCTTCGCGGTCGCGCTGCATCCGGAGGAGCGCCGCGTCGGCACGGGCGTCGGCTCCGCCGCCCCCACGCCGCGCCGCGCGACCGCCGCCGAGGAGTTCATCTCGAACGAACTCGACTGGGACGGCCGCGGCCCGCTCACCGACGCCGCGGCGCAGCGGTTCGGCGAACTCGTCCGCGAGGCCGCCGCGCCGATCGACGACGTGCGCGGCACCGCCGACTACCGCGAGCACGCCCTGTCGGTGATGGCGCGCCGCACGCTGACCTGGGCCTGGAACGACCACCGCGCCGAGCGAAGGGAGGCTTCCTGATGCGCGTGAACGTCACCGTCAACGGCTCGAAGGAGACCGTCGACGATGTGTGGGAGGGCGAGAGCCTGCTCTACCTGCTGCGGGAGCGGATGGGCCTCCCCGGCTCGAAGAACGCCTGCGAGCAGGGCGAATGCGGTTCCTGCACGGTCTACCTGGACGGTGTGCCGGCCTGCGCGTGCCTCGTCGCGGCCGGGCAGGCCGAAGGCCGCGAGGTCCGCACCGTCGAGGGCCTGGCGGAGGGGCAGCCGGGTGACGAGCGGCTCGACCCCGTCCAGCAGGCGTTCCTGGAGACGGGCGCCGTCCAGTGCGGGTTCTGCACGCCCGGCCTGATCGTCCAGTCCCATGACCTGATCGAGCGCAACCCCGCGCCGTCCGACGCCGAGATCCGCGAGGCGCTGGCCGGCAACCTGTGCCGCTGCACCGGCTACGAGAAGATCCTGGACGCGGTGCGGCTGGCGGCCCGGCGAAAGGCGAGCGGCAAGTGACGACCATCATCGAGAACGCGCACGTCGTGACCGTGTCCGGGGACGAGCACCCGGGCGGCCACCTCGTGATCGAGGGCGACCGGATCACCGCCGTCGGTGCCGGTCCCGCGCCGGAGATCGCGGGCGCCGACCGGATCGACGGGACCGGCTGCCTCGCCACGCCCGGCCTCGTCAACGCGCACCACCACCTGTACCAGTGGGCGAGCCAGGGCCTGGCCACCGACAGCACGCTGTTCGAGTGGCTCACGACCCTCTACAAGCCGTGGTCGAAGATGGACGCCGAGGTCGTCGCGGGCGCCGCGAGCGCGGGGCTCGGATGGCTCGCCAAGTCCGGCTGCACCACCTCGTCCGACCACCACTACCTGTTCCCGCGCGGGCGCGGCGACCTGTTCGACGCCGAGATCGAGGCGGCGGCGGAGCTCGGCATCCGGTTCCAGCCGTGCCGCGGCTCGATGGACCGGGGCGAGTCGCAGGGCGGCCTCCCGCCGGACGAGGTCGTCGAGGACCTCGACACGATCCTCACCGAGACCGCGGCGGCCATCGACCGTCACCACGACGCGTCGCCCGGCTCCATGCTCCGCATCTCGGTCGCGCCGTGCTCCCCGTTCTCCGTCACCCGCGACCTGCTCGTCCGCTCCGCGGAACTGGCGCGCGACAAGGGCGTCCGGCTGCACACCCACCTCGCCGAGACCCTCGACGAGGAGGAGCACACCAACGAGCAGTTCGGCATGACGCCGACCGAGTACATGGACTCGATCGGCTGGCTCGGCCCGGACGTGTGGCTCGCGCACTGCGTCCACCTGCACGACACCGACATCAAGCGGCTCGCCGAGACGGGCACCGGCACCGCGCACTGCCCGAGCTCCAACGCCCGGCTCGGCGCCGGCATCGCCCGCGTCTCGCATCTGCTGGAGGCGGGCGCGACGGTCGGGATGGGCGTGGACGGGTCGGCGTCGGCGGAGTTCGTCCCGCTCGCCGGGGAGATCCGGCAGGCGATCTACATGCAGCGCGCCCGCTACGGGCCGACCGCGCTGACCGCCCGCCAGGCCCTGGAGATGGCGACGCTCGGCGGCGCCCGCTGCCTCGGCCGCGACGACGAGATCGGCACCCTCGAACCCGGCAAGCTCGCCGACGTCGCGCTGTGGCGGGTCGACGGGTTCCACGCCGCCGTCGACGACCCGGTGGTCGCGTTCGCGTTCGGCGGCACCCCGCCGCTGGAGCGGCTGCTCGTCGGCGGCCGGACGATCGTCGCCGCCGACACGCTCGTCTCCGTCCCGCAGGACGTGGTCGGGCGGCGCGGCGCCGACGCCCACCGGCGCCTCATGCGGCTCGCGGAGGAGGTCCTCTGATGGCGTCCCCGGTGAAGAGCCCCGGCCCGGTCAAGAGCCCCGGCCCGGTCAAGACGCCCGGCCATGTCGTCGCGCCCGGCATCGGCGGCGTCGGCGACAGCCCGCTGCGCCCGGACGGCACCCTCAAGGTCGCCGGCGAGTTCGCCTACGCGTCGGACCTGTGGATGGACGGCATGCTGTGGGGCGCGACGCTGCGCAGCCCGCACCCCCGCGCCCGCATCCGCTCGATCGACATCGGCCCCGCGCTGGCGACCCCGGGCGTGCACGCGGTCCTCACCCACGAGGACGTCCCCGGCCGCAAGGTGTACGGGGAGGACCACACCGAGGACCAGCCGGTTCTCGCGATCGGGGAGGTCCGGCACCAGGGCGAGCCGGTCGCCGTCGTCGCCGCCGACCACCCGGAGATCGCGCGCCGCGCCATGGAGCGCATCGCCGTCGACTACGAGGTCCTGGAGCCGATCACCGACCCCCGGGCGGTGATCGCCGACCCGGAGCGGCTGAAGGTTCAGCCGCTCGGTGGCATCACCCGGCACCAGCCCGTCAGGGTCGGGGATGTGGACGCCGCGCGCGCTCTGGCCGAGGTCGTCGTGTCGGAGGAGTTCGAGGTCGGCATCCAGGACCAGGCGTTCCTCGGGCCGGAGGCCGGCCTGGCGATCCCGGCCGAGGACGGCGGCGTCGACCTGTACGTCTCCACGCAGTGGATGCACAACGACCTGGCGCAGATCGCGCCCTGCCTCGGCCTGGACGAGTCGCAGGTGCACATGACCCTCGCCGGCGTCGGCGGCGCGTTCGGCGGCCGCGAGGACCTCTCGGTGCAGATCCACGCGGCGATGCTCGCCCTGCACACCGGCAAACCGGTGAAGATGTCGTACAACCGGTACGAGTCGTTCTTCGGGCACGTCCACCGGCATCCCGCGCAGATGCGGTACGAGTACGGCGCCACGGCCGACGGGAAGCTCGTCTACGCCGACGTCAAGATCATCCTGGACGGCGGCGCGTACACCTCGTCCACCCGGAACGTCACCGGGAACGCCGCGTCGCTCGGCGTCGGCCCGTACGAGATCCCGAACATCAAGATCGACGCGTACGGGGTCTACACGAACAACCCGCCGTGCGGCGCGATGCGCGGGTTCGGCGCGGTGCAGGCGTGCTTCGCCTACGAGTCGATGATGGACAGGCTCGGCGCGGCCTGCGGGCTCAGCCCGGTCGAGATCCGCCGCCGCAACGCCGTCTCGCAGGGCTCGAAGCTCGCGACGGGGCAGGTCATCGAGTCGCCGGCGCCGCTCGCGGAGATGCTGACCCGGCTGGAGGCCATGCCGATGCCGCCCGCCTGCGACGCGTCCGACATCCGGAACCTGCCGGGCGGCGCGTCCCAGACCACGCACGGCGAGGGCGTCGTGCGCGGCGTCGGCTACGGCGTCGGGATCAAGAACATCTGCTTCTCCGAAGGCTTCGACGACCTCGCCACCGCCCGCGTCCGGCTGGAGGTCATCGGCGGCGAGCCGACCGCGCTCGTGCACACCGCCGCCGCCGAGGTCGGCCAGGGCCTCGTCACCGTCCAGGCGCAGGTCGCGCGGACGGAACTCGGCGTGCAGAGGGTCACCATCGCCCCGGCGGACAACCGGGTCGGCGACGCCGGCTCGTCCAGCGCGTCCCGCCAGTCGTACATGTCCGGCGGCGCCGTCAAGACCGCCTGCGAGGCCGTCCGCGCCGAACTGCTCGCGCGCGCCGCCCGCCGCTACGGCCACGACGACCTCTCCACCGTCGGCGGGAAGATCGTCTCGCGGACGGCCGGGGTGCTCGGCAGCATCGAGGACGTCCTCGGCGACGACGCCATCGAGGAGACCCGCGAATTCCACCACCGCCCCACCACCGGCATGGACCCGGTCACCGGCCAGGGCGTCACCCACACCCAGCTCGCCCTGTGCGTGCACCGCGCCGTCGTGGACGTCGACGTCGACCTCGGCCTGGTCAAGGTGGTCGAGATGGCCGCCGTCCAGGACGTCGGCAAGATCCTCAACCGGCTGTCGCTGGAGGGCCAGATCCACGGCGGCTCCGCGCAGGGCCTCGGCCTTGCCGTGATGGAGGAGATCGTCGTGTCCGGCGGCCTCGTCCGCAACCCGTCCTTCACCGACTACCTCATCCCGACCATTCTCGACATGCCGCCGATGCGGCTCGACATCCTCGAGAACCCCGACCCGGACGCCCCATACGGGCTCCGCGGCGCCGGAGAGCCACCCACGCTCTCCTCCACGCCCGCGATCGTCGCCGCCGTCCGCGACGCCACGGGCAGAGCGCTCACCCGAGTGCCGGTTCGACCGGAGCACATCGTCTCCCCGGAGACCTCCGGCTAGCGATTGATCAACAGGGGCGGCCCGCGCTCCGTTCTCGGGGGACGGCGCGGGCACCACCCCACAACCGCACCCGATCGACCAGTACGGACGGCCCGCACGGGCCGCGCCGGTGGCCGATCACGCCCCCGTGCTCGCCCCGGGGGCGGCCCCGGACCCCGGAAAGAGGGCACGAACCGTGACCGAGACCCAGGAGAGGCTTCCGGAGAAGCCGTCCACCCCCGACCGTTCCGCGCTCGACCGGTTCTTCGACCTGCGCGGGCGGGGCACCACCGTCGCCCGCGAGGTGCGCGGCGGGCTCACCACCTTCGTCGCGATGGCCTACCTGGTCATCCTCATCCCGCTGATCATCGGTGACGCGAAGGACGTCACCGGCGCCACCCTCGACCCCGCGCAGCTCACCACCATGGTCGCGCTGTCGGCCGGGCTGACGACGCTGCTGATGGGCCTGGTCGGGAACGCGCCGCTGGCGATGGCGGCCGGCCTCGGCGTCACCCCGATCGTGGTGTTCCAGGCCGCGCCGCACATGACGTGGCCGCAGGCGATGGGCCTGGTCGTGCTGGAGGGCGTGGTGATCGTGCTGTTCGCGGTCACCGGGATCCGGCAGCTGATCATGGACGCGATCCCGCTCGCGATCAAGCAGGCGATCGGCGTCGGCATCGGCGCGTTCATCGCGCTGATCGGCCTCGTGGACGCCGGGTTCGTCGGCCACCACGACACCGCGTCCACGCCCGTCCAGCTCGGCGTGTTCGGTCAGCTCGTCGGCTGGCCGGTGCTGGTGTTCTGCGCCGGCCTCGTGCTGACGCTCGTGCTGTTCATCCGCAGGGTGCCGGGCGCGATCCTGATCGGCATCGTCGCCGCGACCGTGTTCGCCGTCATCGTCGACAAGGTCGCGAAGGTCGACCCGAAGACGTGGGGCGCGGTCGAGCCGAAGCTGCCGCACTCGATCGCCGCGACCCCCGACTTCGGGCTGCTGTTCAAGGTCGACCTGTTCGGCGGGTTCGGCCGCGCCGGCGTCGTCACCGCGACCGTCGTGCTGTTCACGCTGGTGCTGTCCGGGTTCTTCGACGCGATGGGGACGATCCTCGGCGTCTGCGAGGAGGCCGGGATGACCGACGAGAAGGGCAGGCTGCCCGGCCTCAGCCGCATCCTCACCGTGGACGGGTTCGGCGCGATCGTCGGCGGCGGCGTCAACGGGTCGGCGAACACGGCGGTCGTGGAGTCGGCCGCCGGCGTCGCCGAGGGCGCCCGCACCGGCCTCGCCAGCGTCGTCACCGGCCTGCTGCTCACCGCGCTGATCTTCCTGACGCCGCTCGCCGGGGTCGTCCCGGTCGGCGCCGCCGCGCCCGCCCTCGTCGTCGTCGGCGCGCTGATGATGTCGCACGCCCGCAAGATCGACTGGGCCGACATGGAGATCGCCGTCCCGGCGTTCCTCACCATCGTGCTGATGCCGTTCACCTACTCGATCACGGTCGGCGTCGCCGCCGGCGTGCTCGTCCACACCCTGCTCAAAGTGGCGCGGGGGAAGTTCGCGGAGATCCACTGGCTGCTGTACCCGCTGTCGCTGGTCTTCGTGGCCTACTTCGCGCTCCACCCCATCGAGGAAGCCCTGGGTATCAAGTGAGGTCCGTTCATGCGTGAGATCGCCGATCGGCTGGCCGCCTGGAACGACGCCGGTGTGCGTTACGCCGTGGCCGTCGTGGTGTCCGTGCGGGGCAGCGCGCCGCGCGCGCCGGGCGCGGCGATGGCCGTGTCCGCCGACGGGGAGGCCGTCGGAAGCGTGTCCGGCGGCTGCGTCGAGGGCGCGGTGTACGAACTGTGCCGCGAGGCCCTCGACACCGGCGAGACCGTCCGCGAGACGTTCGGCTACAGCGACGACGACGCATTCGCCATCGGCCTGACCTGCGGCGGGACGGTCGAGGTGCTCGTGCGGCCCGGGCCGTTCCCCGCGTCGGCGCTCACGCATGACGAACCGGTCGCGGTCGCCCACCTGATGGACGGATCAGGCATCCTGACCGTCCATGCGTCCCACCACACCGGGACCACCGGACGCGCCGACGTCGACCAGGCCGTGGTCGCTGAGGCCCGCGCCATGCTCGACGCGGGCCGGACCGGAATCATCTCGGTCTGTGCCGCTCGTGGGGGGACGACCCCCCACACCCCCCGGCAACTGCGCCGCGACGACGTGGAGGCGTTCGTGCACAGCTACGCGCCGCCGCCTCGGCTGCTCGTGTTCGGCGCGATTGACCACGCGGCGGCGCTCGCGCGGCAGGGGAGCGTCCTCGGCTACCGCGTGACGGTCTGCGACGCGCGGCCCGTCTTCGCCACGCCGGCCCGCTTCCCCGGCGCCGACGAAGTGATCGTCGACTGGCCGCACCGGTACCTCGCCGCCGAGGCGGAACGCGGCGCGCTCGACGGCCGGACGGTGGTGTGCGTGCTGACCCACGACGCCAGGTTCGACGTCCCGCTGCTGAAGGTCGCGCTGCGGCTGCCCGTCGCCTACGTCGGGGCGATGGGGTCGCGGCGCACCCATCACGACAGGCTCGCCCGGCTGCGCAAGGCCGGGCTGTCCGACGGGGAGCTGGCGCGGCTGCGCTCCCCGATCGGGCTCGACCTCGGGGCCCGCACCCCGGAGGAGACCGCGCTGGCGATCGCGGCGGAGTTCACCGCCGCGCGCCGCGACGGCACCGCGCTGCCCCTGGGGCAGATCAACGGGCCGATCCACCACGACCGGGCCGCCGTCGCGGCGGCCCAGTGAAGGGAGGAGAGGACGTGCCACCCCTGTTCCTCAACGGAGGCGCGATGCGCGGGGGACCGCTGCATCACCTGCTGGACGGGGCGCCGCTCGTCGCGTCCACCGGCACCGCGCCCCGCTACCGCTTCTACTCGGTCGGCGACCGCTGCCCGGCCCTGTCACCCGTCGCGCACGGCGGCACCCGCGTCGCCGGCGAGGTGTACGAGGTGTCCCTGGACGTGCTGCGCGACCGGCTGCTGCCCGCCGAGCCGTCCGAGCTGGAGCTCGGCGTGATCGAGCTGGACGACGGGTCGTCGGCGCTCGCCATGCTGCTGCGCCGGCCGTACACCTCCTATGTCGGGCTGACCGACATCACCGAACATGGCAGCTGGCAGAGCTACCAGAGTTCTAGGGAGGCCGCATGAACGCGGACCGCACGTGGGCCGTCAACTGCTCGATCCTGTTCACCGACCTGCCGCTGCTGGAGCGGCCCGCCGCCGCGAAGGACGCGGGGTTCGGCGCCGTCGAGTTCTGGTGGCCGTGGCCGGGCGAGCCGGTCCCGTCGGCGTCCGAGGAGGACGCGTTCTGCCAGGCGATCGAGGACGCGGGCGTCCAGCTCATCGGCCTGAACCTGTACGCGGGCGACATGCCGGCGGGCGAGCGGGGCGTGCTGTCGGACCCGGCGCGCGCCACCGAGTTCCGCGAGAGCGTGGACGTCACCGTCCGCATCGCCGAGCGGACGGGCGTCCGGGCGTTCAACGCGCTCTACGGGCAGCGCCTCGACGGTGTCGCCGCGTCCGAGCAGGACCGGATCGCCACGCGGAACCTCGTCCACGCCGCCGGCAAGGTCGGCGCGTTCGGCGGGACGCTGCTGATCGAGCCGCTCGCGCGGGGCCTGAACGGCGCCTACCCGCTGGAGACCGCCGCCGACGCGATGGCGGTCGTGGAACGCGCCCGCACGGCCGGGGCGGGCAACGTCAGGTTCCTGTTCGACACGTTCCACCTGGTCAGCAACGGCGACGACCTGGAGAAGGTCGCGCGGCGGCACGCCGCCGACATCGGCCACGTGCAGATCGCCGACGCGCCCGGACGCGGCCGTCCCGGCACCGGCGGCATCGACTTCGGCGCGCTGTTCGCGCTCCTCGACGAGATCGGCTACCGCGGCCGGATCGCCCTGGAGTACGTGGACCCGCGGCCGGACTTCGCATGGATGGAGAACCACCGAACATGAGCAAGATCGGATTCATCGGGCTGGGCATCATGGGCGCGCCGATGGCGGCCCACCTGGTCCGCGCGGGGCACGACGTGACCGGCTACGACGTCGTCCCGAAGGGCGTGGACGCGCTGGTCGCGGCGGGCGGGTCGGCGGCGTCCGGGGTGCCGGGCGCGGTCGCCGGCGCGGACGTCGTCGTCACGATGCTGCCGCAGGACGAGCACGTCGAGGCCGTGTACTTCGGCCCGGACGGCGTCCTGGAGAACGCCGAGCCCGGCACGCTGTGCATCGACTTCTCCACGATCCGCCCCGAGACGTCCGTCCGGGTCGCCGAGGCGGGGCGGGAGCGCGGGCTCCGGGTGCTGGACGCGCCGGTCAGCGGCGGCGAGACGGGCGCGAAGGACGCCGTCCTGTCGATCATGGTCGGCGGGGACGAGGCGGACGTCGCCGCCGCCGCGCCGGTCTTCGAGGCGGTCGGGAAGACCGCGGCGCGGGTCGGCGGCAGCGGCGCGGGCCAGTACGTCAAGGCCGCCAACCAGCTGATCGTCGGCGGCACGTACGCGCTGGTCGCCGAGGCGATCGTGCTGATGGAGGCGGCCGGCGTGGACGCACGGGCCGGGATCGACGTGATCGCCGGCGGGCTCGCCGCCAGCCGCGTCCTCGACCTCAAGCGCGCGTCGATGCTGGACCGCGAGTTCGCCCCCGGCTTCCGCATCGACCTGCACCACAAGGACATGGGCATCGCGACCGCCGCCGCCCGCTCCGCCGGGGTGTCGCTGCCGATGACGGGCCTGGTCGCCCAGCTCATCGCCGCCGCCCGCGCCCGCGGCTACGGCTCCCTCGACCACTCCGCGCTGCTGAAGGTCGTCGAGGACCTCTCCGGCCGCGCCTCCGGCGCCATCACCGCCTGACCGAAGGGAACACAGACATGCCGAAGATTCCCGTCATGCGGGCGGTGGTCGAGGTCCTGAAGTCCGAGGGCGTGGACGTCGTCTACGGCTGCCCCGGCGCCGCGATCCTGCCGCTGTACAAGGCGATGGAGGAGGACGGCGGGATCGAGCACCTGATCGTCCGGCACGAGGAGGGCGCGACGCACATGGCCGACGGCTGGTCGCGCACGACCGGCGGCGTCGGCGTCGCGATCGGCACCTCCGGGCCGGCCGGCACCAACATGATCACCGGCCTGTACACCGCGCACGCCGACTCCGTCCCGATCCTGTGCGTCACCGGGCAGGCCGCGTCGGACAAGCTGCACCAGGAGGCGTTCCAGGCCGTCGACATCGTGTCGATCGCCGAGCCCGTCACCAAGTGGGCGGTGCAGGTGAGGGAGGCCGCGCAGGCGCCGTGGATCTTCCGGGAGGCGTTCCGGATCGCGCGCAGCGGCCGTCCCGGGCCCGTCCTGATCGACCTGCCGATCGACGTGCAGAAGCAGCTGATCGAGTGGGACGCCTCGATCGACGCGCCGCTGCCGGTCGCAAAGGCGGAACCGCACCGGCCGCGTGTCGAGAAGGCCCTCGACCTGCTGCTGGCGGCGGAGCGTCCGCTGATCCTGGCGGGCGGCGGCGTGATCCTCGCCGACGCGCACGCCGAACTGGTGGAGCTGGCCGAGCTGCTGCAGGTCCCCGTCCAGGCGACGCTGATGGGCAAGGGCGCGATGGACGAGGACCATCCGCTCTATGCCGGTATGACCGGCGTGCAGACGTCGCAGCGGTACGGCAACGCCTCGTTCCTCGAATCGGACCTGGTCCTGGCGCTTGGCGCCCGGTTCGGCGACCGCCACACCGGGCAGCTCGACGTCTACCGCGAGGGCCGGACGTTCGTCCACGTCGACATCGAGCCGACGCAGATCGGGAAGGTGTTCGGCCCGGACCTCGGGATCGTGTCCGACACCAAGCTGTTCCTCCGCGCGATCATCGACCTCGCGCGGGAGCGCGGCGCGGGCCGCCCGGCGGGGGAGTGGGTGGCGCGGATCCAGGAGCTGAAGGCGACGCTGACCCGGCGCGAGGACTTCGACGACGTCCCGATCAAGGCGCCGCGCGTCTACAAGGAGATCAACGAGTTCTACGGGTCCGACACCTACTTCGTCACCGCGATCGGGCTTTACCAGATCTGGGGCGGCCAGCACCAGAAGGCGGCCAAGCCCCGGCACTACCAGGTGTGCGGGCAGGCCGGGCCGCTCGGCTGGGAGATCCCGGCGGCGATCGGCGTGAAGACGGCCCTCGCCCGCACCGAACCGGACGCAGAGGTCGTCGGGATCGTCGGCGACTACTCGTTCCAGTTCCTCGTGGAGGAGCTGGCGGTGGCCGCGCAGTACGAGGTCCCGTTCGTGCTGATCATGCTGAACAACGAGTACCTCGGCCTGATCCGGATGGCGCAGGACCACGGCGGTTATGACATGAACTACGAGGTCGACATCCGCTACGACGAGCACGGCACCGACAACGTCAAGATCATGGAGGCGTACGGCTGCGCCGGCCGCCGGGTGCTGGAGCCCGGCGACATCCGGCCCGCGCTGGAGTGGGCGCGCAAGGAGGCCGCCCGCACCTCCCGGCCCGTCCTGGTCGAGATCATGATCGAGCGGGAGGCCGACACCGCCAACGGCGTGCGGATCGACGACGTCCGCGAGTACGAACCCGTCCCGTAGCCCCGGAAAGGAGGTCCGCGTGCGGGGACACGTGCTGATCGCGCCCGACAAGTTCAAGGGCTCGCTGACCGCCGCCGAGGTCGCCGGACACGTCGCGGCCGGGCTCGCGCGGGCGCGCCCGGACGTGCCCCTCGCGCTGCTGCCCGTCGCCGACGGCGGGGACGGCACCGTCGAGGCGGCCGTGGCCTGCGGGTTCACCGAGGTCCGGACGACGGTGTCCGGGCCGACCGGGCGGCCGGTCGCCGCGTCCTACGCCGTCCGCGACCGGACGGCGGTGATCGAGCTCGCCGAGGCGTCCGGGCTGCGGCGGCTGCCCGGCGGGACCCCCGCGCCGCTGGAGGCGTCCAGCCGGGGGACCGGCGAGTTGATCGGCGCGGCGATCGGGCGCGGCGCGACCCGGATCGTCCTCGGCCTCGGCGGCAGCGCCTGCACCGACGGCGGCGCGGGGATGGCCGCCGCGCTCGGCGCCCGGCTCCTCGACGCGTCCGGCGAGCCGCTGCCGCCCGGCGGCGGCGCGCTGCGCTCGCTCGCCTCGATCGACCCGGGCGGCCTGCCGTCCCGGCTGCGCGGGGTGACGGTCGTCGTGGCGAGCGACGTCGACAACCGGCTCCTCGGCCCGGCCGGCGCCGCCGCGGTCTTCGCCCCGCAGAAGGGCGCGACCCCGGCGGACGTCCGGGCCCTGGAACGCGGCCTCACACGGCTGGACGAGGTCGCCCGCCGCGACCTCGGCGCGTACGCGGCGGCCCGTCCGGGCGCGGGCGCGGCGGGCGGCACCGGGTTCGGCGCGATGGCGTTCCTCGGCGCCACCGTCCGTCCCGGCATCGCCTACCTGCTCGACCTGCTGGGCTTCCCCGCCCGCGTCGCGGGCGCCCGGCTGGTGATCACCGGTGAGGGGGCGCTGGACCGGCAGTCGCTGCGCGGCAAGGCACCGGTCGGCGTCGCCCGCGCCGCCGCCCGGCACGGCGTCCCCGCGATCGCCGTCGCCGGACGGTGCGCGCTGACCGGCGAGCAGCTCCGCAAAGCCCGCCTCCAGGAGGCGCACGCGCTCACCGATCTCGAACCCGACCCGGAGCGGTGCATGGCCGAGGCCGGCCCGCTCCTCGAACGGCTGGCCGAACGCATCGGCCGCGAATGGCCCGCTCTGGGAGGAGCCGCGTGACGTACGACCTGGTGATCCGGTCCCGGCGGGCCGTCCTGCCGGACGGCGAGCGCCCCGCCGCCGTCGCCGTCGCGGACGGCCGCGTCGCGGAGATCGGCGGGTACTCCGCGGAGCTGCCCGCCGCGTCCGACCTCGACCTCGGCTCGACGGCGCTGCTGCCCGGACTCGTCGACACCCACGTCCACATCAACGAACCGGGCCGCACCGAATGGGAGGGGTTCGCGACCGCGACCGCCGCCGCCGCGGCCGGCGGCGTCACCACGCTGATCGACATGCCGCTGAACTCGCTGCCGCCGACCGTGTCGGCCGTCGCGCTCGCGGCCAAGCGTGCCGCCGCGTCCGGAAAGCTGCACGTTGACGTCGGGCTCTGGGGCGGCGCGGTGCCGGGGAACCTGCCGTCGCTGCGGCCCCTGCACGACGCGGGCGTGTTCGGATTCAAGTGCTTCGCGTCCGACTCCGGCGTGCCCGAATTCCCGCCGCTCTCGCCCGGCGAGATGCGGCAGGCGTTCCGCGAGATCGCCTCTTTCGGCGGGCTCGTCATCGTCCACGCCGAGGACCCGTCCGCGCTTTCCGAGCCGACCGACGGGGGATATGCCGCGTTCCTGGCGTCGCGTCCGCCGTCCGCCGAACGCCGCGCCGTCGAGCAGGTCATCCGGCTCGCCGAGGAGACCGGTGTGCGCGCGCACATCCTGCACCTGTCCGCCGCGGACTGCCTCGACCCGCTCGCCAAGGCGCAGTCGGACGGCCTCCCCATCACCGCCGAGACCTGCCCCCACTACCTGACCCTGACCGCGGCCGAAGCCGGCGGCCCGGCGTACAAGTGCTGCCCGCCGATCCGCGACCCCGCGAACCGCGACGCGCTCTGGGAAGGGCTCGCGTCCGGCGTCATCTCCTGCGTGGTCAGCGACCACTCGCCGTCAACGCCCGACCTCAAACAGGGCGACTTCGCCACCGCCTGGGGCGGGATCTCCTCCCTCCAACTCGGCCTGCCCGTCATCTGGACGGCCGCCCGCGCGCGCGGGCACGACCTCGCGTCGGTCGTCCGCTGGATGGCCGAGGCGCCCGCCGCGCTCGCCGCCGTCCCCGGCAAAGGCCGCATCACCGTCGGCGGCGACGCCGACCTCGTCGCGTTCGACCCCGACGCCCCCTTCACCGTCGACCCCGCCCGGCTCCGCCACCGCCACCCCGTCACCCCCTACGAGGGCCGCACGCTCACCGGGACCGTCCGGACGACCTGGCTGCGCGGCACCCCCGTCACCGGCACCCCGTCCGGACGCATGCTGACCCGAAAGGACACTCCTTGACCGACTTCACGGCCCTTCCCGACCTCGCCGCCCGCACCCTCGGCGGCTCGGTCATGGCCGCCAGCGACGAGTCCTTCGAGGAGAAGGAGAACCTGATCAACCCGTGGGCGCCCGCCTTCCGCCCCGAGACGTTCGGCCCGAAAGGCCAGGAATACGACGGCTGGGAGACCCGCCGCCGCCGCGAACCCGGCCACGACTGGGCGCTGGTCCGGCTCGGCCTGCCCGGCGTGATCCGCGGCGTCGTCATCGACACCGCCTGGTTCAAGGGCAACTACCCGCCGCACGCCTCCGTCGAGGCCTGCGCGGTGGACGGCCACCCCACCGACCTCACCGGCGCCGACTGGGTGGAGATCGTCCCGAAGAGCCCGCTGACGGGCGACGCCGCGCACGCCTTCCCCGTGCACGCCGAACGCCTCTTCACCCACGTCCGGCTGAACATGTTCCCGGACGGCGGCATCGCCCGCCTGCGCGTGCACGGCGACGTCGTCCCGGACCCGGCCTTCCTCACCGGCCTGACCGTCGACCTCGCCGCACTGGAGAACGGCGCCCGTGTCGTCGAATGCTCGAACATGTTCTATTCGTCGCCCGACAACATGCTCTTCCCCGGCCTGGCCCGCAACCAGGCCGAAGGCTGGGAAACGGCCCGCCGCCGAGAACCCGGCAACGAATGGGCCCTCATCCGTCTCGCCGCTCCCGGCACCATCCACATGGCCGAGATCGACACCACCAACCTGAAATTCAACGCCCCCGCCGAGGTCTCCCTCACCACCGCCGACGGCACCCCCCTCCTGCCGCGCACCCGCCTCCAACCCGACGCCCGCCACCGCTTCCGCCTCGAAACCCCCGAGGTAGACCACGTCCGCGTGAACATCTACCCCGACGGCGGCCTGGCCCGCCTCCGCCTATGGGGCCCCCTGACCCCCACCGCCGAAAAGGCCCTCACCACCCGCTGGACCACCTTGCACCAAAAACCCTAATCCGCCTCGGTCCTGAAGATCCTCGCGGCGCGGGGCCTGGCGGTGTCCGATGAGGTGCGCGAGCGCGTCCTGGGCTGCCAGGAGGAGAGCCAGTTGGACGACTGGCTGATCCGCGCCGGCACGGTAACCTCAGCCGAAGACCTCTTCACGTAACCCCCGGCTCCCGCGGGCCCGCTTTGGGCGGGCCCGGCCTTAGGGGGCCTTGTTGTTGACGGGTGTTTGTCGGGGGCCTTGGGGCGGCCGGTCAGTTCTCGGCGGGTTCTTCTTCCAGGAGGTCGTCGAACTCGCCGTCCTTGACGCCCGCGATGAAGGCGTCCCACTCGGCCTCGGTGAAGTAGAGGATGGGGCCGTCGGGCTTCTTCGCGTCGCGCATCACGACGGCGCGTTCGCCGAAGTCCTTGTGCTTGACGGGAACGTCCTTGCCGTCGATGAACTCGATGATGACCCCGTCGCTGAGGATCGGTTCCTGCTCGGTCACTGGCACACCTTCTTCGTCCGCTCCGGTCGCGTCCAAGGGTAATGGGCGGTGACCCGCCGCACATCCCAAAGCGGCGCCGCGAACGCCGCGGGCCCGATCGGCGAAGCAGGGGTGACCATCCACCCGGAAGGCAGGACATGAACCGAGAGATCTGGACATGGCCGCGGTGACCTCGGCGCGGGACCCGCGCACCGAGGGGGACGGCGAGATCATCGCGCGTTCCCGGGACGAGCCGGAGTGCTTCGCCGGCGTGTTCGACCGGCACTACGGCGCCATCCACGGGTACGCGGCGCGGCGGCTCGGCGCGGGCCTCGCCGACGACGTGGCCGCCGAGACGTTCCTCATCGCCTTCGACCGGCGCGGGAACTACGACGTCGCGCGCGGCGACGCGCGGCCCTGGCTGTACGGGATCGCCTCCAACCTCGTCTCCCGGCACCACCGCGCCGAGGTCCGCCAGTACCGGGCCCTCGCCCGCACCGGCGCGTCCGACGTCGCCGAAGGGCACGCCGAGCGGGTCGCCGGACGGCTCGACGCGCAGGCGGCGCGCGGCGCGCTGGCGGCGGCGCTGGGCTCGCTGGCCGCCGGCGACCGGGACGTCCTGCTGCTGGTCGCGTGGGCGCAGCTCGGCGTGCGGGAGACCGCCGAGGCGCTCGGCATCCCGGCCGGGACGGCGCGGTCCCGGCTGCACCGGGCCCGCAAGAAGATCCGCGCCGCGCTGGGCGACACCGACCCGCTCCGAGAGGACCCGAACCGATGAACGACCTGGACATCCTGCGCGACACCTGGGCCGAGCCCGCGCCGCCGTCCGGCGCGGCCCGCGCCTCGGCCCGCGCCGCGCTGCTGGAACGCGCCGCCGGGTCCCGCCCGGAGCCCCGCCCGGCGCGGCGGGTCCGGCTCCGGCTCCCGCGCCCGGCGGTCCGGCTGGTGGCGGTCGGCGTCCTCGCCGCCGCGGTGGCGGTGGGCGTCACCGTCGTCCAGTCGGGCGGCACGGACGGGCACGGCCGGCCCCGGCCGGTGCTGCCCGGCATCCCGGCGGGCCCGGTGGCCAACGCGTCCGAGGCGCTGGAGCGGGCCGCGCAGGCGGCGGAGCGGCGCCCGTTCACCCCGCCGAGGCCCGACCAGTGGGTGTACGTCGAGTCGCGGGTGCGCAGGGGCGACACCCCCAACGGCCCCGTCTCCAAGGGCAGGACGCTGGTGACGCGCGACTGGAAGCGCGCGGACGGCGAGAAGGTGGCGGGCCTGGAGCACGGCAAGATCGTGTTCGCGGACACGATGCCGACGACGCCGCCGTCCGACTACGCCTCCCTCGCGGCGATGCCGACCGCCCCGGACGCCCTGCTGCGCTGGCTCTACCAGCAGATGGGCGGTCTCGGCGACACGGCGGAGGGCCGGTACGAGACCGCGTACTCGATGCTCGGCGCCGTGCTGCGCGACAACCTGCTCCCGCCGAAGACGGAGGCGGCGGTGTTCCGCGCGCTCAAGCAGATCCCGGGCGTGACGCTGGCGCGGGCGCCCGTCCAGGGCCGTCCGGCGCTCGCGCTCGCGCGCCTTGAGGAGGGCTGGCTGCACGAGGAGCTGATGCTCGACCCGAACACCTACCGGTACCTGGGCGAGCAGTCGGTCGCCGTCAAGAACCACACCGACCACGGCGACGACGGGAATCTCGCGGTGAAGAAGGGCGACGTCCTCAACATGACGATCCGCCTCAAGACCGCCATCGTCGACGCCCCCGGCCAGCAGTCCTGATTCCGGCCCGGTCGAACCGGTGCGAAAAGCTCTCGACCGTGACGGGGTTCCCAGGGGGCCGTCCCCCTGGGAGCCCGGGTCAGACCAGCAGGCGGTCGGCGGAGATCTCCAGGCGGGCCTGGATCTCGTCGGCGGTGGCCTGGCCGCGGAGCATCTCGATCATCTCCATCGTCCAGACGGCGGACAGTGCCCGGGCGACGACGCGGCGGCGGTCGTCGGCCGGGATGTCGCCGGTCGGGCCGACGGCGGCGCGCAGCATCAGGTTCGTCATCCGGTCGCTGAAGTCGGTCTTGACGTCCGACAGCAGCAGGGAGCGGATCAGCGCCTCGGCGAGCTCGGGTTCGCGCATCAGCCCGCGCGTGGCGCGCATCAGCACCTCGACGGTGCGCTCCGCGGGGGCGCCGCCGCGCGGCGGGCGGCGCTCGATGCTGCGCTCCAGGAGGTCGATCTCCTCGCTGACGACCGCGACGACCAGGTCCATCTTGGACGGGAAGTAGCGGTAGAGGGTGCCGAGGGCGACGCCGGCGCGCTCGGCGACGGTGCGCATCTGCATCGCCTCGATGCCGCCGCGCGAGGCGAGCGCGGCGGCGGCCTGGACGATACGCTTGCGCCGCTGGTGCTGGCTGCGCGAGCGCACGCCCTGCCCCGCGGCCTGGCCCGCCCGCCGGTCCGCCGCGGGACCGCCCGAGGGCTCGTCCCCGGTCACTGTCGGCTCTGCGGTCACGGTCATCCTCCTCGCGCGGGCGCCCGTTGCGCCGCCGCTCCGGCCTCAAGCGTACAGCCCAGGCGAGAACCTGTTATCTGATCGGCCCGGGGGCGGTCGCCGGACCGGTGTCCGCGGGGCGGTCACCGATCCCTTACATGCTAGGTGAATCCCCATTTCGCGGGCGATGATCACACCCCTGGACACAGACTAGAATCTGTTCTACTTTTTCGCCGTGGGCGTCCGTCCGGCCGGCCGCGCCGCCAGGAAGGGAGCGGATGAGTGGACTTCAACCTCGACGAGGCCCAGCAGGAGCTGAAGGGGCTCGCGGCGGACCTGCTCGCACGTGAGGCCGCGCAGGAGCGGCTGGAGGCGTTCGAGAAGAGCGGCGCCCCCTACGACGCGGCGGCCTGGAAGGCGTTCGCGCAGGCCGGCCTGCTCGGGGCGGTGCTGCCCGAGGACGCCGGCGGCGCGGGGCTCGGGCAGATCGAGCTGGCGGTGATCCTGCGCGAGGTGGGCGCGCGGACGGCGCCGGTCCCGGCGTACGCGTCGCTCGCGCTCGCGGCCGTCCCGATCGCCGCGCACGGCACCGCCGAGCAGCGCGCGCTGCTGGCGCCGCTGGCCGCTGGCGAGACCGTGCTGACCGGCGCGTACCGGGAGGTCGGACCCGCCGGCGAGGTCGCTTCGACGGCCCGCCGCGACGGCGACGGCTACGTGCTGGACGGCGTGAAGACGTTCGTCCCCTACGCGCGGGAGGCGGCGCGGATCCTGGTCCCGGCGCGGGTCGAGGGCGCGGGCGTCGGGGTCTTCCTCGTCGAGCCGTCCGCCGTGACGATCACGCCGCAGCCGTCCGAGACGACCGAGCCGCTGTCGCGGGTCGCGCTCGACGGCGTCCGGGTGGGCGCCGACGCCCTGCTCGGCGCGGCCGCCGACGGCGCCGCCTGGGACACCCTGCGGCTGACCGCCGTCGCGGGCGCGGTCGCGCTGTCGTCCGGCGTCATCGAGGGCGCGCTGGAGCTCACCAAGGAGTACACCAAGACGCGTGAGCAGTTCGACCGTGCGCTCGCGCAGTTCCAGGCCGTCACGATGCAGGTCAGCGACGTCTACATCGCGAAACGGGCCTTGGACGTGGCCGTCTGGGCGGGGGTGTGGCGGCTCGCCGAGCGCGCCGCCGACGCCGAGGAGCTGCTCACCGTCGCGGCCTACAACGCCTGCGACCCCGTCGTGAAGGCGCTCTACACCTGCCAGCACCTGCACGGCGGCATCGGCCTGGACATCACCTACCCGCTGCACCGCTACTTCGCCTGGGGCAAGCACGCCGGGCACCTGCTCGGCGGCGCGGAGGACCGGCTCGACGCGCTCGGCGCGCTCATCGCCCAGGAGGCCTGAATGTTCATCGACCTGACCGACGAGCAGAAGAAGCTCCGCGCCGAGCTGCGCGAGTACTTCGAGAACTGCCTGACGGCCGAGCAGCGCGCCGCGATCGCCGCCGACCCGTTCGGCCCGCCCTACCTGGAGCACTGCAGGCGCCTCGGGCGCGACGGGATGCTCGGCGTCGCGCTGCCGAAGGAGTACGGCGGCCGCGGGTTCGGCCCGGTGGAGCAGACCATCTTCGCCAACGAGATCGCCCGCGCGGAGGTCACCTACCCGCTGATCACGCTGAACTCCGTCGCGCCGACGATCCTGCAGTACGGCTCGGACGAGCACAAGGAGTTCTTCATCCCGCGCATCCTCGCGGGCGAGTGCCACTTCGCGATCGGCTACAGCGAGCCGGGCGCCGGCACCGACCTCGCCGCGCTGCGCACCACCGCCGTCCGGGACGGCGACCAGTACGTGGTGAACGGCCAGAAGATCTTCACGTCCGGCGCGCAGACCGCCGACTACGTGTGGCTCGCCGCGCGCACCGACCCGTCCGCGAAGAAGCACAAGGGCATCTCGATGCTCATCGTGGACTGCGCGGACCCGGGGTTCTCCTGGACGCCGATCATCACGATGGACGGCGCGCACCACACCAACTCCACCTACTTCCAGGACGTCCGCGTCCCCGCCGACATGCTGATCGGCGGGGAGAACAACGGCTGGGACCTGATCGTCAACCAGCTGAACCACGAGCGGGTCACGCTCGGCCCGGCGGGCAACATCGGGCACACCCGCAACCGGTTCGAGCGCTGGGCGCGCGCGACGCCCGGACGCGACGGCCGGCCGCTCATGGAGGAGCCCGCCGTCCGGCGCGCGCTGGCGCAGGTGCACGCCTACCTGCGCGTCAACGAGATCCTCAACTGGCAGGTCGCGGCGAACCAGGACCTCGGCTGGCTGGGCGCGGCCGACGCGTCCGCCACGAAGATCTACGCTTCGGAGCGGGTGCAGGAGGTCGGCCGGATCGTCGGGGACGTGCTCGCCCGGTACGGCGACCCGGGCCACCCGGCCACGGCCGAGTTCATGAGGGTGACCGACCGGATGGCCAAGGGCGCGCTCGTGCTGACGTTCGGCGGCGGGGTCAACGAGATCCAGCGCGAGCTGATCGCGATGATCGGCCTCGGCCTGCCGCGCGCTCCGCGCTGACCGGGACGGGGAGAGCCGGTGCACGACGAACTGACGGCCCTCGCCGGGCGGCTGGCCGCCGCCGGCGGGCAGGACGCGCTGCCCTGCCCCGACCCGGTGAACGCCGCGATGATCCGGAACTGGACGCAGGCGCTCGGCGACACCGGGACCTGGGACGACGTCGCGCCGCCCGCGATGATCCAGGTGTGGTCGATGCCGGGTCTGGTCCGCCGGCCGGACCAGAAGGGCGTCGCGGACGATCCGCTGCGGCTGCTGGAGGACAACGGCTACACCGGCATCGTCGCGACCAACTGCGACCAGACCTACGACCGCTACGTGAAGGTCGGCGAGCGGTTGCGGACGCGGATGCGCTTCGGCGGTGTCACCGGCCCGAAGAAGACCGCCATGGGCGAGGGCTACTTCGTCACCTGGTACCAGTCCTGGTACGACGAGAACGACGAGCGCGTCGCCGAGATGCTGTTCCGGGTGCTGAAGTTCAAGCCGAACAAGAAGCAGCCCCCGGCACCGGGTGGCAAGTATCCGCTGCAACCCGCGATCGGTCGCGACACCGCGTTCTTCTGGGACGGCGTCGACGCGGGCGAACTGCGCATCCAGCGGTGCGCGGACTGCGGTGCGCTCCGCCACCCGCCCGGCCCGATGTGCCCGAAGTGCCAGTCGCCGAACCGCGACTACGTCGTGGCGAGCGGGCGCGGCGAGGTGCACAGCTACGTCGTCCACCACCACCCGCCCGTCCCCGGCCGGACGCCCCCGTTCGTCGTCGCGGTCGTGGAGCTGGAGGAGGGCGTGCGGATCGTCGGGAACGTCAACGGCTGCGCGCCCGACGACGTGAAGGTCGGCATGCCCGTCCGGCTGGTCTTCGAGCGGATGGACGACGAGCTCGTCCTCCCGCAATGGACCCCGGCGGACGCGCCACCGCCGCCGGAGGAGCCCGCCGCCCCACCCGCCGCCGAGGCTCCGGCGGCGGACGGGCTGCGCATCGAGCTGACGCCGACGTTCATCATCTCGACGGCCATCGCGACGCGCGACTTCATGCCCGTCCACCACGACCCCGCGCTGGCGCGCGCCCAGGGCTCGAAGGACATCTTCGTCAACATCCTGACCAGCGTCGGGCTCGTCCAGCGGTACGCGCTGGAGACCGTCCCGGACGCGGCGCTGGAGAGCATCGAGGTCCGCCTCGGCGCCCCCGCCTACGCCGGCGACACCCTCACCCTGACCGGCGACCGCGTCGACGAGCGCACCCTCCGCGTCCGCGGCGCGGTGAGCCTCGGCGACCACCTCACCGCCACGGTCCGCTTCAGGGGGGACGCGGAATGAGCCTGTCCGGAAAGGCCGCCATCGCCGGGATCGGCGCGACCGAGTTCTCCAAGGAGTCGGGCCGCTCCGAGCTGCGGCTCGCCGCCGAGGCGTGCCTGGCCGCGATCAAGGACGCGGGCCTGGCCCCGTCCGACGTCGACGGCCTCGTCACCTACACCGCCGACGCCAACTCCGAGATCGCCGTCCAGCGCGAGCTCGGCATCCCCGCGCTGCGGTTCTTCTCCCGCGTCGACTACGGCGGCGGCGCCGCCTGCGGCACCGTCGCGCACGCCGCGATGGCCGTCGCGACCGGGCAGGCGAACGCGGTGCTGTGCTACCGGGCCTTCAACGAGCGCTCCGGCCACCGCTTCGGCCAGGCCGCCCCGTCGGCCCGCGCCGACGCGACCGGCCTGGAGTTCTCCTGGCACCTGCCGTTCGGCTTCGCGACCCCCGCCGCGTGGGTGGCGATGCAGGCCCGCCGCTACATGCACGACTACGGCGCGACCAGCGAGGACTTCGGACGCGTCGCCGTCGCGATGCGCCGCCACGCCGCCGCGAACCCGGCCGCCTGGTTCCACGGGCGCCCGATCACCCTGGAGGAGCACCAGGCGTCCCGCTGGATCGTCGACCCGCTCCACCTGCTGGACTGCTGCCAGGAGTCCGACGGCGGCGTCGCGGTCCTGGTCACGTCCGTGGAACGGGCCCGCGACCTGCCCCACCCGCCCGCCGTCATCGCCGCGGCGGCCCAGGGGACGGGCCCGGACCAGATGATGATGTTCGGCTACTACACCGGCGAGCTCTCGGCCCTCCCGGCCATGGGCACCGTCGGCGGCACGCTGTGGGCGCAGTCGGGGCTGACCCCCGATGACGTCCAGACGGCGATCCTCTATGATCATTTCACCCCGTTCGTCCTGGTTCAGCTGGAGGAGCTCGGCTTCTGCGGCCGCGGCCAGGCGAAGGACTACATCAGGGACGGTGGCATTGAGCTCGGCGGCAGGCTTCCGGTCAACCCCCACGGGGGTCAGCTGGGTGAGGCGTACATCCACGGCATGAACGGCATCGCGGAGGCCGTCCGGCAGGTCCGCGGCACCGCGGTGAACCAGGTCCCGGACGTGCACAACGTCCTGGTCACCGCCGGTACGGGCGTTCCCACCAGCGGCCTCGTGCTCACCACCGCGAACTGACGTCACCCGCGTTTGCCCCCGCGGCGGACGGACAGACTCACCCCGAACACCGCCGGGATCCCATGAGGCGCGAACGTCCGCGCCGGTCCGGCGGCATACGGGGGACGAGTGCGATGAGAGTCATGCTGCGGGCGCAGATGGACACCCAGCTGGGGAACGAGGGCATCAAGAACGGCAGCCTGCCGAAGGCCATGCAGGCGCTGATCGAGCGGCTCAAGCCCGAGGCGGCCTACTTCACCGCCCTCGAAGGCCACCGCACCTGCACCCTGGTGTTCGACATGCAGGACAGCTCGCAGATCCCCGCCATCGCCGAGCCGCTCTTCCAGTCCTTCGGCGCGCAGGTCGAGATCGTCCCGGTGATGAACCTGGACGACCTCCAGAAGGGCCTCGCCGCCCTCTGACCGCCCGCGACCCGGCGCGGTCCCGCTGCTCTGGGCGGATCCGCCGTGGGCGGATAGGGCTGTGACCAGTACGCGCGCCGGCACAGAGTGAAGGGCATGAGCGAGGAACAGAAGAGCCCTTTGTTCAACGAACGCGTGCGGCGCGAGCTGTACGCCCAGCGCGTCCTCGTGCTGGACGGCGCGCTCGACGACGACAACGGCACGCTGCTGGCGACCCAGCTGATCACCCTGGCGGGGGAGGACCCGTCGGCCGACATCGCGCTGTGGATCCATTCCCCCGGCGGGTCGGTGCCGTCGATGCTCGCGATCCGCGACGTCATGCGGCTCATCCCGTGCGACGTGGCCACGGTGGTGCTCGGCATCGCCTACAGCGCCGGGCAGTTCCTGCTGTCGTCCGGAACCCCCGGCAAGCGCCGCGCGATGCCGCACGCCCGCGTGCTGATGCACCAGGGGTCCGCCGGGATCGGCGGCGCCGCCGTCGACATCGAACTGCAGGCCAACGACCTGCGCCACACCCGCGACACCGTCCTCGGTCTCATCGCCGAGGACACCGGCCAGCCCCTGGAGCGGGTCTTCGAGGACTCGCTGCACGACCGCTGGTACACGGCGCGGGAGGCGCTGGAGTACGGGTTCATCGACGCGATCGTCGACGGCTACGACGACGTCGTGCCGCCGCGCCGCCGCTCCGTCGGCCTCGGCGCCCCGTCCGGGGGAGCCGCCCGATGAGCACCTACACGATCCCGAACGTCATCGCGCGGGACTCGCGCGGTGAACGGATCATGGACGTCTACTCGCACCTGCTGACCGAGCGGATCATCTATCTCGGCACCGCCATCGACGCCGGGGTCGCGAACGCCCTCGTCGCGCAGCTGCTCCACCTGGAGGCGGACAGCCCGGAGAGCGACATCCAGCTGTACATCAACTGCGAAGGAGGAGACCCGAGCGCGATGCTCGCGGTGTACGACACGTTGCGCTACATCCGGCCGCAGGTGGCGACGACCTGCGTCGGGCAGGCCGTCGCGGTCGGGGCGGTGCTCCTCGCCGCGGGCGCTCCCGGCAAGCGGTCCGCGCTGCCGCACACCCGCGTCGTCCTGCACCAGCCGATGGGGCAGGGGCGCGGAGCGATCCCGGACCTCATCCTCCAGGCGGACGAGGTCGTCCGCGTCCGCGCGGACATCGAGCAGATCCTCTCGCGGCACACCGGGCAGGACACCGCGACGCTGCGCGCCGACACCGATCGCGACCGCGTGTTCACCGCGAGGTCGGCGCTGGACTACGGCCTCATCGACCACGTGATCGAGGAGCGGCAGCCCGTCCCCGTCGTCGGGGCCGGGCGGGCGGCGCTCAGCTAGGCGGCCAGGGAGCGGCTAGGCGGCCAGGGCGTAGGCGGCCTGGCAGGTCGGGCCGGTCGGCGCGGTGCCGGCCGGCGCGGCCAGCAGGCTCGTCGCGACCGCGAGGGTGAGATCGGCGAGCGTCACGTCCAGGGCGCCGGCGACCGCGGCGATCATCTCGCTCGACGGCTCCTTGACGCCGCGCTCCATCTCGGAGAGGTACTGCGGGGACACCCCGGCCCGGCGCGCGGTCTCCGTCAGTATCTCGCCGCGCTCGTTGCGCAGGCGCCGCAGGCACCGGCCGAGCGCGTCGCGCCACAGCGGCTCGTCCGGCCCGCGCGTCGCGGCCGGCCGGTGCGGCGCGGTCGGCTCGCGCGTCGCGGCAGGTCCGCGCGTCGCGGCCGGTCGCTGCTGCGTCTCGTCGGCGGGCATGAGCGGTCGGGTGATCTCGGCCATGGGCCCACGGTAACCCGGCGCTGCGGCCGGAGACCACGCGTTCCGCCCACCGCAGAACGCCGGCGCCCCCGGCCGCCCGGAAGCCCGCCCCCCGCTCGCCGGGGTGGTCCGGGGGCGGCCGGGTCAGTGGCGGCCGGGGGTCCTGGGGTTCTTGGTCTCGGCGCCGTGGGCGAAGCCGCCGGAGTCCTCGGGGGTGCGCTGCGGGGACGTCTGCGCGGACAGGCGGGGCAGGACGCGGCGCAGGTCGTCCAGGAGCAGGTCGGCGAGGTCGTGGCTGAAGCCGTTGCGGACGACGACGCGCAGCACGGCGAGGTCCTCGCGGTTCTTCGGGAAGGTGTAGGCGGGGACGAGCCAGCCGTGCTCGCGGAGCGCGGCGGAGACGTCGAAGACGTTGAACCCGGCGCCGCCGTGCGCGCGGAACGCGAAGACGGGGATGTCGGAGCCGTCGGTGAGCAGCTCGAACGGGCCGAGCTTGGCGGTCTCGGCGGCGAGGCGGGTCGCGACGTCGCGGCAGTTCTGCTGGACGCGGCGGTAGCCGTCGAAGCCGAGCCGCAGGAAGGTGTAGTACTGCGCGACCACCTGGGCGCCGGGGCGGGAGAAGTTCAGCGCGAAGGTCGGCATGTCGCCGCCCAGGTAGTTGACGTGGAAGACCAGGTCGTCCGGGAGGGCGTCCCGGTCGCGCCACAGCGCCCAGCCGACGCCCGGCATGACCAGCCCGTACTTGTGCCCCGAGGTGTTGATCGACGCGACGCGCGGCAGCCGGAAGTCCCAGTCCAGGTCGGGGTCCAGGAACGGGGCGATCATCGCGCCGGACGCCCCGTCCACGTGGACGGGGACGTCCACGCCGGTGCGCTGCTGGAGGTCGTCGAGGGCGGCGCAGATCCCGGCGACGGGCTCATAGCTGCCGTCGAAGGTGGAGCCGAGGACGGCGACGACGCCGATGGTGTTCTCGTCGCACAGCGCGACGGCCTCCTCGGCGCCGAGGTGGTAGCGGTCGCCCTCCATCGGGACGTAGCGGGGCTCGACCTCGAAGTAGTCCGCGAACTTCTCCCAGCAGATCTGGACGTTGACGCCCATCACGATGTTGGGCCGGCCCTTCAGGCCCTTCCGCTGCCACCGGCGCTTGAGGGCGAGGCCGCCGAGCATCGCCGCCTCGCTGGACCCGGTCGTGGAGCAGCCGACGGCGCGGCGGGGGTCGGGCGCGTTCCACAGCCGGGCGAGCATGTGCACGCAGCGCAGCTCCAGCTCCGCGGTCTGCGGGTACTCGTCCTTGTCGATCATGTTCTTCTCGGCGCACTCGGCCATCAGCCGCAGCGCCTCCGGCTCGGCCCAGGTGGAGACGAACGTGGCGAGGTTCAGCCGGGCGTTGCCGTCCAGCATCAGCTCGTCGTGCACGATCTGGTAGGCGGTGCCGGGCTCCATCTCGCCGCGCGGCAGCGCGTACCGGGGCACCTCGACGGGCTCCCGGCTGAAGATGGGGTTGACCTGCAGGTCGCGGTCGCCGCGGCCGTCGTGCCGGGGATGCTTGAGCACCATGGTCGCCGTCCTCTCCGAGCCGTCCCGGGGAGGCGGTACCCGCCCGCCCCGGGACCACACCGGGGCGGGCGCGGGCCCGGTCTAGGAGTCCTGTTCTGGAGGGCCGCTCGGGGCGTTGAGGCCCTCCTCCAGGATGGCGAAGGCCTGGTCGACCGTCTCCGACAGCGAGCCGAAGGCGCCGCCGTGCCGGCGGGCGACGTCGGCGGCGGCCTGGAAGCCGCAGGTGGCGGCGGCGGCGATCACGTGCGGGCGCAGTTCGGTGGCCGGGTCCAGGCCCATCCGCTCGGCGATGATCGCGGTGATCAGCTGCTGCTTCTTCTGCGCGTGCTCCAGGCTGCCCGCCATCAGGGTGGGGCTCTCGCTCATCATGGTGAACATGCACTCGAAGCGCTGGGGGTCGAAGCCCAGCTCGCCGCGCTCGCAGGCGCCGGCGATCCCCACCACGGTGCGCCGCAGCGCGGTCATGATCGGTTCGTCCGGGGGGCGGTCGGCCAGCGCTTGCATGACGGCGCTGGTCTGCTCCTCCTGGAAGGTGAGCGCGACGTCCTCTTTCGAGGCGAAGTAGCGGAAGAACGTGCGGGACGAGACGTCCACGGCGTCGGCGATCTCCTCGACGGTGGTCGCGTCGAACCCCTTCTCGGCGAAGAGGGTGAACGCGGCGTCGACGAGCGCCTCACGGGTGCGCTGCTTCTTGCGTTCGCGCCGGCCCGGGGGCTGGGATCCGGGGCCCGCGGGATCGTTGCCCGGACGGGTCTCGGGGGCGGTCGCGGTCATGTGCGAAGTGTAACGACGCGCGGACCCGACGCCAAGTGACTGCGGCCGACTTTCGTCGTGATCTGAATCATGTCCTTCTATGACCTGAGGCATTTGACGACAACTGTCAGCACGTGACAGTTTAGGGGCCTCAACGTCGCTACGGAGGCTCGACCATGTCCCAGACCCGCGGCGCCGAGGTGCTCGACACCGGTGCGTCCCACCCGTCCAGCCCCCGTGACCAGGCACGCGGCCGTCCAGCCCGGCCCGGCCACGGGCATCCCTGGCTGACCCTCGTCGCCGTCGCGCTCGGCGTCATGATGGTCGGCCTGGACGCCACCGTCGTCTCCATCGCCAACCCGGCGATCGCCAAGGACCTCGGCGCGTCCCTCTCCGGCCTCCAGTGGGTGACCAACGCCTACCTGCTGGCCCTCGCCGTCACGCTGATCCCGGCCGGCAAGATCGCCGACCGGTTCGGCCGCAAGCGCACCTTCCTCGCCGGGGTCGTCGGCTTCGGCATCGCCTCGCTCGCGATCGGGCTGTCCGGCGGGCTCGGCATGGTGATCTTCTGGCGGGTCGTGCAGGGCTTCGCGGGGGCGCTCCTGCAGCCCGCGAGCCTCGCCATCCTGCGCAACACCTTCCCCGCCGACAAGCTCAACGCCGCCATCGGCATCTGGGGCTCCACCGTCGGCATCTCCATCGCGGGCGGCCCGATCGTCGCCGGCCTGCTGGTGGAGAACGTCAACTGGGAGTCGGTCTTCTTCCTGAACGCCCCCCTCGGCCTGGTCGCGCTGCTGGTCGGCCTGTGGGTGATCCGCGAGTCCAAGGACGAGGAGGCCGCCGGATCGTTCGACCTGCCCGGCGTCGCGCTGCTGACCGGCGCGCTGTTCGCGCTGGTCTGGGGCCTGATCAAGGCCGGTGAGCACGGGTTCGGGAACGCCACCCCGCTGGTGTCGTTCGCCGCGGCCGTCGTGCTGTTCGCCGCGTTCGTGTGGAACGAGCTGCGGGTCGAGCGCCCGCTGCTGCCGCTGTCGCTGTTCCGCTCGGTGTCGCTGTCGGCGGCGACCGGGCTGATCGTCCTCGGCTTCTTCGGGATGTTCGGGACGATCTTCTTCATCACCCTCTACCTGCAGCAGGTGCACGGCATGAGCCCGGTGGACGCGGGCGTGCGGATGCTGCCGATGACCGGCGTCTTCATCGTCGCCTCGCCGATCGCGGGCGCGCTCACCAACCGGTTCGGGCCGCGGGTGCCGCTCATGCTCGGCATGGCGTTCACCGCCGCCGCCATGTTCGGCCTGTCCCGGATCGGGGTGGACGCCCCCTACGTGCAGCTGTGGCCGTGGTTCGTGCTCGTCGGCCTGGCGTTCGGCATGGTCATCGTCGCCGGCACCGAGGCGATCGTCGGCAACGCGCCCGCGCACCTGGCGGGCGTCGCGGGCGGCCTCCAGCAGACCGCGTCGCAGCTCGGCGGCGTCCTCGGCACCTCCGTGCTCGGGGTCCTGCTGTCCACCAAGGTCGGGGACGTGCTGGTCGGCCGGCTCACCGAGTCGGGCGTGCCCGCGGGAGCGGCGGACCAGCTGTCCGGGACGGACGGGCTGGTCGCGCAGGGCGTGGCGCCCATCCCGCCCGGCACGCCGGGACCCGCCGCGAAGGCCATCACCGACGGCAGCCACCTGGCGTTCATGGACGGGTTCCAGACCTCGCTGACGGTCGCCGGCGCGGTCGCCCTCGTCGCGGTCCTCGCGGCGCTGCTCGTCCGCCGCGGCGACACCCCGGTGGACGCCGCCGCCGCCGTCTGACGGCCCGCGGCGTCGAACCGGGCGGCCGGAATCCCCGTACCGATGACCAGGGAGGAGCCTTGGAGAAGCCGCCGTTTTCCGGTGAGTCTTGGGGGTATCGGGACCCCGACACTTCTGGAGCACCTAGGCTTGCCGGGATGATGGGCGGGTTTATCAAGCGGTACCCGATGCCGCTGACGTTCCTGGGCCTGTTCGGCGCGATGTGGCTGGTGCAGGTCTTCCTGCTGCCGCCGGCCGCGCAGCGGGCGGTCGTCGCGTGGGCCAGCACCAACCTGGCGAACCTCGGGGTCGACCCGGTCGGCACCATGATCGCCTCGGCGTTCGTCGCCGAGGGGTCGCAGGGCGCGCTGCTGGTCGTCGCGGCGCTCGGGCTGTTCCCGGTCGCCCGGCGGTTCGGCAACGTGCGGGCGATCGTGCTGGTCGCGGTCTCGCACGTCGCCGGCACGCTGATCAGCCAGGGCATCGCGTTCGTGCGGCTGGAGGCCGGCCTGCTGTCGGACTCGGTCCGCACGATCTCCGACGTCGGCCCGTCCTACGTGCTGTGCGCGGCGCTCGTCGCCGCGGTCCTGTACGGGCACGGCCGCGTCCGCCGGCTGCTGGCGTTCGGCGCCTGGGCCGCGCTCCTGCCCTTCCTGTTCGAGGGCCTGCCCTCGCTGGAGGTCGCCGCGGTCGGGCACCTGGTGGCCATGCTCAGCGGCGCCCTCGTCGGCGGCCTCCTGCTCCTGTTCGAGCGCCGCGGCGGCCCCGTGGCCGCCGCCATCGAGGCGGCCGAGGCCAGGGCCGTCCACGCGGTGCAGGAAGTCCAGGACTCCCTCAAGCCCAACCCGGCCCCTTCCGAGGCCTGACCCCCACAAGCCCGGGCGTGAACCCGGACCACACGCCGAAGGCGTGCACCTCAGCTCTGGCCGGGGTCCGGAGCGGGGTTGGACGTGGGGCTCGGCGCGGGGGTGCCGGGGTCGTCGGTCGACGGCGGCGTGGACGGCGGCGTCGTCGGGTCGGTGGAGCCGTCGTCGGGCGGGGTGGTGGGGTCGGGGCCGCCGGTGTCCGGGGGAGTGGTCGGCGTGTCCGAACCGGGCGGCGTCGACGGGGCCGGCTTCGTCGGCTTCGCCGGGGTGCCGGTGCTCGGATCGGACCCGTGCGCGGGCGTGGAGTGCTCGGGGGACGTCGCCGGCGCGGACGTCGCGCCCGGGGTGCCCGGCGTGGTGCCGGAGCCGGGGACGCCGCCCGCGGGCTGCGGCCGGCCGTCGAACGCGCTGGTCACCGGGTTCTCGGACGGGTCGGGGTTCCCGCCGGTCGAGCGCTCGGAGCCGGTGCGGCCGGTCGGCGGGTCCTCGGTGATGCCGGTCGTCTTCGCGGACGCGGGATCGGTGCGTCCGCTGCCCGCCGTGGGGACGAGCGACGCGGCGCCGCCGCCCTTCGCGGTGGGCCAGGACGCCAGCAGTCCGATGACGGCGGCGGCGGACGCGGCGACGCCCGCGACGGCGCCGAGGCCCTTGGACCAGACGCCGCGCTTGGCGCGCGGCCTGCGGTGGGGCTCGCCGAGGACGACGAGCGGCGTCGGGGCGGAGACGCTCGGCAGCGGCCCGGTGGCCTCCTGCTCGCAGGCGGCGAGGACCTGGGCGCGCAGCCAGTCCGGCGCGTGCGCCGGGGCGCGCTTGGCGAGCAGCTGCGGCAGCCGGCCCTTCTCGAACGCGGCGATGACGTCGAGCCGCGGTTCGGCGGTGCCGCGCATCAGCGTGTCGAGGACGGCGCGCTCGAGCCGGGACCGGGCGGCGTTCAGCAGCTGGACGACGGTGTCGGGCGCGAGGCCGAGGACGCGGGCGATGTCGCGGGTCTCCAGCCATTCGCCGGCCCACAGCAGCAGGACCTCGCGGTGGTCGGCGCGCAGGCCGCCGGCGGCGCGGACGAGGGGGTCGGGGTCGGCGAACAGCAGGCCGCCGGACGGGGTGGCGAAGGCGCCGCGCTCGGCGCAGGCCGTCCGGGACAGCGCGTACAGCCAGAGCACGCTGTCGCCGCGCGGCGGCTGGTGCACCGCCGCGGCGAAGGTGTCGCCGACCGCCGCCGCCGCGAGCTGGTCGCCGACGAGCGACCAGCAGTAGGCGTACAGGCGGGCGGCGTGCGCGTCGTAGAGCGAGCCCAGGTCGCCGCGCATGTGACCTCCCGGTCGTCTCCGGTGCTGGCACCGGGCTGCACTCGATCAGTGCATACCGGTCGGTAGCGGGACTCTAGCGCCTGCAGTCAACCGGTGAGAAGCGGGGGAGTGAACATCGTGTCGAATAGCACGGAAAGTAATCACTTCGACGGCAGACGGTCATGTTCACCCAGATTTAAGGAAGTTCACAAAAATTCGCGGATTCCTGATCCGGTTCAGCAGGGAAGGATTCGAACTCGTTATCGAGTTTTCGAGGAGGCCGCGTGTCAGGACTCACCGAAGACGACGTCTACCAGCACATTTACGGCGTCTGCTTCAAGACCGGCCCGCCCGGGACGGTCGGCGCGGAGACGGAGTGGTTCGTCGTCGACGACCGCGACGCGACCGCGCACGTGCCCGCGCGGCGGGTGCGCATGCTCGTGGACGAGGCCGGGCCGCCGCCCGGCGGAAGCGCCGTCACCTACGAGCCCGGCGGGCAGCTCGAACTGAGCTCCGCGCCGTTCCCCGGCATTTCCGAACTGCAGGCGGCGCTCGCCGGGGACATCGCGCACGTGCGGGACGCGCTCGCCCCCGCCGGCCTGGACCTCGTCGGGCACGGCGTCGATCCCGTCCGGCGGCCCCGCTTCCAGGCCGAGCATCCGCGCTACGGGTGCATGCGCGACTACTTCGTCGCGGGCGGGTTCGCCGACGCCGGGATGGCGATGATGTGCTCGACCGCGTCCGTGCAGGTCTGCCTGGACATCGGCGCCGACCGCGCCGACGCGGCCCGCCGCTGGCGGCTGGTGCACGCGCTCGGGCCGCTGCTGGTCGCGGCGTTCGCCAACTCGCCGCTGCACGCCGGCCGGCGCACCGGGCTGCGCTCGTCCCGGCAGGCCATCTGGACCGAGCTGGACCCGTGCCGCACCCTGCCGGTCCTGCGCGACGGCGCGGACGGCGACCCCGCCGAGGCGTGGACGCGGTACGCGCTGGACGCGCAGGTCATGCTGGTCAAGACCGCGTCCGGGGAGTGGGTGTCCGACCCCGGCATGTCGTTCCGGGAATGGCTGGCCAAGGGCGAGCCGGGCGCCCGGGACCTGGACTACCACCTGTCCACGCTGTTCCCGCCGGTCCGGCCGCGCGGCTGGCTCGAACTGCGGATGATCGACGCGCTGCCGGCCCGGTACTGGCCGGTGCCCGTCGCCGTCGCCGCCGCGCTGCTGGACGACCCGGCCGCGTCGCGCGCCGCCGAGGAGGCGGCGGAGCCGGTGGCGCACCTGTGGGCGGAGGCGGCCCGCGACGGGCTCGCCGACGCGTCGCTGGCCGCCGCCGCCCGCACCTGCTTCACGGCGGCGCTGGACGCGCTGCCCCGGATGGGCGCGGCCGGGCTCGTCCCGCTGGTGGAGGAGTACGCGCGCCGCTACGTCGAGCGCGGCCGCACTCCCGCCGACGACGGCCCCGCCCGTCCCGCGCGCGCCGGCTCCGCCCGCGCCGGCTCTTCCGGCGAGGCTCCCACCACGATGTCCGAGGAGGACCTGACATGGCACCACTGAGCTCCCCGGGCCCGATCGCCGAGTACGACGAGCACGACGAGGACGCGCTGAAGGAACTGATCGCCACCGAACTCGGCACGGTGCGCGACCGCAGCTTCGGCCTGACCACCGACGTCCTCGACGGGACCGGCCTCACCTCGCAGGTGTCGCCGCTGATGTCGCCGCTGGTCTGGGACCTGGCGCACGTCGGCAACTACGAGGAGCTGTGGCTGCTGCGGGAGGCCGCGGGCATCGAGCCGATGCGCCCGGAGATCGACACGCTGTACGACGCGTTCGAGCATCCGCGCGCCGAACGGCCGTCGCTGCCGCTGCTGTCGCCGGAGGAGGCGCGCGCCTACATCGGCACGGTGCGCGCCAAGGTGCTGGACGCGCTGCCGTCCGTGCGGTTCGACACGGCGAACCCGCTCACCTCGGGCGGGTTCGTGTACGGGATGGTCGTCCAGCACGAGCACATGCACGACGAGACGATGCTGGCGACGCATCAGCTCCGCAAAGGTGCTCCCGCACTCCTCGACCCGGCGGCGGAGCCCTTGCAGAAACCAGCCGCAGCGTCCGGGGCCGACGAGGTGCTCGTCCCCGCGGGGCCGTTCGAAATGGGCACGTCGGACGACCCCTGGGCCTACGACAACGAGCGCCCCGTCCACAGGGTGGATCTGCCCGCGTACTACATCGACGTGGAGCCGGTCACCAACGCCGCCTACACCGCCTTCATGGAAGCGGGCGGATACGACGACCCGCGCTGGTGGACGCCCGCCGGATGGGAGTGCCGCACCACCACCGGTAAGCGCGCCCCCGCGTTCTGGTCGAAGGAGGGAGGGCAGTGGGTGCGGCGCAGGTTCGGACGCACCGAACCGGTCCCGCCGCATGAGCCCGTCCAGCACGTGTGCTGGTACGAGGCCGACGCCTACGCGCGATGGGCCGGCAAGCGCCTCCCCACGGAGGCCGAGTGGGAGAAGGCCGCCCGCTGGGATCCGGCCACACAGCACTCCCGCAAGTTCCCATGGGGCGAGGTCTACGAAGAGGGCCGCGCCAACCTCGGGCAGAGGACGCTACGCCCGGCCGATGTCGGCTCCTACCCGTCCGGTGCGTCCGCCTACGGAGTCAGGCAGCTCATCGGCGACGTGTGGGAGTGGACGTCGTCGGACTTCCACGGCTACCCGGGCTTCCGTTCGTTCCCCTACAAGGAGTACTCCGAAGTGTTCTTCGGCCCCGACTACAAGGTGCTGCGCGGCGGTTCGTGGGCCACGCACCCGCTCGCCATACGCGGCTCGTTCCGCAACTGGGACTACCCCATCCGGCGGCAGATCTTCTCCGGGTTCCGCTGCGCGCGCTCGGCAGGTGAGGGCTGAGTGTGCCGCCACCTCGGATACCTGGGCACCGAGCGGACCCTGCATTCGCTCATCTACGAGGGCGAGCACTCCCTCGAACACCAGGCGTACGCGCCGCGCATGACGCAGGGGAACCTGCTGAACGCCGACGGGTACGGCGCCGGCTGGTACTCCGGCGGCGCCGCCGTCCGGTTCCGGCGGGCCCAGCCGCTCTGGACCGACCAGTCGTTCCGCGAGATCGCCGGGACCGTCCGCGCGTCCTGCGCCGTCGCGGCGATCCGCTCGGCGACCGTCGGGTTCCCGGTGGACGAGTCGTGCGCGCAGCCGTTCCGCGAGGGCGCCTGGCTGTTCAGCCACAACGGCAAGGTCGAGGGCTTCGCCGGCGTCGAGGCCAAGCTCCGCGAGCTCGCCGGCGACCTCGCCGGCGTCCCGGACGCCCGCGCGCCGCTCGACTCGGCGCCGCTGTTCGCCATCGCCGTCCGGCACTGGCGCGACGGCGCGTCCCTCGGGGAGGGCCTGGCCGCCGTCGTCGCGGCCGTCACCGGCCTGACCGGCGGCCGCTACAACCTGCTCGCCTCCGACGGGACGGCCCTCGCCGCCACCACCTGGGGCGACTCCCTGTTCGTCCGCGAGGACGCGGACGCGGTCCAGATCGTCTCCGAACCGCTGGACGAGCGCCCCGGCTGGCGGCCCGTCCCGGATCGCTCGCTCGTCACCGCCGGACCCGGTTCCGGCGTCCGTATCGACTCCCTTTGACAGGGACCCGCTGCTAGGAGGACCACGTGGACCGGTTCCTGACCGCCGACGACCTCGCCAAGACGCTCCGACAGGACGTCCGGGAGGGGCTCACCGGCACGCCGAAGACCCTGCCGCCCAAGTGGTTCTACGACGAGCGCGGCAGCGCGCTCTTCGAGGAGATCACCAAGCTGGAGGAGTACTACCCGACCCGCCGCGAGCGCGAGATCCTCACCGCCCGCGCCCCCGAGATCGCCGAGATCACCGGCGCCCGCACGCTGCTGGAGCTGGGCGCCGGGTCGGGGGAGAAGACCCGGCTGCTGCTCGACGCCCTGTCCGGGACGCTCCGCTCCTACGTCCCGGTGGACGTCAGCGGCGACTTCCTGGAGGAGGCGGCGGCCGGGATCGCCGCCGACCATCCCGGCCTCACCGTCCGGACGGTCGTCGCCGACTACGAGCAGCACCTGCACCTGCTGCCGGCCGGGGAGCGGCGGCTGATCGCCTTCCTCGGCGGGACGATCGGCAACATGCCGCCCGCCGCCCGCATCGGGTTCCTCGGCGGGCTGCGCGCCACCATGTCCGACGGCGACTTCCTGCTGCTCGGCGCCGACCTCGTCAAGGACCCCGGGCGGCTCGTCCGCGCCTACGACGACGCGGCCGGGGTCACCGCCGAGTTCGACAAGAACGTCCTGTACGTCATCAACCGCGAGCTGGACGCGGACTTCGTCCCGGACGCGTTCGAGCACGTCGCGGTCTGGAACGAGGCCGACGAGTGGATCGAGATGCGGCTGCGGTCCACCCGCGACCAGGACGTCCGCGTCGGCGGCCTCGACCTGGAGGTCTCGTTCGCCGAGGGCGAGGAGATGCGCACCGAGATCTCCGCGAAGTTCCGCCGCGAGCGCCTCGCGTCCGAACTCGGCGCCGCCGGCATGGAGCCGGCCGAGTTCTGGACCGACGAGTCCGGCGACTTCTCCCTCACCCTCGCCCGCCCCGCCGGAACCTGACCGCCGGGGCCTGATCGGAGGGGTCAGCCGGTCTTGCGGACGGGCTGAGCGAGGCCGAGGCGCTCGACGTCGGCCGCGAGGCGGGTCGCCACATAGCGGTGGCCCGCCTCGTCGGGGTGCGTCCCGTCCTTCTTGATGTACTGCGGCGCGTTGCCCTGGCGGGTCAGCCGGTTCCCGGTGATCCACCGCTCCGCGAGCGGGTCGACGAACGGGACCGCCATCTGCGTCGCCAGGTTCCGCAGCGCGTTGCGGACGGCCAGCTCGTTGGGCGGCGGGGTGTCGTTGCCCCACAGCGGGCCCATCAGCACGATGTGCGTGCCGGGCCAGCGCTGCCTCGCCCGCTCGAGCAGTGCCCGCGCCGCGGCGGCGACGCGCGGCGCCGGCGCCCGCCAGTCGTTGTGGCCGCCCGAGACGATCAGCATGTCGGGCGCGGGGCGCCAGCCGAGCTGGCTCTCGAACAGCTGCAGGAACGCCTGCCCGCCGACCGTCTTGACGAAGCCGGTCCCGGCGCGCCCCTTCACGATGACCTGCCAGCCCATCAGCCGCCCGGTCGCCGACGCGTAGGTGCTCTCCGGCTGGACGCCCCGGTCGCCGACCGTGTAGCTGTCGCCGAGGAAGAACACCACCGACGGGCGGGCCGCCTTCCCCGGGCCGGCCTTCGCGGGGGCCTTCTGGAGGGCGGGGCCGTCGGCCCTGGCCGTCCGGTGCCCGGTTCCGCTGACGCCGCCGCAGCCCGACAGCAGGGGCAGGCCGAGCAGGCCCAGGCACAGCAGGAGGGTCGCCGCGCCGCGTCGGGCGCGGCGAGATGTCATGGAGGACCACCAATTGTTGGGGAAGATGCACGGGTATCTTACTGATCCCCTCCTTCCGCACGGGCCCGTCTGAGCGCAATGCCCCGCCTACACCCGCCGTTCACCGCGTCCTCATGCCGCGTCCGGCGCCGCGCCACCCGTCCCCGAAAGGGTTCCGCGGTGACCCGACACCCACGGCTGCGCGAACTGGACCTGCTCCGATTCCTGGCGGCGACGGCGGTCGTCCTGTACCACTTCACCGGGTTCGGCGGGGCGGGGCCGTGGCCGGAGCACGCGCGCGAGGTGTTCCCCGCGCTCGGCGCGGTCACCCGGTACGGCTACCTCGGCGTGGACCTGTTCTTCGTCATCAGCGGGTTCGTGATCCTGATGAGCGCGTGGGGGCGCTCGCCGGGGGAGTTCGGCATCTCCCGGCTGGTGCGGCTGATGCCCGCGTACTGGGCGAGCGTGCTGCTCGGCGCGGTCGTGTACGCGGTGTTCCGGCAGGGCCACGGCGTCCCGGGGCTGGTGGTGCCGAACCTGACGATGCTCCAGGGCGGGCTGGGCGTGCAGAACGTCGACGCCGTCTACTGGACGCTCTGGGTGGAGATGCACTTCTACGTGCTGGCGGCGGTGCTCGCCGGGATCGGGATCACCTACCGCTCCTGCCTGGTCTTCATGGCGGCGTGGACGTTCGGCGGCGTGTTCGCCGACGAGGCCGGCAGCAACCTGCTCCAGATCATGCTGGTGCCGACGTGGAGCCCGTACTTCGTGGCCGGGATGGCCCTGTTCCTGATCCACCGGTTCGGGCCGACGCTGCTGCTGTGGGGCTTCGTCGCGGTGTCGTACCTGCTGGCGCTGCACTGGGGCTCCTGGCGCGCCGGGACGGCGTTCAAGGGCTCGGACGACCGGGTCGTCGCGGTCGCCGTCACCGCGATCTTCCTGGTGATGATCCTCGTCGCGACGGGGCGGCTGGCGTGGGCGCGGTGGCGCGGGCTGACCGTCTTCGGGGCGCTGACGTATCCGCTGTACCTGGTCCATTCGCAGCTCGCGCTGCCCCTCCTGGACGCCGTGTACCCCGGGCTGAACCGGTGGGCGGCGCTCGCGGTCGTCGTCGCGGCGTCGCTGGCGCTCGCGTACGCCGTGCACCGGCTGGTGGAACGGCCCGGCGCGGCATGGCTGCGGGCGCGGCTGCTGGCGTCCCTGGAGCCGGTACGGGGCCGCAAGCCCGTTCCCGCCGACGACGTGCCCGCCCCGCGCGCCCCCGAGCCGGAGCCGGAGCTGGTCTCCCGCTGACCGTCCGGCCTGGACGGCCTTATGTTGGTCGGTCATGGCCATAGGGGTGGACGCCGCGGTCGTACTGTCGACCGCCGTGAGCCTTGCATTCGTGCCGCGTCTGGTGCGGAACGGGAATGCGGGTGGAAACGCTGGGCGTGCCTGGGCCCGGCCGGAAATGTTCCTCGCGCTGGTGGTAGCGCTCGTCTACCTCAACCAGGTGTTTTTCACCGTGTACATATTGCGCGTGCACGGCGGCGACACGTCCTTCATAGCGCGGTACGTGCCCGAGGGGTGGTTCGCGCTGGCGGACGGGTCGTCCATGCGTTCTCTGGCCGCGCACTTCCCGCACCCCGGACTGCTGGCGCCGTGCCTGCTGCGTGTGCCGGCGTTCCTTGAGCTGCCGTTCGGGTTGCTCTCGTTCGTGACGGTCTTGCGGTGGCTGGATCGCGGGCTTTACAGGCGCGTCGCCACGTCATGGATGCTGTGGGCAGCGTCCCTCTCCTACACGTTCTCCTTCTGCGCCGTGGAGTGGAATCTGCACACTCCTTACACGGTGGACGACATCGTCATCCGCGTGTGCACCGGCCTGGTGACGCCATTGCTCGTCCAATGGCTCGCCCGGCAGGACACCGACGCGCCTACCGTTTCGTCGTTCCCGCAGATGCTCCTGTTCGCCGTCTCGGTGTGGGCGCTAGGGCAACTGGTGCTGACCGTCTATGACACGGCCCTCCTCTACAACCTCGGGCATCTCGGTGGACGCCTGCCAGGCGCGATGGTCACGGCGGTGATTCTGGTGGCGGCCCGTTGGTGGGCGACCCGGCTGCCGCAGGGCGGCGAGTCCGGACTGGCGTTGACGTCCATCGGCACCGGGCTGCGCTGGGCCCTCGCCCTCTTCTTCGTTCCGGCACTGGCCGTCCGGTACGGCGTGAACTTCGGGACGCCGATCGTCTCCGGCGTGGCGGGCCTGCTCATCTGCGCGGCGGGCGCGGTGTACGCGCTCAGGGAAGGGCTCTCGGGTGCCGGGACGCGCCGCACGGTGCTCTGGGCCGTCCAGATCGTCCTGGCGCTGCTCGCCGGGGGAGCGGCCGGGGTCGCCGCCGTCCTGCTGGTGACCGACGCCTACTACGAGGCCGGGGTGCTCCGCGCCGCCGCGCTGTGCTTCGCCGTCGCCGTCGCGGTGTGCGCGCTGACCGACCGGTGGATCGACCGCCGCCGCGCGGCGCCCCCGGAAACCGTCGCGCCGGGGGTGTGACGTTTTCGGGAGGCGGTGCGCTGAGTGTTCTGTGAGTGGCCGTCCGATGTGAGCGGGCATCGGACGGCCGCCTTCCCTGGCGGGCCCGTCTCCCCCGGTCGGGCCCGCCAGGGGTACCAAGATCAGGCGGGCGCGTCCTGCGGGCGGAGCTCGTCGGCGTAGCCGACCGACAGGCGGCGCATCACGCCCGACTCGTCGATGGTGTACTGGCCCATCCGCCACAGCGGCGGCGAGTAGGCGTGGATGGAAACGCTGGCGTCGGCCACCCCGGTGAGCCGGTGGATGTGGTCGGGGCCGAAGCAGAACGACCGCCCCTCCGTGACGACCGTGCGGACGTGCGCGCCGCCGATGCGGGGGTTGTTCTCCTCGATGGCGCCGCTGACGACGCGTACCGCGCCCGAGGACACGTCGTGGTCGTGCCACCCGGTGTCGTTGCCGGGCGTCCAGCACAGCAGCCACACGTCCACGTGCTCGTCCCGGTACAGCGAGGCGTAGTGCCGGTGCCCGTCCGGGAACTCGACGTGCTGCCGCCACAGCCCGGGGCGCTCCGCCAGGTCGTCCACCAGGGCGCGCAGCTCGCGCTTGTCGAGCGGGCGGGCGGGCAGGTCCGCGAGACCGGGGTCTGGGGACAGGACGTCGGCATCGTGCGGCACGGGTCGCTCCCTTCCTTTTCTTGACGGGTGTACGGGTGGTGCGGTGAGCAGGGGAGATGGCAGCTGAACCGTATCAGTTAACCGTTTCAGTGAAGCGGTTCAGCAACCGACTCGTCAAGTGGGGTCCCCCGCCCTGTCAGCGGGGCCGTCTAACGTTGGAGGGATGTCGGAGAGGCGCAAACGCGCGACCATCCGTGAAGTGGCGCAGGCGACGGGGCTGTCGCCCGCCGCCGTCTCGTACGCGCTGCGCGGCATCCAGACCTCGGAGGAGACCCAGGAGCGGGTCCGCGCGGCGGCCGAGGAGCTCGGCTACGAGGCCCATCCCATCGCCCGCGCGCTGGCCAGCGGCCGCACCGACCAGGTCGGGCTGCTGTGCGGGTCGCTGGAGGACTACTGGCAGCAGTCCCTGGCGACCGGCATCGGCCGCGCGCTGCTGGCCCGCGACCGCTACGCGCTGATCGTCGACGCCGGCGGCGACCCCGAGCGCGAGCTGGCCCTCGCCCGCCGGCTGCGCGACCAGCGGGTGGACGGGCTGATCGTCCAGCCGCTCGACCCGGCCGCCCCCTTCTGGGCCGAGCTGTCGGAGACGGTCCCGGTGGTGTCGATCGGCGACGCCCTGCACGGCGGCCGGTCGCAGGGCGAGGTCGTGTTCGACAACCGGCGCGGCGTCACGCTCGCGCTGGAGCACCTGCGCGACCTCGGCCACCAGCGCGTCACCGTCTTCACCTCCACCGGCGCGAGCACCCCCGACCGCCCGGCCGACGTGCACGTCAACGCCGAGGCCGAGCGGCTCGGGCTGCGCGTCGACGTGGTCGTGGTGCCGCAGTCGCTCGCCGAGTCCACCGAGGTCGCGCGGCGGGTGCTCGCCGGCCCCGACCGTCCGACGGCGGTGTTCTGCTTCGCCGACTCCATCGCCTACGGCGTCTACGCCGCCACCCGCGAGCTGGGCCTGGACGTGCCCGGCGACATCGCGGTCTGCGGCTACGACGACCATCCGATGTCGGCGCTGCTCACACCGCCGCTCACGTCCGTCGACTGGGACATCGACGGCATCGTGCACGCCGCCGTCCGGCTCATCGTGGACGTCATCGACGGCAAGCCCCGCAAGCGCCGCGTGGTGCGCGAGCCGTCGCTGCGCGTCCGCACCTCCACCGGCGGCCCGCCCTCCTAGCGTCAGGGGTGCAGGCGGGCCAGCCGGGGCAGCAGGTCGGCGGCCACGGCGATGTCGGCGTCCAGCGGCCGGTCCTCCACGCGCGGGTCCAGGACGGCCTCCGCCAGGTCGACCGCCGACCGCAGCGGCCCGCCCGACGGGGCGCGCCCCTGCATCCGCAGCGCCCGGACGGCGGCGACCAGCTCGCAGCCGAGGCCGAGCCGGTAGGCGGCCACGGCGTCGGTCGTCGCGCGCGCCGACTGGGTGGAGAAGCCCGCGTGCTCCTCGACGCCGCGCGACAGCACCGCGCTGCCGAGCGCGGCTGGGGTGGCGAGCCGGCGCACGTCGGCGAGGCAGGAGTGCGCCACGTACTCCAGGATCATGATCCCCGAGGACGCCTCGGTGGCGCCCTGGAACGGGTACAGGCCGGTGAACGACGGCTCGGCGAGCGTGCCGAGCCGCGCGGCGGCCAGCGCCATCGTCTGGAACAGCGCGGCGCGGGCGGCGTCGAGGGCGAGGCCGACGTAGGCGGTGTGGAAGTTGCCGTTGTGCCAGACGGTCCGCCCGGCGACGTCCACCAGCGGGTTCTCGGCCGCCGCGTTGATCTCCCGCGCGACCACCTGCTCGGCGTACCCGGCCGCCTCCAGCGCCGGGCCGTGGACCTGCGGGAACGCCCGGTAGCCGTACGGGTCCTGGATCCGCATCGGGGCGGGCCGGTCGAAGGCGAGCAGGGTGCGCATGGCGCCGGCGGCCGCGCGCTGGCCGGGGTGCGGGCACGCGTCCTGCACGGCCGGCGCGTACGGCTCCTCCGACGCCCGGACCGCGAAGTGCGACAGCGCGGCCACGACCGTCGAGGCGCGCAGCGTCTCCCGCAGGTCGGCCACCGCGACCGCCGCCTCCCCGAGCGTGGCGGCGTTGGAGCTGATGAAGGCCAGCGCGTCGGCGGACTGGAGCCGGTACCGCGGGCCGCGCTCGGGCGTCCCGTCCGGCCCGGCCAGCCAGTCCCGCTCGCCCAGCAGGCACAGCGCCGTCGACGCCAGCGCGGTCAGGTCGCCGGTGCCGATCGCCCCGTACACCGGGACGGGCGGGAGCAGCCCCAGGTTGAGGACGTCCGCGAGCGCTTGGAGCGCTCCAGGTTCGACCCCCGAGCCGCCCGCCGCGATCTGGTTCAGCCGGACGGCCAGCATCGCGCGGACGATCTCCGGCGGGACCAGCGGCCCCGCCCCGGCCGCGTGGCTGCGCAGCAGCCGCAGCCCGTGCGCGTCGGCGTCCTCCCACTCCACGTCGACCACGCGGTTCGCGCCGACCCCCGTCGTCCGCCCGTAGACCGGCTGCGACGCGGCGACCTCGCGGGCCACCTTCCAGGCCGCGCGGGCACGCTCCACCCCCTCGGGAGCTATGGCGACCGTCACATCTTCGCGGGCCGCCGACACGACCTCAGCGCAGGTGAGCGAGGCGCCGTCGATAACGATTCGGCTGTTCTCCACAGGCCTACGCTACTTTCCCCAGATTTCAGATAGTTATCCTCAAGAACCGATGTTCCGGACAGGCCGGGACTCTGACGGGACGGTACACATTGGCTACGGTTGAGGAGAAGGCCGAAGTCGATCATCGGCGTTGCGACGCCCAACGAGGACGTGAATCGTTTGATCACCTTTGAGGGCGTGACCAAGCGCTACCCGGACGGCACCGTCGCGCTCGACGACGTCAGCCTGGAATGCCAGACGGGCCGGATCACCGTGTTCGTCGGCACCTCCGGCGGCGGCAAGACCACCGCGCTGCGCACCATCAACCGCATGGTCGAGCCCACCGCCGGGCGCGTGCTCATCGACGGCGGGGACGTCCGCGAGCGCAAGCCCGCCGAGCTGCGGCGCGGCATCGGTTACGTCATCCAGCACGCCGGGCTGTTCCCGCACCGCACCATCGAGGACAACATCGCGACCGTCCCGTACCTGCTGCGCTGGAGCAAGAAGAAGGCCCGCAAGACCGCGCACGAGCTGATGGAGCGGGTGGGCCTCGACCCCTCGATGGCGAGCCGGTACCCGTTCCAGCTGTCCGGCGGGCAGCAGCAGCGCGTCGGCGTCGCCCGCGCGCTCGCCGCCGACCCGCCGATCATGCTGATGGACGAGCCGTTCAGCGCCGTCGACCCGGTCGTGCGCGCCGAGCTGCAGGACGAGTTCCTGCGCCTGCAGGCCGAGCTGCACAAGACGATCGTGTTCGTCACCCACGACATCGACGAGGCGATCAAGCTCGGCGACCGCGTCGCGGTGTTCCAGACCGGCGGCAGGCTCGTCCAGGTCGACGCCCCCGAGGACCTCCTGGCCCACCCCGCCGACGACTTCGTCGCCGGGTTCATCGGCCAGAACCGGGGCATCCGCACGCTGTCCTTCGCCGACACGGGCGGGCTGCGGCTGAGCGAGGAGGCGATCCGGCCGGCGTCGGCGCCCGCGGCGGACGCCGCGGGCCTGGACTGGGTCCTCGTCGTCGACGGCGCCCGCCGCCCGCTCGGCTGGGTGCGCCCCGGCCGGGTCGCCGGCCCGCTGGGGGAGGCCCCGCTCGCTCCGCTCGGCGCCACGTTCCGCCCCGGCGAGGACTCCGCGCGGGCCGCGCTCGACGCGGCCGTGCTGTCCCCGGCGGGGCTGGCGGTCGCCGTCGACGGCACGGGAGCCGTCCTCGGCACCGCGAGTGGCGCCGACCTGCTCGCCGTCCCCACCCACGGGGCCGACCGCGGGGACCGCGCCGACGACCCGGCGCCGGCCGGCCCGGCGCCCGCGGACGACCCGGCGGCGGCCGACCCGGCGCCCGCCGACGCGCCCGTGAAGGGCGGTGCCGGCGACTGATGGACATCGACTGGGGCTGGATCGGCGAGCACACCGACTCGCTCGGCGACCACGCCGTCATCCACATCCGGCTGGCGCTGCTGCCGGTGCTGTTCGGGCTGATCATCTCGCTGCCCGCCGGGGTCGCCTGCCGCCGCTGGCGGTGGCTGTACGCGCCGGTCCTGACCGTGTCGAACGTGCTCTACGCGATCCCGTCGCTGGCCCTGTTCATGCTGTTCATCCAGTACACCGGGCTGAGCGCGTCCACGGTGATGATCCCGCTGACCCTCTACAGCCTGTCGGTGCTGATCCCGAACGTGGTGGACGGCCTCGGCTCGGTCTCCGAACCGGTCCGGCAGGCCGCCACCGCGATGGGGTTCGGCACGATCCGCCGGCTCGTCCAGGTCGAGCTGCCGATCGCGGTGCCCGTCGTCATCGCCGGCGTCCGGGTCGCCGCGGTGTCGTCGATCAGCCTCGTCGCGATCGGCCAGCTGATCGGCCAGGGCGGGCTCGGCTACGACATCATCCGCGGGTCCCAACTGCAGTTCCAGACCCAGATCCTCGCCGCGTCGGTGCTGATCGTCCTGCTGGCGCTCGCCACGGACGCGGTCCTGGTCATCGTCCAGCGGCTGCTCACCCCCTGGGCGCGGGCGCGCAGGAGGGCATCGTGAACGACGTGTGGAACCAGATCCATCTGTGCTGGACGTGGCTGACCACGTCCGCGCAGTGGCACGGCGAGGACGGCATCCCGCACCGGCTGCTCCAGCACGTGATCTACAGCGGCGTGTCGCTGGCCTGCGCCGCCGTGATCGGGCTGGCGCTCGGCCTGCTCATCGGGCACACCGGCCGCGGCGGCTTCGCCGTGGTCAGCATCGCCAACCTGGCCCGCGCGATCCCCACGTTCGGCCTCGTGGTGTACGTCGTCCTCGTCCACTACAGCATCACGGCCGCGCTGATCGCGCTCGTCGCGCTGGCCATCCCGCCGATCCTCGTCAACACCTACGAGGGCCTGCTCGGCGTCGACGCCGACGCCAAGGACGCCGCCAGCGGCATGGGCATGACGGGCTGGGGCGTGCTGTGGCGCGCCGAGGTGCCGATGGCGCTGCCGCTGATCCTGCTCGGGCTGCGCACGTCCGCGATCCAGGTGGTGGCGACCGCCACCATCGTCGCCTACCCGGGCTTCGGGGGCCTCGGCCGCTACATCATCGACGGCCTGGCCCGCAACGACTACCAGCTCGTCGTCGGAGGGACCGTGCTGGTGGTGCTGCTCGCGCTGATCGTCCAGGTCGTCTTCGCGGCGCTGCGCCGCCTCGTCGTCTCGCCGGGCCTGCTCGGCACCGCCCGTTCGTCCTGACCCTTTCAACGAAGGAAACCGACCATGAAGCACATCATCCGTGGCGCGGCCGTCGGCCTCGCGGCCGCCCTGGCGCTGTCGGCCTGCGGCGGTGGGGGCGACGACAACGACAAGAACCCCCTGTCCGGCGGCGGCGCCGCCAAGGGCACCATCACCGTCGGCGGCGCCAACTTCCCCGAGAGCGGCCTGATCGGCGAGGTGTACGCGCAGGCGCTGGAGGCCAAGGGCCTCAAGGTCGACCGCAAGTTCAACATCGGCGCCCGCGAGATCTACTACGACCAGGTCGTCAAGGGCGGCATCGGCGTGATGCCGGAGTACAACGGCGCCCTGCTGACCACCTCGGTCGACAAGACCAGCACCGCGGCCACCACCGACGAGGTCAACGCCGCCCTCAAGGCGAAGCTGCCCGCGTCGGTGGAGGTCCTGAACTCCGCGCAGGCCGAGGACAAGGACTCGGTCACCGTCAACCCGCAGACCGCGTCCAAGTACAAGCTGAAGAGCATCGCCGACCTCAAGCCGGTCGCGAACCAGCTCACCATCGCCGGTCCGTCGGAGTTCAAGACCCGCCAGCAGGGCCTCGTCGGCCTGAAGAAGGTGTACGGCCTGGACTTCAAGAAGTTCCAGCCGTTCGACGCCGGCGCCCAGGCCACCCTGGTCAAGCTGCTCACCGAGAACAAGGTGCAGGCCGCCGACCTGTTCACCACCGACCCGACCATCGTGCAGAAGAAGCTCGTCGTCCTGGAGGACCCGCAGCACGTCTTCAGCGCGCAGAACGTGACGCCGCTGGTCAACAAGTCCGCGGTGAACCCGACCGCGGTGGCGGCGCTGAACGCCGTCTCCGCCAAGCTCACCACCCAGGACCTCCTGGACATGATGAAGCGGATCGCCATCGACAAGGACGACCAGGAGAAGGTCGCCAAGGACTGGCTCACCAAGTCCGGCCTGGCCTGACCCGCCCTCCCCGGAAGCCCGCCGCGCCGCCGCGGCGGGCTTCCGCGCGTCCGCGGCGGACCAAACGTGATCCTTGTCAGGAGTCAAAGGCTCTTCTTTGGGGACACTCTGCGCCGACACGACCAACTAGGAGGCCCCCCGATGCCCTGGCTCATGATTCTCGTCCTGCTCCTCGCGCTGCTCCTGTTCGGGATCGGCTTCACCCTGAAGGTCCTCTGGATCGTCGCGGCCGTCGTCCTGATCGTGTGGCTCGTGGGCTTCGTCGCCCGCAGCACTGGCCCGTCCGGCCGCCGCGGCCGCTGGTACCGCTGGTGACACCGGCTCGGAAGCCGGTGAGCAGCCACCATGTGTGACCGGCCTGCTCGGCGGTGATGCCGTCCCGCAGGCCCCCGCCTCATGGAGGCGCCGGGCCAGACCCTCCAGGCCGTGGGCGCGGCCCGACCCCCCC